>JBFKQZ010000152.1:0-7596 GCA_041627475.1 Nitriliruptoraceae bacterium | reverse complement strand
GTCCCGCCGCCGGACACCGACCAGCGCCACGGCGAACAGGACGCCGACGCCGCCGGCGAGGCGGGCCACGTCGTCCCAGGCCACGCCGTTGAGCAGCGGCTGGCTCCCGTCGAACCAGTCCCACGGGATGAAGCCGACCAGGCCCTCCGTCGCCTCGAGCAGCGGCAACACCCCGACGAGCAGGAACGACAGCGTCAGCACGGCCGCCGGGATGGCCGACGCGATGCCCCGCCGTCCGGTCCACGCGCCGATCGCCAGGGCGAGGAAGCCGTGGAACAGCGCGAACAGCGTCAGGTGCAGGACCATCGCACCGACGTGGCTCGACCCGACGTCGGCGCCGAGCAGCTCCGGTGCGAGCAGGCCGGCACCCCACAGCGCCAGACCACCGAGCCCGACCAGGGCCAGCAGCGCCATCGTCTTGGCGACCAGCACCTGGGTGCGCGACCGGGGGTTGGCCAGCAGCAGCCCGATCGTGCCGTTGCGCTCCTCGCCCGCGATGGCGCTCGCGCCGTACGAGACGGCCAGGCCGCCGAGCGTCAGCGCCGACATGGTCCCGAGCATGACGTTGTACGCGAGGCTGGCCGCGTCGGCGTCGGCCGGGATGCCCATGATCGAGCGCATCGCCTCCGGCAGGTTGGTGTAGATCGAGAGGTCGACCTCGGCGTAGGCGAACATGGCGAACACGAGCATCAGCCCGAGCGAGGCGATCGCGACGACCATCCCGACCCAGCGGTCGCGGACGGCACGGACGGTGATCGGCAGGGCGGACATCAGCCCACCACCTCCTCGTCGCGGTAGTAGGTGAGGAAGATCTCCTCGAGGTCGGCCTCGTGGGTGGAGATGTCGCGCAGGGCCCCGACCGACGTCGCGGTCTGCAGCAACGACGGCATGTCACCGTCGAACGACAACGTGACGCGACCGTTCAGGGCACTGACGTCGCGGGCACCCTCGACGCGCTCGAACACGGTGTGGTCGACCGGCTCGTCGAAGACCAGCTCGATGCGACGGATGGCGCGCTCGCGCAGGACGTCGACCCGCTCGACGGCGACGAGGTGGCCGTGCCGGATGATCCCGACCCGGTCGGCGACGCGCTCCACCTCCGACAGGGTGTGGCTGGACAGGAAGACGGTGCGACCGTCGGCGACGGCCTCACGCATCATCTGCTGGAGCTGGCGCTGCATCAGCGGGTCGAGCCCACTGTTGGGCTCGTCCAGCAGCAGCAGGTCCGGCCGGTGCATGAACGCCTGGATCAGCGCGACCTTCTGGCGGTTGCCGGTCGACAGGTCACCGACCTTCTTGTCGAGGTCGGCCTCGAGCCGCTCGGCGAGCTCGTCGACGTGCGCCTCGTCCACCCCGCCGCGAAGGTTGGCGAAGTACCGCAGCGTGTCTCGACCCGTGAGGTTGGGGTACATCGCCAGGTCGCCCGGGACGTACCCGATGTGCCGGCGGATCTCGACGGACTGCTCGTGGCTGTCCATGCCGAGGACGGTCGCGCTGCCCCGGGTCGGCCGGATCTCGTCGAGGACCGTGCGGATCATCGTCGACTTGCCGGCGCCGTTCGGGCCGAGGAAGCCGAAGACCTCCCCGCGGTGCACCTCCAGGTCGAGGTCCACCAGCGCCGGGAAGTCGCCGTAGTGCTTCGTCAGGCCCTGGGTGTGGATCGCGGGTGCGGTCACGATCTGTCCTTTCCGGTCACCGCTCAGGCGGTGGGGATGGCGGCGAGGCTCTCGCGCAGCTGCGCGGCGAAGCCAGGAGTGAGCAGCCCGTTGCCGTACAGCTCGGCGACGGGCCTGGCGTAGTTGCCGAACGCGGGGTTCTCGGCGAGGTCCGGGTCGGTGAGGTCGACGCCGAGCAGTCGGTGGAGGTGCTCGTGCAGCACCAGTCCGCCGAGCGACCAGACGACGACGAGCACGGCGCGGCCGCGCGGGTCGTCCGTCGGCTGGATCAGCCCGGTCTCCTCGCCCTTCGCGAGGTACGCCTCGGCGTCATCGACGAGCTCGTCGACGAGGTCGGCGACGGGCGGCGCGTCCTGCCCCAGCCGTCGGGCGAGGTACCGCAGCAGGTGGGTCGTGCCCCCGTCACGCAGCGCCGCCAGCGGGTCGAGCGCGGCGCCCTGTGCCATCGCGTCCTGCTTGGCCTCACGCACGAGTGCCGCGACGTGGTGGTCGCAGGCCGCCTGCAGGCCGTCCATCGAGCCGTAGTGGTGCGTGACCAGACCGGGCGAGACGTCGGCTGCCTCGGCGACGGCACGGGCAGTCAGCCCGTCGGCGCCGTACGCCGCGACGAGCTCGATCGCGGCATCGCGCAAGCGCGCCTTCGCCGTGCGGTCGTCCTGGGGCAGGGTCGTGTCTCCGTGCAGGGAACTGCACAAGTGTACAGTCGACTGCACACGCGTACAACGGTCAGGTCACGCAGAACTCGTTGCCCTCGGGGTCGCGCAGGACGACCCAGTGCTGCCCGATGTCCTCGACCCGCCGCAGGACCGTGGCTCCGAGACGTTCGAGTCGCGCAACCTCGGCGTCCTGCTTCTCCATCCGGACCTCGTCACTGTCCTCACGCGCGCTGACCTGGACGTCGAGGTGCAGACGGTTCATCTGGTCCGGCTTGTCCTCGGGCACCTGGTGGAAGAAGATCCGCGGACCGACGCCATCGGGGTCCACGATGGCCCCGGCCTGGTCGGGCGAGATGCGGTCCTCGGGGAAGCCGAACGCCCGCAGCGCGTCCTGCCACGTGGCGAAGCCGTCCGGAACGGGCTGCTCGACGTAGCCGAGCACCTCGCACCAGAACGCCATCTGCGGCGCAGCGTCCTTGCAGTAGATCGTCAGCTGCCAGCTCCTCGCCATGGCCCTCGCCTCCCGCGCCGAGCGTCCACCCTAGGCACGACACCGACCACCGGACCGGCGCGCGTCGTACCGTGGAGGGCCCTCCCTGGACGCCGATCGTGGAGACGAAGCACCCATGCTGACGCTGCTGTCGCCGGCGAAGTCGCTGGACTACGAGTCGAAGCTGCCGACGAAGAAGGCCACCGAGCCACGCATGCTCGACCAGGCCGAGCAGCTGATCGGGGTCCTGCGCGACAAGTCCGTCGCCGAGGTCCGCGAGCTGATGGACATCAGCGAGGACCTCGCCGTCCTCAACGTCGAGCGCTACCAGGACTTCACCACGCCGTTCACGCCGGAGAACGCCCGGCCCGCCGTGCTCGCGTTCGCCGGCGACGTCTACACCGGCATGGACGCGATCGGGACCTTCGGCGAGCGCGACTTCACCGAGGCCAACAAGACCGTCCGGATCCTGTCGGGACTCTACGGCGTCCTGCGGCCGCTCGACCTCATGCAGCCCTACCGGCTCGAGATGGGCACGAAGCTGCGCACCGAGCGCGGCGACCGGCTGTACGACTTCTGGGGCGACCGCATCACCGAGCAGCTCAACGCTGACCTCGCCGACAGCCCCGGCCCGGCCGGATTCGTCAACCTCGCGTCGAACGAGTACTTCTCGTCGGTCGACGAGAAGAAGCTCGACGGTCGCGTGATCACGCCACGGTTCCTCGACGAGGCCAAGGACGGCTCGTTCCGCGTCATCGCCTTCTGGGCCAAGCAGGCCCGCGGGGCGATGGCCGGCTGGATCGTCCGCGAGCGGGTCCGGACCTACACGGGGCTGACCGAGTTCGACCTCGACGGCTACCGCTACGACCCCGAGCGCTCGACCGACGACGAGCCCACGTTCGTGCGGACCCACGACCGCAGCTGAGGTTCAGGCGTCGCCGGTCGGACCGGTCAGCTCCGGCGCGACGACGTCGCCGGGCTGGCGTCCCTCGTGGTGGCCGAGGAAGAACTCGCGCCACGACAGCTGCAGCAGGCTGCAGTCGCGGTCCGGGAAGCGGCGCTCCACGGTCTGGCCGTAGTTGATCGTCGCGACCAGGAGCACGCCGCCGAGCACGTTGCCGCTGACCACCACGGCGAGGAACCGCAGGGCCTCGAGCAGTGTGGCCTCTCCCTGCACGACGCCGAACACGACCTCGCAGAAGCCCGTGATGCAGTGGAAGAGGTCGGCCGTGGGGATCAGCAGCATCAGCAGGTAGACCACGACGATGCGCGAGATGCCCTCGCGCACGGCGTGGGTCAGCCAGACCATCGACGCCACGATCGTCCCGGCCACGACCGCCTTGAGGAAGAGCCCACCGGAGGGGACCTCGACGGCGTGGGCCGCGATCTCACGTCCGACGGCGAGCTGCTCCTCGTCGAGCAGCCCGGGTGCGGACAGCAGCAGCGCCAGGCCACCGGCGCCGACGAGGTTTGCTGCGAGGACGACCCCCCACAGGCGCAGCAGCGCCGGGATGCTGGCGATGCGCGTCAGCACCAGCGTCACTGGTGTCAGCGTGTTCTCGGTGAACAGCTGGTAGCGGCCGAGCACGACCACGACGAAGCCGATGGGGTAGAGCAGGTCGCCGGGGAACACGCCCTCGGACCCGGTCGCGGCGGTCATCGCCATGCGGGCGAGGAAGGTCAGGCCGATCGACACACCCGCGGCGAGCCCCGAGAACCACAGCATCCGGGGCGTGCGACGGAACTCCTCGTCGGCCGTGGCCGACAGGCGCCGGAAGATCTCGTCGGCGCTGAACAGGTCGGCGACGGCGTGGCCGCCGGCCGGCGCGCCCGAGCCGGAACGGTCGCCGGACCCGCTGTCACCGGTGATGACCGACCGGCGGATGCGCTGGTCGATCCGTGATGCGAGGTCGCCGTCGCTCATGCCGCGTCGCCCTCGTCGCCGTCGTCGCCCTCGCCGTCCGTCCCGTCGGCGTCGTCGCCCGCGGCAGCGCGCAGGACCTCGAGGAGTCGGCCGTCGTCCCAGCCGTCGACGACGAGCTTGCCGTTGACGAAGAAGCCGGGCGTGCCGGTGACGCCGCTGCGCAGGGCGGTGTCGACGTCCTCCTCGATCCGCTCGGCTGCACGCTCCTCGTCGAGCACGGCCGCGACCTCCTCGACGTCGAGGCCGAGTGCGTCGGCGTGCTCGAGCAGGTCCTCGCGGGTCAGGCGGTCCTGGTTGTCGAACAGCCGGTCGTGCATCTCCCAGAACTTGCCCTGTGCGGCCGCCGCCTCGGCGACCAGCGCGGCGGCCACCGCGCGCGGGTGGCTGCGTGGGACCGGCAGGTGGCGATAGACGACGACCAGTCGCTCGCCCATCGCCTCGCGGGCCTCGTCGACGACCGCACGGGCATCGGCACAGACCCCGCACTCGAAGTCGGCGTACTCCACCAGCTGCACGGGCGCGTCCAGCGCGCCGCGGACGTGGTCGCGGTCGCCGTCGACGGCCTGGACGAGGTCGGGCACGAGGCGGCACTTCGGTCGGGGACGAGAGGGGCAAGGTAACCGGGGGCTGCCGACCGACGGTCCTCGACATCGCCCCGGAACCGCTGTCGGGTGCGGGCCTAGGGTCGGTGGGACGTTCGACCTCGATCGACCCGACGGAGCTGACCGATGACCACGCCGACCGACGACAACCCCGACCTCGTGACGGTCATCGCCTCGATGCAGGCGGCGCCGGGCAGGGCGGACGCACTCCGGGAAGCGCTCACCGCGCTCGTCGAGCCGACGCGGCAGGAGGACGGCTGCGTCAACTACGACCTCCACGAGAGCATCAGCCAGCCCGGGCACTTCTTCTTCTACGAGAACTGGGAGAGCGCCGCACAGCTGGACGCACATGGTGGCAGTCGCCACATCCAGGACTTCCGGTCACGCGCTGGTGACCTGCTCGCCGACGGTGGCCTGAGCGTCGAGCGCGTCCACCGCATCGCCTGACCACCGCCGGGAGCGGACCGTGCCGACCCTGCCCGAGGCAGGGCTCAGCGGTGCACGCCGGCCAGTGGCACGAGGAAGTCGGCGTGGAAGGACCGCAGTCGCTGCCAGACGCGGTCGTCGGTCACTGGTGACAGCACCGTGACGCCGGACAGCCGGGTCTGCCGGACGAACTCGTCGAAGAAGCGCTGCTGCTCCATGTTGTCCGCGTGGAACAGGTACGCGTCGGCGGACCGGTGCACCTCGTGCCACACGACGTGGCCGGTCAGCGGGTCGGCGAAGACCTCCCAGACCAGGGTGTCGGGCTCGTACTGCTCGACGAAGGCCTGGATCCGCTTCGCGAGCAGCGCGTGCTCCTCGTGGTCACGGACCTCGCCCTCGACGAGGATGCGCACCTGCTCCACGCGGCCCCCCACGTCCGACCGGGTCCACGATGCCCACAGCCGACCGGGTGCCGTCCATCCTCCCGGATGACCGATTCCCCTGACCACGGGACCGTTGGCACCGGGCCCGGGGGCACTAGATCCCCGACGCACGACGAGACCCCCGCCGGAGCGGGGGTCTCGTGTGGGGCGCGCTCGGAGGGATTCGAACCCCCGACCTTCTGATCCGTAGTCAGATGCTCTATCCAGCTGAGCTACGAGCGCTTGCCTTTGGGTGTGCCTCGCCCTTGTGGGGCCAGGCCCGCGGAGGCAGAGGGATTTGAACCCTCGAGGGCCGATAACGACCCAACGGGATTAGCAATCCCGCGCCATAGACCTGACTAGGCGATGCCTCCATCGCACCACGTGCGCGGCGCGGTCGCGAATCGTAGCCGAGAGCGTCCGGAGGTGGCACACCGGCGCCTGCCGTCCGCGCGCGGACTGCCCGCTCTCGCTGGTCGCCTGCAGCGTCTGATCGGCCGACGGCAGCCGTTCCTCGCACACTGTCCGGAAGTATGAATCCAAAAGAATGAATTCGAACGAAGTACTGGTGCACGCAACACATCACACCCGAGATGAGGGAGAGCATCGTGCGCTTCAAGAAGACCATCACCGCGGTCGCGTCCGCGGCCCTGCTCGCGCTTCCCGGCGTCGCCCTGGCCGACGGCCACGAGTCCCAGGTCTCCGTGGTCCACGGCGTCCCGGGTCTCACGGTCGACGTCTACGTCAACGGCGACCTGACCCTCGAGGACTTCGAGCCCGGCACCGTCGCTGGCCCCCTGACCCTGCCGGCCGGCACGTACGACATCGAGGTCTTCGTCGCTGACGCCGACCCGGACAACGCCACTCCGCCGATCAGCGCGCCCGGCGTCGAGGTGCCCGGTGGCATCAACGCGTCGATCGTCGCCCACCTCGCCGAGGACGGCTCGCCGGCCGCCAGCGTGTTCGTCAACGACGTCTCTGAGGTCGCCGCGGGCGAGGCCCGTCTGACCGTCCGCCACACCGCCGCTGCCGGCGCCGTGGACATCCTCGCCGGTGGCAGCCCGATCTTCGAGGGCGTGACCAACCCGAACGAGGGCACCGTCGACGTCCCGGCCGGTGACTACGACGTCGCCGTCAACGCCGCGGGCACCGACACCGAGGTCATCTCGGTCGCCGGCTTCGGCCTCGCAGAGGGCGCCAACACCATCGTCTACGCGATCGGTGACCCGGCTGCCGACCCGTCCACCTTCGACCTGGTCGTCCAGACGATCAGCGACCTGCACTCGAGCCCCGACGGCGTGCCCGCCGGCACCGCCGGTCTGGCGACCGACAGCTCGGGCGCGGCCCTGACCGCGGCTGGTCTGCTCCTCCTCGCTGGCGTCTCGCTCGGCCTGCGCCGC
>JBFKQZ010000151.1:0-7610 GCA_041627475.1 Nitriliruptoraceae bacterium | reverse complement strand
GCCGTCCGGTACGTCTCGTGGGTCCTGCGCGCCCTGCCCCGTGCGGCCGTGCGTCGACTTCCCCGCTGAGCCGTCAGGTGCCCGCAGGCTGGCGCGGCGGGCGGCTGACCAAGGGCGCCGCCACCTCCGGCAGCATCTGCCGCGTGTCAGGTCCCGGCGGGCTGCCTCGGTGGGCGGCGACGCATGGTGCGGTGGGGCTCCATCTCGCCACGGGTGGCGGGCACGACCTCGTAGCGGTGGCTCTGGTGGGCGGCCTCGACATCGGTCTCGAGCCGACGGGCGAGCGTGCGGACCATGTCCTCGAGCTCTCGCACCCGACCCCGGGCCGACTCGAGCTTCTCGCCGAGGTCGAGCACGACGCGGACCCCGGCCAGGTTGAGTCCCTCCTCGGTCGTGAGGTGCCGGATGAAGCGCAGGCGGTCGATGTCGGCCTGCGAGTAGCGACGGGTGTTGCCACCGGTCCGCGCGGGCTCGATCAGCCCCTCGCGCTCGTAGGCACGGAGGGTCTGGGGGTGCAGGTCGGCGAGCTCGGCCGCGACGGAGATGACGTAGACGGCCTCGTCGTAGGCCGGGCCCCGCTGCCCGAAGGCACCGCGCGGCTGCCGGCGCTGCGGCACGGAGCGCACGCCGTCGGAGGCGTCCGCGACGGTCTGGGCGAGGCCGCCGACGGTCTCGTCCGCCTCGACGACCTCGTCGGGGTCCAGGAATCGCTGTTCACTCACCGTCGGCTCCGTTCCGGGCCCGACGGAAGAGTTCCTCCCGGGCACTGTGGTCATCGAGCGCGGCGAGCTGCTCGACCAGTTGCTTCTGCTTGCGGGTCAGGCGCTCGGGGACGTCCAGCGCGACCGTGACGAGCAGGTCGCCGCTGCCGTTGCCACGGATCGGTGCGCCCTCACCACGGATCCGGAAGGTGCGGCCGTCCGCGGTCCCCGCCGGGATCCGGATCGTCTTGCTCTCGCCGCGCGGCGTCGGGACGGTCAGCTTGGTCCCCAGCGCGGCCTCGGCGTACGACACCGGGACCTTGATCGTGATGTCGTCACCGCGGCGTCCGTACACCGGGTGGCGCTCGACGTGGATGCGCACGAGCACGTCACCGGCGCGTCCACCGTTCGCGCCGGCGCCGCCACGACCGGGCACGCGGATCACGGCGCCGTCCTTGACCCCGGCCGGGATCTTGACGGTCAGCTCTCGCGGCTGCATCGTCGTGCCCGTGGCGCGACACGTCGGGCACGGGTCGGTGATCTCGGTGCCCCTCCCCCCGCACTGCGGGCAGGGCTGGGCGAACGCGAAGGGGCCCTGGTCCACGGCGACCTGGCCGCTGCCGCCACAGCGCGAGCACTGGACCGGCCGGGTGCCGGGGGCGGCACCGCTGCCGCTGCACGTCTGGCACGGCGCCTCGGCCGTGATGCGCAGCTTCGTGCGCACCCCGGCGAGGGCGTCCTCGAACGACATGTGCACGTCGGCCTCGAGGTCGCGGCCGCGCCGACTACGGGCTGCGCGACGGGACGTCGTGCGCATGCCGCCGGCCTGGTTGAACAGCTGGCCGAGGATGTCCTCGAACCCGCCGGCACCTGCCGCACCGCCGGGGAACCCGCCACCGAAGCCGCCACCGCCGAACCCGCCGGCACCGGCGCCGAGCCGGCGCAGCTCGTCGTACTCCCGACGCGTCTGCTCGTCGCCGACGACCGAGTAGGCCTGACCGATCTCCTTGAAGCGCTGCTCGGCCTCACCGTCGCCGGGGTTGGCGTCCGGGTGGTTCTCGCGGGCGAGCTTCCGGTAGGCCTTCTTGATCTCGTCCTGGGAGGCGTCCTTCGACACACCGAGCACGGCGTAGTAGTCCGTCTCGAGCCATTCACGCTGCGGTGCCATCGTCGCCTCCTCTCCGTGTTCGTTTCTGCCGGGTCGTCGGGGTCACTGCCGGACGGTCACCATGGCCGCCCGCAGGACGCGGTCGCCCTGGACGTAGCCCGGGCGCAGGACCTGGGCGACCTCGGGCTCGTCGACCGGCTCCTCGGCGGGGACCTGCTGGACCGCCTCGTGGCGGTTGGCGTCGAACGGCACGTCGGCCTCGTCGATGCGCTGGACACCCGCGGCCACGAGCACGTCCACCAACTTGCGCTGGACGGCAGCGATGCCCGCGGCGAGGCCCTCGTCGCTCGAGTCCTGCGCGACCGCGACCGTGCGGTCGAGGTCGTCGATGACGTCGAGCAGCTGCTTGGCGAGGTCACCGACCCCGGCCTGGCGCGCACCAGCGGCCTCGCGCGCGCTGCGTCGACGGAAGTTGTCGAACTCGGCCCGCGAGCGCTGGAGCGCGTCGAGGTAGTCGTCCCGGTCGTGCTGTGCCTCGGCCAGGGCCTCGAGGAGCTGGCCAGCGGTGCGACCGTCCTCGACGGCACGCTGGTCCCAGTCGGGCTGCTCCTCCTCGACCAGCTCGGCGCCGCCGGCCGTGGGCGCGTCGGTCGCCGCGGACCCGTCGGTCGCCGACGTGGTGGCGGGGTCCTGCTCCTCGACGGCGGCCGCGTCCTCGCGAGCACCGTCGACGGGGTCGACGGGTGCCTGGTCGGTCGTGGTGTCGGTCTGCTGGTCGTTGGTCACTGTGGTCCTCGGCGGGTGCGCTGCGGCGGGGACGTGACGTCCCCGCCGCCTGCGGTCGGATGGGTCGATGGTCAGCCGGTCTTCACCTCGATGCGACGCGGCTTGGCCTCCTCGGCCTTCGGCACCCGGATGGTCAGCAGACCGTCCTTGTGCGTCGCGGTGACACCGTCCGGGTCGACCCGGTCGGGCAGCCGCACCGCGCGGTGGAAGCGGCCGAACGAGCGCTCGATGCGACGGAAGCCGTCGCCCTCGCGGTCCTCGTAGAAGCGTCGCTCGCCAGCGATCGTCAGGACGTTCTCCTCGAGCGACACCTCGACGTCGTCGACCGCGACGCCCGGCAGCTCGACGTGGAGCGTGAAGGCGTCCTCGTTCTCCTCGACGTCCAGGGCGGGCGCCCAGGCGCCGGCGGTGGCCGGGCTGCTGGTGCCGCCGAAGGCGTCGCGGAACACGCGGTCGACCTCGCGCTGGAGGGTCGACAGCTCGCGGAACGGGTCCCTGTTGGTACGTGCGGTGAGTGCGTTCATCATCGTCAACTCCTCTCTGTCTCTCGGAGTCGGGGTCCGGACCGGCCGGTCTGCCGGCCCGGGGTCTGGCGGTCTGGTCAGCTGTCGCTGGCTTCCTGGTCGTCGCCCTCGTCGATGATCTCGGCGTCGACGACGTCCTCGTCACCGGTGACGGGCTCGTCACCGGCCGCGCCCGCGGCGCCCGCGCCTGCGGCGTCGGCACCCTCGGACTGGTAGATCGCCTGGGCCAGCTGCTGGGACTTCTCGGCCAGCGACGACATCTTCTCCTTCACCGTCTCGGTGTCGGGGTCGTCGCCCTTCATGGCCTCCTTGAGGTCGCCCACGGCCTGCTCGATGTCGGCGCGGACGCCGGCGTCGACCTTCTCGCCGTACTCGTTGAGCGACTTCTCGGTCTGCCACACCAGCTGGTCGGCCTGGTTGAGGAGCTCGACGCGCTCGCGGCGCTTGGCGTCCTCCTCGGCGTGGGCCTCGGCGTCCTTGATCATCGACTCGATGTCCTCCTTGGGGAGGGCCGAGCCACCGGTGATCGTCATCGACTGCTCCTTGCCGGTGCCGAGGTCCTTGGCGGACACGTGCACGAGGCCGTTGGCGTCGATGTCGAAGGTCACCTCGATCTGCGGGACGCCCCGCGGCGCCGGCGGGATGTCGGTGAGGTTGAACTTGCCCAGCGACTTGTTGTCGTTGGCCATCTGGCGCTCGCCCTGCAGGACGTGCACCTCGACCTCCGGCTGGTTGTCGGCAGCGGTCGAGAAGACCTCGGACTTGCGCGTCGGGATCGTGGTGTTGCGCTCGATCAGCGTGTGGGTGATCCCGCCCTTGGTCTCGATGCCGAGGCTCAGCGGCGTGACGTCGAGGAGCAGCACGTCCTTGACGTCGCCCTTGAGCACGCCGGCCTGCAGCGCGGCGCCGACGGCGACGACCTCGTCCGGGTTCACGCCCTTGCTCGGCTCCTTGCCGGCGAGGTCGGCGACGAGCTCCTGGACGGCCGGGATGCGGGTCGAACCACCGACGAGGATGACGGAGTCGACCTCGCCCTGGCTCAGGCCGGCGTCCTTGAGCGCACGCTGGAACGGGTCACGCAGGCGGTCGAGCAGGTCACTGGTCAGCTCGTTGAACTTCGCCCGGGTCAGCGTCTCCTCGAAGTGGAGCGGCCCGGCGTCGGTGACCGAGAGGAACGGGAGGTTGATCGAGGTCGACTGCGTCTGCGACAGCTCGATCTTGGCCTTCTCCGCGGCCTCCTTGAGACGCTGCAGGGCCATCTTGTCACCCGACAGGTCGAGCCCGTGGTTGTTCTTGACGGTCTTGACCATCCAGTCGATCAGGACCTGGTCCCAGTCGTCACCACCGAGCTGGCTGTCACCGGCGGTCGCCTTGACGTCGAAGACACCCTCGGCGATCTCGAGGACCGACACGTCGAACGTGCCGCCACCGAGGTCGAAGACGAGGACGGTCTGCTCGCCCTTGTCGTCGAGCCCGTACGCGAGCGCGGCGGCGGTCGGCTCGGCGACGAGGCGCAGGACCTCGAGGCCCGCGATCTCGCCGGCCTCCTTGGTGGCCTGGCGCTGCGAGTCGTCGAAGTACGCCGGGACCGTGATGACGGCCTGCGTGACCTCCTCGTCGAGGTAGGCCTCGGCGTCACGCTTCAGCTTCATCAGCGTGCGCGCGCTGATCTCCTGCGCGGTGTACTTCTTGCCGTCGATGTCCCCGGACCAGTCGGTGCCGATGTGGCGCTTGACGGAACGGATGGTGCGGTCCGGGTTGGTGATGGCCTGCCGCTTGGCGACCTCACCGACCAGCACCTCACCGCTGGAGGAGAAGGCGACGACCGACGGGGTCGTGCGGGCGCCCTCCGCGTTCGCGATGACAGTGGGCTCACCGCCCTCCATGACGGAGACGACCGAGTTGGTCGTCCCGAGGTCGATGCCGACGGCCTTTGCCATGTCGTTGCTCCTGCTGCGTTCTGTGGGAGGAAGTTCAGAACACAAAGGTACGACGCCGCACACGACCGTCAACGCCAGTGCAGTACACCGACACAATGAATGTGAGCCAGTACGACTCAGATAATCATCGGTCGACGGCTCTCACTGCAGCTGCTTCCTCGACCTCGAACGGGGACGTGTCCGTCGCACCCCGCAGGAGACCGGTGAGGAAGGCGGCGACGGCCACCAGGACCGCGACGAGCAGCCACCACCGCAGGTTCGGCACGGCGCGGCTCCTCGGGGTCGGTGCGCCGACCCTACACGACGACGAGCACCCGGGAGGGACGGGCGCTCGTGGCCTGACCTGCCGCGGGAGGGGTCAGCGACCACCGCCCGCCTCGGTGATGTTCTGGTTGACGCGGGCGACGTTGTCCTGCAGTTCGGTCAGCCGCTCGACCGAGGTGTTGGCCCAGCGGCGCGTGTCCTGCCACTCCTGCTGGAACTGGTTGGCGGCCTGCCCCTCCCAGACGCCCGGGGAGGCCAGCCGGTCGCCCGTCGTCAGCATCGTCTCGAACGCCTGGCGCAGCGCGCCGATGTTGCCGGCCAGGGAGCGGGCGAGCTGCTCGGCCTCGTCGGTGGTCAGAACGGCCATGGTGTCCCTCCTCGGGGTGGATCTGGATCATGTGACAATGCATGACAGTGCATGAGACTAGCGCACATGGTCGCACCTGCAACTGCTTCGTGCACATGCACGTGGGACCTCTCGCCGGTGGTGGGCGGCTGGCAGACGTCGTCAGGCCCCGAGGACCTGCACGAACGTCGCCTCCCCGGCGGCGGCGAGCCATCCCCGGCCCGCGCGGACCGCGACAGGCGCCCGGCGCGGCACACGGACGCCGAGCAGGTCCCCGGGCACGTCGCCCGTGGGACGCAGGAACGCCCCGGTCCGGCCGCGCGCCAGTCGACGCAGCCAGTGCCCGTAGTCGCCCTGGACGAACTCCTGCCGCGCCGCAGCCACCACGTGCACCGGTGCCCCGCTCCCTGCGAGGGTGTCGAGCGATGGCCCGGGGTCGGGCACGTGCTCGGCGTCGTCGACCAGCACGAGCACGGCACCGTCCCCGGCCGCTGCACGCGTCAGCACGTCCGGGAGCCCCCCGGGCGCAACGACCTCGACCGTGCCCGGCCAGGCCCGCGCTCCGCCGTCGACGACCACGACGTGGGCGTGCGGCGCCGCCAGTTCCGCGAGCCCGTGGAGGAGGCCACTGCGACCCGAGGCCGGCGGGCCGAGGACGAGCGCGTGGTCACCCGGGTGCAAGGACCAGGCCACGGGCCGGAGCGTGACGGCATCGAGACCGATGGGGAGACGCCACGCACCGGGGCCGATCGCGACCTCGTCGCGCAGCTGCCCGGCCGGCAACCGGTCCGGCAGCGTCTCGACCGGCGTGGGCAGCAGCTCGGGGGCCGGCCAGCGTCCCGCGACGTCGGCCACGGCGGCCGGGAGGTCCGGGTCCCGCGCGACCTGCAGGATGCCGCCGTCGGGACGCACGGCACGACCCGGCGGCAGGTCGGGGACGTCTGCGGGCCGCAGCCCGAGGGCCGCGTAGTCGTTGGGGTCGGCCAGGCGGTGCACGAGACGCTGCTCGGTCGTCGACGAGACCGCGGCGCGAACGGCGCCGTGCCGCGTCACGGTCCCCACCACTGCCATGCCCAGCTGCGGTGCGTCCACGACGTAGCGCTGGACGGCCTCGAAGGTCGCGTAGGTCGCCGGGTCGTCGAGCTCGTCCAGCCAGGCCGCGAGACCGTCGACGACGAGGAGGTGCAGGGGCGCAGCCGCCAGCTGCTCGTGGTCGAGCTGTCGACGGCGGTCGGCCTCGGCGAGCAGCCACGCCTGCAGCCGTGCCCGACGCTCCACCTCCCGGGCGGTGACCACGGCACCGCAGTGCGGCAGGTCGGCGAGCGGTGCGAGCTCACCACGGCCGAGGTCCAGCACGTGCACGTGCAGGTCGTCCGGCGAGGACCGCCGCGCAGCAGCGAGAGCGAGTGTCGCCATCGTCGTCGTGGTGCCGCTGCCGACCGTGCCGTGCACCAGGAGGTTGCCGCGTGCTGGGTCCCAGCCCACGGTGACCTGGCGCTGCGCGTCGGGGTCGTCCAGGAGCCCGAGCGGGACCACGCCGTCGTCGGGCGCGGAGAGCTCGGCGGGTGTGACCGAGGCTGGCAGCGGGGCCGGCCACGGCGTGCGGGGGACGGCGAGGCCGCGGTCGCGGAACGCCGTGCGGCAGGCATCGACGAGCCGCTCGAGGTCGGTGGGACCGGCATCACCCGAGGTGGCCGCCGGTGCCGGCAGGTCGTCGCGCCCGAAGCGCACGGGGCCGACGCGCACGCGCGGCCCGGTCGTGGCCGCGTGCCCGGTGACCAGTGCCGTCTGGAGAGGTGCCGGCGCGTCCGGTCCGGTGCGGAGGAGCCCGCGGCCGGGCAGCGCCGGCGGGATCGCCGCTGCGTCGCCGACCCCGACGACGTCGACCGAGTCGCGCTCGTCGGTCATGCGCAGCGCGATCCGCAGGTTCGCATTGGCCCG
>JBFKQZ010000150.1:0-7630 GCA_041627475.1 Nitriliruptoraceae bacterium | reverse complement strand
TCATGCACCACCCTACGGAGCGACGGCTCGGTGCAGGCGGGGCCGTCAACGCTGCGTCAGGACGCCCTCGCCTCACCCGGTCGGACCAGCGGCGACTCGTCGGCCGCTGGCCCCGAGCAGGCGTCCACCGGACCGTCATGCCGTCGCAGTAGCGTGCGCGCATCGACGAGGACACCGCGATGACCGCCGTGATCGAGGCCCAGGGGCTGGTGAAGCGCTACGGCGACGTCACCGCGCTGGACGGCCTCGACCTCTCGGTCCCCGAGGGCACCGTCCTCGGCCTGCTCGGCCCCAACGGTGCGGGAAAGACCACGGCGGTGCGCATCCTCGCGACCCTCCTCGAGCCCGACGAGGGGCGCGCCGTCGTCGCCGGCCACGACGTCCTCGCCGACCCGCAGGCCGTCCGGGAACGCATCGGCCTGTCGGGGCAGTACGCGGCCGTGGACGAGACCCTGACCGGGTTCGAGAACCTGGACATGATCGGACGGCTCTACAAGCTCGGGAAGGAGCCGTCCCGGGCCCGCGCCCGCGAGCTCCTCGAGCGCTTCGACCTCACCGAGGCCGGCGACCGTCCCGTCAAGGGCTACTCGGGCGGCATGCGACGGCGGCTCGACCTCGCCGGCGCACTCGTCGCGACGCCCAAGGTGCTGTTCCTCGACGAGCCCACGACCGGGCTCGACCCCGCCAGCCGCCTCGAGATGTGGTCGGTGATCCGCGAGCTGCTCGCTGGGGGGACGACCCTGCTGCTGACCACCCAGTACCTCGAGGAGGCCGACCAGCTCGCCGACGAGATCCTCGTGATCGACCACGGACGGGCGATCGCGCAGGGCACGGCCGACGAGCTCAAGGCCCAGGTCGGCGGGGTCCGCATCGAGCTCGTCGTCGTCGCCGACCACCAGCTCGAGGCCGCGAGGGCGGCCGTGGCGAGCGTGGCTGCGGGCGACGTGACCGTCGAGGAGGGCCCGCGCCGGGTCATCGCGCCCGTCGACGACGGACCCACTGCACTGCGCGCCGCCCTCCGTCACCTCGACGGCAGCGACGTGGAGCTGGAGGACGTCGGGCTGCGCCGACCGACGCTCGACGACGCCTTCCTCACCCTGACGGGCTCGCGCGCACAGCCCGAGGACACGGCGCAGGTGACGGCATGAACACGCTGCGGTCGGCCCTGCTGGACGGCGCGATCGTCGCGAGGCGCAACCTCATCAAGATCAAGCGCGTCCCCGAGGTCCTCGTCTTCATCCTGATCAGCCCGATCATGTTCGTGCTGCTGTTCGCCTACGTCTTCGGCGGCTCCATCCAGGTCCCGGGCCTCGAGGCCGGCTACCGCGAGTTCCTCATCGCCGGCATCTTCGCCCAGACGGTCGTCTTCGGGGCGACCTTCACCGGCGCCGGCCTCGCGGAGGACATGCAGAAGGGGATCATCGACCGGTTCCGGTCGCTGCCGATGTCACGCTCAGCCGTGCTCGTCGGCCGGACCGCGAGTGACATCGTCTACAACGTCCTCGCGCTGGTGGTCATGTCGCTGACCGGGCTCGTCGTCGGTTGGCGGATCCGCGGGTCGGTCCTCGACGCGCTGGGTGGCTACCTGCTGCTCCTGCTCTTCGCCTATGCGTTCAGCTGGGTCATGGCCTACGTCGGGTTGCTCGTCCCGTCCCCCGAGGTCGTCAACAACGCGTCGTTCATCGTCATCTTCCCGCTGACCTTCATCGCGAACACCTTCGTGCCCAGCGAGAACCTGCCGACCGCGTTGCGCGTGTTCGCCGAGTGGAACCCGGTCTCGGCGGTGACGCTCGCCGCACGTCAGCTGTTCGGCAACGTCAACCCGAACCCCATGGCCGCGCCGCCCGACGTGTGGTCCCTGCAGCACCCCGTGCTCTACACCATCATCTGGGCCGCGATCATCGTCGCGGTGTTCGTCCCCCTCTCCGTCCGCCAGTACCAGCGATCGGCAGCCCGCTGAACGCACGCCCCCTCCTCCCCTCCCTGCTCGCGCTCGCCCTCGCCACGACCGGCTGTGCCGACGCCGGCGCCGAGGCGAAGGTGGCGCTTGCGCCGCTCGAGGCACCGAGCCCACCGCCACCGCCGCTGCAGCCGGTGGCAGGCACGGTCGAGACGGCCACGAGCGACACGTCGTTCAACGAGCGCCTCGGCCTCGACGAGGACGGCGACCCGGCCGACGGCAGCGTCGCCGCCGCCACCACGACCGTCGCGACCGCCCTGGACGCCTGGCTCGAGTCGGCGCAGCAGGGCGCACCGGACCTCGCGCCGATCCGCGGCGTGTGGCTCGACGGCGCCGACCCAGCCGCCGCCGAGGTCCTGCGCACCGGCGTCACGAACCCGGACAACCCCGTCGACGCCGCGGCCTACACGTTCGACGTGCACCTCGAGCCCGACCCGACCCTCGTCGCCGCGACCGTGGCGGTCACCCGGCGTGACGGCACGACCGTCCAGCTCGAGATGGTCTTCGACGTCGCCGGGGGCGAACCACTGCTCCACCTCGTCGGCGCCCCGGAGGTGGCCTGATGCGACGCCCGCTCCTGCTGGTCCTCGCAGCGCTCCTCGTCGCGGCCACCGTGCCCGCAGCTGCGATCCAGCTCGCCAGCCGCCCGCTCGACGACGACCGCTACACGCTGCTCGTGATGGGCTCGGACATGGGCCCGTGGCGCCCGGGCTCCGTGCTCGGCGGCCGCGCCGACGCGATGCACCTGGTCAGCGTCGTGCCGTCGAGCCGCACGGTGTCGATCCTCTCGTTCCCGCGTGACAGCTACGTCGCCGTCCCCGGCATGGGCAGCACGCGCATCAACGCCTCGCTGACGCGGGGGCCGGACACGGCCGTCGCGACCGTGGAGGGCCTGACCGGGATCGAGATCGACGACTGGATCGTCACGGGCATGTCGGCCTTCGTGCGCGGTGTCGACGAGTTCGGTGGGGTGGAGATGGACGTCCCACAGCGCGTCCGGGTGGACAACAACGTCGTCGACCCGGGGCTGCAGCGGCTGGACGGCACCGGCTCGCTCGTCTACGGCAGGGACCGCAAGAGCCGCAGCGACGGCGACTTCGGCCGCAACCGTGCGCAGGCCGAGGTGCTCGCCGCCATGCACGCCGAGGTGCTCGCCCGCGACCCGTCGCCGGTCGAGCTGGCCGGACTCGTCCGCGACCTGCGTCGCTACACCGTGACCAGCATCACGCCGGGGCGGATGGCCGTCCTCGCCGGGCTGGCGATGGAGATCGACCCGGCCGACGTCGTCCGGCGCCAGGCCTCCGGCCGCAACGCGAACCGCGGCGGTGCGGCGGTGGTCGTCCTGACCGGCGAGGCCGAGGCGCTCATCGCGGACCTGCGCGACGACGGCATGTTCGAGCGGTGAGGCGTGGTCGGTAGCGTCGCCTGCGCTCCCGACCACGGACTCTCCGCGTGGGCATCGTCCTCGTCGCACACCGCTGGCTCGCCTACGGCGTGATGACCATGCTGCTCGTCGTCCTCGTGACGGGCGTCGTGCTGCGTGTCGCCGGCCGCGAGGAGTCACCGCCGGCACTGCGCGCCCTGCAGCACTGGACCGAGAACACGCTGATCCTGCAGATCGTCCTGGGGGGTGTGCTGTTCGTCAGCGGCCGGCGTGTGATCGGCGAGCTCGCGTTCCTGCACTACTTCTACGGCTCGCTGTTCCCGTTCATCGCCATCGTCGGCGGGCGGATCGCCGCCCTGCGGCGCGAACGGCACGACTACGTCGGCCTCGCGTGGGGCGCCTTCTTCGCACTCGGCCTGACGGCACGGGCGATGTTGACCGGGCTGCAGAGCACCGGCCGCAGCCTCTGGGACCTGCTGTAGGCGGTCGCCGTCGGCTCAGTCGACGCCGGGTGCGGCAGTCAGCCGGCTGACGGCCCGGACCAGCGCCCGAGAGTGTGCGCATGCGCACACTCTCGGTACTGACCAGCGGTTGGGCCACCGAAGTGTGCGCATGCGCACACTTCGGTCAGCTGTCGATGTCGCCCGGTCAGGAGTGCAGCAACGACGCTCATCGCTGCGTACGACCGGCTGTCGGGGGGCTCGTCCCCCGCGCCATCGGCCCGCTGCGCGGTCAGTCGACGCCGAGGGCGGCCTTCGCGCCGTCCACGTCGTCGGTGACGACGACCAGCGCGTTGTTGGCGGCGATGTAGGCCTGCTCGACGTTGATGCCGGCGTCGGCGAGCTTGCGGCACGCCTCGCCCATCGAGCCGGGCCGGTCAGCGAGCGGCGCGACGCAGACGCGACGGGCCGCGCGCACGTCGAAGCCGGCGTCGTCGAAGATCTGCAGCGCCTTCTCGTGGTCGTCGACGAGGAGGTGCACGACACCCTTGCCGCCACCGGTGAAGGCCGACAGCGCCTCGATGTTCACGCCGGCGGCACCGGCAGCCTCCCCCAGACGGGCCAGGACGCCCGGCTGGTCGTCGGGGACGATCACGAGGTCACGACGCGACATCTGCAGCTCCTGTGGGACGAGCGGTCGGCCGACGAGCCTAGTCCGGCCCGGGCGGGGGCGGCTGGGGCGGGGCGACCCGCACGCGGGCCGCACGCGACTCAGCGCGTCAGGACGATCTTCCCGAACTGCTCGCCGTCGCGGAGCGCGGCGAACGCGTCGGGCGCGTCGGTCATCGCGACCTCGCGGTCGACGAGGGGACGGACGCCGGTCGCGTCGAGGAAGCCGACCAGTCGCCGCAGCTCGTCGAGCGTGCCCATCGTCGACCCGATGACCTCGAGCTGCCGGTAGAACACCCGGGCGAGGTCGGCCGGAGGGTTCGGTCCCGAGGTCGCACCGGCGACGACGAGACGCCCGCCGGGCACGAGCGACTTCAGGGAGTGGTCCCAGGTGGCGCGGCCGACGGTCTCGAGCACCACGTCGACCCGCTGGGGCAGCCGCTCGCCGCTCGGCAGGGCCAGGTGCGCACCGAGCTCCTCGGCCTGTGCACGCTTGTCCTCGCTGCGGCTCGTCACGATGACGTGCAGGCCCGCGGCGCGGCCCAGCAGGATCGCGGCGGTCGAGACGCCCCCGCCGGCCCCCTGGATCAGCACCCGCTCCCCCGGGGTGCAGCGGCCTCGGGTGAAGAGCATCCGGTACGCGGTCAGCCACGCCGTCGGCAGGCACGCAGCCTCGGCGAAGGAGAGCGACTCCGGCTTGGGGACGAGGTTCCGCCGCGGCACCGCCACACGCTCGGCGAAGGTGCCGTCGTAGCGCTCCGAGAGGATCGAGAAGTCGCTGGCGAGGGTCTCGTCACCGTCGGGCGTGCCGACCACGCCGTGGACCACGACCGGATTGCCGTCCTCGTCGATCCCGGCAGCGTCGCAGCCGAGCACGATCGGGAGCCGGTCGGGGTCGATGCCGACGCCCTGGAGCGTCCACAGGTCGTGGTGGTTGAGCGACGCCGCGCGGACCTCGACCGTGGTCCAGCCGTCGGGCACCTGCAGCTCGTGGTCGTCGACCAGGGCCAGGCCGGCCAGGGGGTCATCGCGGTCGATGCGTGCGGCGGTCACGGCGAACAACGGCGCTCCTCGGAGTCGGTCGACGACCCGGAGGCTAGGGACCCGTGGCTGCCGGGGCCGAACCGGCGAGGACGGCCTCGACGAGGGTGGCTGCTCGCTCCGGACCGAGGCCGGCCGCGCCCTCGGCCAGGGCCGCGGCTGCTCGCCGGACCCGCCGACTGCCGAGCAGCAGGTCGACGGTCTCCGAGAGCCGCCTCGCCTCGTCCCGACCGCCGGTCCGGAACCAGACGCCCGCACCGGATCGCTCGACCCTGGCGGCGGTCTCGCGCTGGTCGCCGCCGGCGGGGAGCACGACCAGCGGCACACCGCGACTGAGCGCCTTCGCCGTGAACCCGCCACCGCCGGGGCCGATGGCGATCGCCGCGCGGTCGAGCAGCGGGCCGTGCGGCGCTCGTGCCGCGACCACGTTCGACGGCAGTGGCCCCAGTGACTCGCCCGTCGTGATGACGACGCGGCGAAACGGGTCGCCACCGAACGCCTCGACCGCGAGCTGGGCGGTCGTTGTCGACAGGGCACTCGCCGTCGTCTCGGTCACGACGACCAGTGCGCCGTCGCCCTCGGGCAACGGCGGGAGCGGCCCAGGCGGGTCGATCGCCAGCTGGCCGACGACGTGGGCGTCCGGGGGCCACGCCGACCGCGCCGGCTCGAGGCCCGGCAGCGTCTGGAGCAGCCGCAGCACCGGCCCGGCGGGCGGTCCGAGCCCGAGTTCGGCGCGGACCTCGTCACGCAGCGCCCGGCCCTCCTCGACCGAGGCGGCCTGCGCGGTGCGGATGTGGTCGTGGAACCGACGCCGTGGCCCCCGACGACTCGGCCGCGCCCCGAGACCGACCGGTGGGACCTCGGGGTCAGGGTCCATGAGGTGGTGCGGCACAACCTCGACCCATGGCACGCCCAGGAGATCGGCGACGAAGCCACCGACGCTCGTGAGCGTGTCGACCACGAGCAGGTCCGGTCGCAGCGGCGCGAGGAGGTCGCGCAGCGGCGGGGCCATCTGGCCAGCGCGTCGCCACAGCACGTGACCGAAGTCGTCGTCCCCAGGCGTGGGTGCGAGCAGCGGGAGCTCCACGAACCGGTGCCCCTCGTCCTCGACCAGCGTCTGGCGCTGGGTCCCCGTGGCCACGACCGTGTCATGGCCACGGGCCCGCAGGGCGCGCGCGACCCCGAGCACCGGCAACGCATGGCCCGGATCGGGGCCGCTCACGAGGACGATCCGGCTCATGCGTCGCTCGACAGCCGGACCTCGATGCCGTCGCGGCCCTCGCGCACCTCGTGCAGGACGAGCTCGCCGGCGAGCGGACCGCCCGGCTGGACGCAGACGCCGTCGGTCAGTCGGTAGCGGTACGCGTGGTGGTCGCACTCGAGCACGTCACCATCCACCTGCCCCATCGACAACGGGTGGCCGAGATGGGGACAGCCGGGCTCGGTGGCGTGCAGCACCCCGTTCCCGTCCCGCAGCACGACGACCCTGCGCTCAGGATCCTCGGTGAACCGGGCCACGACCGGTGCGGTCCCGACCGGCCCGTCGACCTCCAACCCGTGCCACGTCATCGGCAGCGGACCCTACCCCGCACCGTCGGTGACCTCGGCGAGCAGGGCACGCTGCCACCCGAGGACCCGCCCACTCAGTGCCGGGTCGCTGACGCGCAGCCGGACGAGCGGTGGTCGACCGACCCGTGCCCCGTCACGCGTGGTGGCGACGGCCGACACCTCGACGCCCAGCGCCGACGCGGTCTCGTGGGCGACCCGGTCACCAGCGACGCCCGGTTCGTGGCGGACCAGCACCCTGGCCACGCCCGGAGCGACCCCCATCGTTGCGCGGACCCACCCCCACGCGGCCGCCAGCAGCGGCAGCTGTTCGCCGACCAGGACGAGGGCGTGCGGGTCCGGCTCGAGCAGGCCGGAGACGATGCCCAGCCCGCTGTGCAGCCCCGGTTCGCGGGCCAGTCGCTCGACCGCCTCGCCACGCCCGTCGTCGGCGGCTGCGCGCCACTGTGCGCGGGTCGCCTCGCCCACCTGCTCGTCCTGCTCGCGGTCCGCCACGACCGTGAGCTGCCGGCGTCGGCGCGCCCGGGCCGCACCCACCGGGACGGGGAGGTCGGCGACCCAGGCCTCCAC
>JBFKQZ010000149.1:0-7679 GCA_041627475.1 Nitriliruptoraceae bacterium | reverse complement strand
CGGTGTGCACGGCGACCGGCGAGTGCCGCAGCGACTCGATCAGCTGCCGCTTGCGCTCGCTGCGTCCCTCGGGCCCGCCCTCGCGCTCCTTGGCTAAGCGCTTGCGCAGCAGCGAGCGGATCGAGCGACGCAGCAGCGGGTCGGGCAGCAGGCCGCGGTCGACCACCTGGTCGACGAGCCGTGCGGACAGCGGGACCTGGTCCATCGGGGTGCTCGACATCAGGCGACACCCTCGCGACGTGCCGGCGCCGGCTCGCCGCCGACCAGCCGCAGGTGGACGTGCGTCTCGGACAGCTCGGCGTGCTCGTCGTCGTAGACGTCGGTGCCGAGCGTGGCGTTCATCGGGCGCGTCAGCACGAGCTGCAGGTCACCGATGTAGCGGGCGAGGAACGCCCCCTCGCAGTAGGCGAGGTAGAACTCCCACATCCGCACGAAGCGGTCGTCGAAGCCGAGCGCACGGACCTTCGCCACGTTGCCGAGGAAGTTCTCGCGCCAGTTGCGCAGCGTCTCGGCGTAGTGGACGCCGATGTTGTCGACGCTGTCGACGAAGAGCTTGGTGTTGTCGCCCATCGACGCGGTCATGGCCTCGAGGCTCGGCAGGTGGCCGCCCGGGAAGATGTAGCGCTGGATGAAGTCGGGCCGGCGCAGGTAGTTCTTGTAGCGCTGCTCGGGGATCGTGATGACCTGGATGCTGGCCAGGCCATCGGGTGCGAGCAGCCGGTCGACCTGCTCGAAGTACGTGTCGAGGAAGGCGTGGCCGACGGCCTCGAGCATCTCGATCGAGACGATCTTGTCGTACTGGCCCTGCACCTCGCGGTAGTCGATGATCTGGATGTCGACGAGGTGGTCGATGCCCTCGTCGACCATCCGCTGCCGGGCATAGGCGGCCTGCTCCTCCGACAGCGTGATGCCGGTGACCCGCGCGCCGTACTCCTTCGCCGCGATCGACGCGAAGCCGCCCCAGCCGCAGCCGATCTCCAGCACGTGGTCGCCCTCGGACAGCCGGACGTTCTCGGCGAGCCGGCGGTACTTGGCGCGCTGCGCGTCGGCGAGGTCCTGGCCCGGGTACTCGAAGTACGCGGACGAGTAGGTCATCGTCTCGTCGAGGAACAGCTCGTAGAGGTCGTTGCTGAGGTCGTAGTGCGCCTCGATGTTCTTCTTGCTCTGCCCGAGGCGGTTGGCGCGGGCGGTGTGGATGACCTTGTCGCCTGCGATGTTGAGCAGCGTCCCCAGCGTGATCTTCTTCAGTGCCGACCGGTTGGCGATCATGATGCGGATGAGGTCGACGAGGTTGTCGGAGTCGAACAGCCGCTCCATGTAGGCCTCGCCGACCCCGACCGAGCCGCCGGTGATCAGCTTGCGGAAGAAGGCCCAGTCGTGGACCTCGAGGGTGGCTGCGAGGTCGTCGCCCTCGTGCCCGAACACGCGCCAGCGACCGTCGGGCAGCACGACCTTCAGCTCACCGACCCGGATGTTCTCGAGCATCGAGATGATCGAGTGCATCGCACGTCGGTCGGCAGCGGACAGGAGCGTGGAGTTGACGCTCACGAGGGACTCCTCGGGCAGGCAGGGACGGTTCGTGGCGCGGACGCCACGCTGCGTTCGGCGCCGACCACCCTGCGGTCTGCCCCAACCTACGCCGATGTAGGCGAGCGGGGTGGGTCAGCGGCCGAGGACCTCGCGGAGCTCTGCCGGCGGCACCACGTCGAGCTGCTCGTAGGTGCACGACACGGCGTCGCGGTCGGGACGCCAGCGCTCGAACTTCGCCGGGTGGCGCAGGCGACCGCCGGTGAGCTGGTTGCACGACACCTCAGCCACCAGGCGGCAGTCCAGCGGCACCCAGCTGTGGTCGCGCCGTCCTGACCAGCGGTGCGGCGCCCCGGGCAGCCGCTGCTCGCCGTCGTGCGCCTCGACCTCCATCCACGACGCCCACGGGTGCTCGGTGGCGTCGTCGAGGACGTGCGGCTCGAGGTCGTCGAGGATCGCGACGCGGCGCTTGGCGGTGAACGACGACGCCACACCGATGTGGTTGAGGTTGCCTTCACTGTCGTACAGCCCGAGCAGCAGCGACCCGACGCCCTCCCCCGACTTGTGCCAGCGCATCCCGGCGACGACCACGTCGATGGAACGCTTGTGCTTCAGCTTCTTCAGCGTCCGCTGCCCCTCGGCGTAGGCGTCACCGACGGGCTTGGCGATGACACCGTCGAGCCCTGCCCCCTCGAACCGTTCGAACCAGTCGCGCGCCTTGTCGCGGTCCGGCGTCACCGGGGTGAGGTGCAACGGCGGCGCCGCGTCCGCGAGCAGCGCCTCCAGGCGCTCACGACGCGTCCCGAAGGCGACCGTCCGCAGGTCCTCGTCACCGACGGCCAGCAGGTCGAACGCGATGAAGTCCGCCGGCGTCTCCTCGGCCAGCATGGTCACCCGCGACTCCGCCGGGTGGATGCGCTGGCCGAGCGTGTCGAAGTCGAGCACGCCGTCGACCTCGACGACGATCTCGCCGTCCAGCACGCACCGGTCCGGCAGCATCGCGCGTAGTGGGTCGAGCAGTTCGGGGAAGTACCTCGTCAGGTCCTTCTTGCCGCGCGACTGGAGGTGGACGTCGTCGCCGTCGCGGAAGACGATGCAGCGATAGCCGTCCCACTTGGGCTCGAAGAGCCAGCCGTCGTCGGTCGGCAGCGACGTGGCGTTCTTGGCCAGCATCGGCTCGATCGGCGGCTGTATCGGGTACGACACGGCGGGTCCTGGTCGGCGTCGGCGTCGACCGTAGGCCGGTCAGGCGTCCTCACGGAGCAGCCCGAAGCCCAGCCGTCGTCCCATGCCGCGCCGGATGGCGAGGTGGACCCAGAGGTCGGCGAACGCCTCGAGCTTCGGGGCGTCGTCGAGGTCCCCGATCACGTGCGCGTCGAACCCGATGTGGTCGGCGACCTCGCGCACGAGGTCCACGGCGGGCGCGGGCCCGGCGACGGGCAGGAAGGCCGGCCGCGCCTGGATCTCGGGCTCGGTCAGCTGCTCGGCACCGATGGTGTTGAAGGCCTTCACGACCGTCAGCCCGTCGGTGAGCTGGTGGATCCAGTCGGGGACGCACGCGGCACCGTCGGGCAGGTCGAGACCGATGGGGTTGGTGGCGTCGACGAGGATCCGGCCGACGACCAGGGTTGCCAGCACGTCCGGCACCGCGGCGGCCGGCACCGCCAGCACGGTGAGGTCGGAGCTGGGGTCGGCATCGTCCAGCGCGACGACCGTCGCGTCCGGCACCTCGGCCAGCGCGCGCTGGACGCGGGGGCTCTCTGGGTCGCGCACGGCGAACGTGACGGTGTGCCCGATGCGGGCGAGGGCGCGGGCGAGGTGGGTGCCGACGTTGCCGGCGCCGACGATCGTGATCGCGAGGGAGGGATCGGTCACGTGACGTGTCCTGCGGTCAGGCCGCGGGACGGTCGCCCGGGGCTGGCTGCTCGATGGCGTCGAAACCCGTCGGAGGTGGGAGGGGCCGACGGTGGAAGGATGCCTTCCGGCGCCAGATGAACAGTGCCTCCCAGTGAATCGCAAGAATCGTCTTGACGGTGACCCAGGGCATCCGCACCAGCGCACGGGTGAGTGAAGATCCTGTGAAATTGTGCGTCTGTTGCCCCACCGTGGCGTCGAACAGGTGCCCGTGCGGATCACGCACGTCCATGTGGACGGCCACCCGCTCCCCCGGTGCAGCGGTCAGCGTCGGCGGCCGGAAGACGAAGCGGTAGTCGTGGTCGTCGATGGCCATGAACGGGCTGACGTGGAACACCTTCTGGTCGTGCGCCACGACGCGGTGCTCGCCGGTCCACTCCAGGTCGTCCAGCACGTAGCAGTGGGTGTCGCCGAAGGTGTTGTTGACCTCGGCGACCACGAGCGCGAGTTCGCCGTCCTCGTCGTGGCACCAGAACCAGCTGACCGGGTTGAAGGTGTAGCCGAGCACGCGCAACGAGGTCTGCAGCAGCACGCGACCGGCCGGCAGCTCGACGCCCTGCCCGGCGAGGAAGCGGCGCAGCTTCTCGCGCACCGGAAGGTCCACCGGCCCGAGGTGGTCGGTGTCACGGAACACCGCCAGCCCACGGCGGTTGTACGCGAACCCGGCCACCTCGTCGTCGAGTCGGTGGAGCTCGTCGACGTCCAGCAGCACGTGCCACATGTCGTACGTGAAGTCGTGCGGCTTCGGGCGCACCCGTCGGTGGCGGACCGTGCCGGTGAGGATGCGGCTCGCGCCGGCGCTCGCGCTCACGCAGGCCACCGGATGCCGAGGTGTGCGACGGCACGGACCGCGGACCACAGGCCGTCCTCGTGGAAGCCGTACCGGTGGTGGGCCCCGGCGTAGTAGGTCCGGTTGCGACCGTTGAGCTCGTCGAGGCGGTCCTGGGTGGCCACCGAGGCCCGCGTGAACGCCGGGTGGTGGTAGGTCCCCCTCCACAGCACGTGGTCGTCGGCCGGCGGCGTGGACGGGTTCAGCGTCACGAGCCAGTCGGTGGGGCCGTGGATGGACTGCAGCCGGTTCATGTCGTAGGTGAGCGAGACGCTCGACCCTGGGTCCGTGCAGTCGTCGAGGAGGTAGTTCCAGCTCGCACGGGCGGCGTCCGTCCGGGGCAGGAGTGCGGGATCGGTGTGGAACCACGCCTCGTTGGCGGAGTAGTCCCAGGCCCCGAGCAGCTCCACCTCCTCGTCGGTCGGCTCGTCGAGCATCGCCAGCGCCTGGTCGGCGTGGGCCGCGACCAGGATCGCGTCGAACCGCTCGGCGTCGCCGTGGACGTCGGTCACCTCGACCCCGTCCCGGTCACGCCGGACGCGCTCGACGCCACAGCCGAGCAGCACCCTGCCGCCGCGCTCCTCGAACTGCTCGACGAGCGGCGTGATGTAGCTGGAGGTGCCACCGGTCACGGTGCGCCAGGGGTGGTGGGTCGTGACGCCGAGCAGCCCGTGGTTGCGGAAGAAGTCGACGAGCGTCTGCAGCGGGAAGTCCTCGATCCCGACCATGCCGGTCGACCAGATCGCCGCAGCCATCGGCAGGAGGTAGTGCCGCCCGAAGTCGCGGCCGAAGCCGCCCGCCTCGAGGAAGCGCCCGATCGTGATCGGCGTCTCGCGCGGGTCGTCGACGATGCGGTTCGCGATCTTGTTGAACCGGCCGATGTCCGCCAGGAACCGCAGGTAGTGCGGGTCGGCGAGGTTCCGCTTCTGCGCCGCGATCCCGGCCGCGTTGCCGGCGTACTCGAGGTCGTGGTGCTCGCAGCGCAGCGACCACGACATGTCGGACGCCTGGGTCGCGACCCCGAGCTCGTCGAACAGGGCGGTCAGCAGTGGGTACGTCGGCTCGTTGTAGACGATGAACCCGGTGTCGACGGCGAGCCGTCCGGTGTCGGCGTCGGCAGGGCCTCGGAGGTTGTGGCGCGAGCTGCGCGCACCGCCGTCACCCACGGTCAGCGTGTGCGTGTGGCCGCCGAGTCGCTCGCGCGCCTCGAACAGCACGACGTCGTGCCGCTGCGAGAGCAGCCAGGCGGCGGCGAGCCCCGAGATCCCGGAGCCGGCGACGGCGATGCGCACGAGGAGTCCTGTGTCGGAACGTGGTCAGCAAACCACGTTCGGCACGCCGGGACGTGCGGTTCAGTCGTGCGCGGGTGCCACGCGTGGGACCGCCGCGAACATCGACAGCTTGAGCCACGCCGGGAAGGCGCGGCGCAGCGCCGCGGGGCCGGTGATGGAGACCTGCCCCGCCCGCAGCGCGTCGGGCCAGGTCCGGTCCCCCATCCAGACACCGGTCAACGCCCGCAGGTCGGCGACGACCACGAGGTCGACGTCGTGGCCCGGGTCGACGTCGCAGATGTCTGCCTCGTCGTGGGTCAGCACCAGCCACCAGCTGCGCAGGTGGGGCTCGGCCTCGGGGAAGTCGAAGCGGACGACGGTGCGGCCCGGCGGCAGGGCGGCGTGGTCGATGTTGTAGTGGACGTCCCAGAGGAGGACCTGCGGGTCCAGGTCCCTGTCACCGAGGTCCGCTGCCCAGCGGGTGCCCCACACGCCGATCGCCTCGACGATCGGCCCGAGCTCCTCCCCCGCCGCCGTCAGCGTGTACCGGACCCTGGCGCCCTCCTCGTGGCGCTCCACGAGGCCGTGGCGGACGAGCGTGCGCAGACGCTTGGCCAGCAGCCCCGTCGACATCCGGGGATTGCCGCTCCGGATCTCGTTGAAGTGGTGACTCCCGGACAGGAGCTCACGGACCACCAGGACCGTCCAGCGCTCGTCGAGCAGCTCCATGGCCTTCGCGATCGGGCAGAACTGGCTGTACTCGCTCACGAGCGTCTTCCCGTCGCCGTCCAACCTACTTCAGATCCTGCACTGGCGGGCGCCCGCCGTGAGCGGGACGGTTGCAGTGCTCGACGGGCCCCGCCACCCGCGGGACACCGACCAACGACGAGGAGCGGCTGATGCCACTGTTCATGGACGTGCACACACTCGGGGGGAGCGTGTCCGAAGCGGACGCCGCGGCCGCCCACGCCAAGGACCTGGAGACCCAGGCCGCACACGGGGTCAACTTCACCAAGTACTGGGTGGACCACGTGCAGGGGAAGATCTTCTGCCTGGCCGAGGGCCCGGACGCCGCGAGCATCACCCGCGTCCATGCCGAGGGCCACGGGATGGTGGCCGACGAGATCTACGAGGTCGGCCAGTACGAGTGACCCGGAGGCCGACGGCAGGCACCGTCAGGTGAACACCCGGATCGTGTGCCAGCCCTCGGCGCCGTCGGGACGCGGCGGCACGCGGTCCTCGCCCTGGGTCATGTCCTGGGCATCCGTGGCCCTGACCTGCAGCTGGCTCGGGCCGTCGGGGAGGTCCAACTCGGCGCGCCACTGCACCCAGGTGGCGTCGCCGAGCGGCTCGGTGATCTCCGCCTCGACCCAGGGACCGTCCGTCTCGGCGATGCGGCGCACCTCGACCCGGGCCACGTCGCGGATGCCGGCCCATGCGACGCCGGCAACGACCGTGGGACCGGGCTCGATGCGGCTGCCGTCGGCGGGGACGTCGATGCGGGACTGCGTCTTGATCGGCCCCTCCTTCGCCCAGCCGCGCGGGATCCAGTAGCCGTCGAACCCCTCCCACGTGGTGAGCTCGATCTCCTTGAGCCACTTGGTCGCCGACACGTAGCCGTACAGGCCGGGCACGACGAGACGCGCCGGGAACCCGTGGGCGGCGGGCAGCGGCTCGCCGTTCATGCCGAAGGCGATCATCGCGTCGCGGTCGAACGCTGCCTCGACCGGGAACCCCGCGGTCCAGCCGTCGACGGCACGACCGACGACCTGCCCGGCGCCGGGCTCGACGCCGGCCTCCTCGAGCAGCGGGGCGAGCAGCACACCGCGCCACAGCGCGTTGCCGACGAGGTCGTCACCGACCTCGTTGGAGACGCACGACAGCGTCACGTACCGCTCGACGACGTCGCGGGCGAGCAGGTCGTCGTAGGTCAGGGTGAGCGGGCTGTCGACCATGCCGGTGACGCGCAGCTCCCACGTGGCGGCGTCCACCAGCGGCGTGCCCAGCGCCGTGTCGATCCGGTAGAACTGGTCGTTCGGGACGACGATCGGGGTGAGCTCAGGCAGCCTGAAGTCCGCCCCGTCCGGCAGGCCCGCGACGCTGCCTGGCGACGGGATGGGCGGCCCCGCCGGGATGCG
>JBFKQZ010000148.1:0-7906 GCA_041627475.1 Nitriliruptoraceae bacterium | reverse complement strand
GGCGCGCTCGAGTGGGGCGACCCCCGGGTGAAGGCGGTCACCGACCGGGCGAACGACGAGTGGTGGCTGCTCCTCCAGCTCGACACCGACGACGGACCGGACGGGCCGGGCTGGATGTGGGGCGACGCTGGCGTGGTCTTCGTGCATGGCCGTCCCGACGACCTGCGGGCTGGGCGCTGGGACGAGGCGTGGCTCAACTGGGACTGCCACTGAGACCAGGAGGTCACCGATGAAGCCGCAGCTGAACCACCTCATCGTGTGGTCGCGCGACCGGCGTGCGGCCGCCGAGTTCTTCGCCGAGCTCGCCGGCATGGGGCCGCCGACCGAGTTCGCCCACTTCAGTCAGGTCGAGACCGGCAACGGCGTGACCCTGGACTTCGCCGATGCGAGGGGCGAGCCGAGCGGGGTCCATCTCGCCTTCCTCGTCACCGAGCAGCTGTTCGACGAGATCTTCGCGCGGGTCCAGCAGCACGAGCTGCCGTACTGGGCCGACCCGGGGCGGTCGAAGCCCGGGGAGATCAACCACCACGACGGGGGACGGGGCGTCTACTTCAGCGATCCCCACACCAACGTCGGTTGGGAGATCATCACACGTCCGTACGGCTCGGGCCCCGCTGCCTAGCCGCCTTCTGTGCGAGCGAGAGGACTCGAACCTCCACGGGGGTGTGCCCCACTGGGACCTAAACCCAGCGCGTCTGCCAGTTCCGCCACGCTCGCGCGGCGCCGGAGGCTACTGCGGCGGGGTCGCGGTGCCCTCCTGCCACGTGGTGAACATGCGCTCGATCACCTCGGCCCAGTCCATCTCGCGCTCGACCTTGAGGTCGTCGCCGTCCTCGTCCCAGACCGATGCCTTAAGACCGGCCGTCGTCACCTGGTGCTCCACGTAGAAGGTCTCGCCGTCGTGCTCCACGAGCACGCCGAACCGACCCTCACCGAGGTCCTGTGCTGCGCCCACGAGGTGGGTCGTGTAGCCGTCGGTCATCGTGTGGCCTCCCGTACTGGCTGGGGTGGGAAACATGCCACACCACGCACCGAGCATGCGGTGGACAAGGAGAACGACCCCCCAGGTGGTGCTGGGGGGTCGTTCTGTGCTCCGCCAGGGACTCGAACCCCGAACCTGCCGATTAAGAGTCGGATGCTCTGACCAATTGAGCTAGCGGAGCGTGGGGTGGCTGAGGGGACTTGAACCCCCGGCCTCTTGGATCACAACCAAGCGCTCTAACCGAGCTGAGCTACAGCCACCATGTGGTCCACGGTGTGTGGGGCACACAGTTCGCGCCGCTCAGCGCGGCGCGACCGAGAAGGATACGGACCTCGGCCCCGTGCGGCAAAGCCTGCGCGCACAGACGTCAGCCGACGGCGATCGCGGAGTCGGGACGGAACGCGAACCAGACGAACCAGAACGTGTCGTCCAGCGGTACGCGGACCAGCGGCGGGGCGTCCCCCTCGACGGTCGCACCGGTGATGTCGTGGACCGCGCCCGTGGCTGGATCGCGGAACAGGCCGTCGCCGGCGGGCTCGAGTCCGTCGACCGCGAAGGCGCCGGTCTGGCCGACGTCGCGGCCGGCGGCGACCTCGGCGTCGTCGACGGCGCTCGCCTGCCCGGGCGCCCACACGACGGTGACCACCTCGTCGCCGACGTCGACCGTCACGACCGTCTCGTCCCGGAGACGTGCCAGCGGGACCGCCACGCTCGCCGCCTCGTCGCCGATCCCGACGACCCGCTCGTCCGGGTCGAGGCGTTGGTCGGTCGGGCCGCGGTAGAGGAAGCTGCTGGGGTCGTCCTCGTAGCCCACGTACGGGTTGCGGCCGTAGGTCCGGGTCGGGAACGAGTCACGGCCGAGGACCGTCCCGTCCGGGTAGGCCTCGCGGAACGTGGCCCACGGCAGGAGCTGCGTCGGCAGCCGCACCAGCTCCCGGCCGACGACCTCCGGATCGCCCCACAGCGCCGTCCCGCTGAACTGCGACCACAGCGTCCGCGTCTGGCGGTCGTACATCACGAGGTTCGAGCGCAGCAGCCGTCCCGACGTCCCGAAGTCCCAGACCTCGCCGTCCACGGTCCGCTCGAACGCGAGACCGGAGTTGCACAGCGGGCAGTAGGTGACCAGCACGGGCACGCCGGCGAGCTGGTCGTTGACGATCTCGTGCTGCGTCATGATCGCGAGCGGGTAGCCACGGGCCTCGCCGTCGACCTCGACGACGAGGAGGCTCTCCTGGTCCGCCAGCCACGCACCGCCGGCGGGCACGGGCTCGACGCACGGGGTGTCGATCGGCCGGATGCCGTCGGGCGGCGGGCCACCGCGCCGGACCTCCTCGGGGAAGAACCCGTCGAGCGCCACGGCGTCGGGGTCGTCCCAGGGGAACGGGTGGTCGGGAAGCGTCGCCGGCGCCGACTCGACGTCGGTCGTCGTCGGGGTGCACGTCGCCTCGTCGACGGCGGTGTCGCCGGCTTCGGTCATGTCGCCGGCGGGCGGCTGCTCCGCCCCACCGCCCGGGGCGCACGCCGAGGCGGCGAGCACGAGCAGGGTGATGACGATGCCGAGGCGGCGGAGGTGCACGATGGGGTCCGTGGGGGTCGCGTGCTCAGCCCAACGCGTCCCCGGGCCCGGTGCTTCCGATCAGCCGCAGCGCGGGTCGTCAGCGATCACGTCGCGCAGGAGCTCGACGCGGCGACGGTTCACGCCGAGGTCGCCGGCACCGAGCCGGCTGGCGCTGTAGACCTCGATGCCACGCTGGCTCGTCTGGATCGTGACGTCGTCGGGGAAGCGGAACACCCGCGAGTAGACGACCCAGGCGGTCTCGTTGCGGCGGTCGACGTCCGGGAGGGTGTCGATCGCGTCGGCGAACACGGCGATCGCGGTCTCCGACGGTGCGGCGCACTCGATCGGGTCGATCGCGTGCTCGGGTGTCGTGGCGTACGACGAGACGCAGTTGGGGGTCCCGGGGCACCCCCCGCGCTCGGTGCTGGCGTTCATCCCGAGCAGCGGTGGCTGTCCCCCGACGAACCCCACGACGAGACGGCCGAGGAAGAACACCGCGGCCGCCACCAGCGCGACCACGAGCGCGACCCGGACGATGTTCTCGAGCACCTTCACCGCAGCTCCGTCGTTGTGGGCGTCGTGGACGTCGCGCCACGCGCAGGATGCCGCACGTCACGCCGGAGTGCTCCGAGGTCGCACGGTGCCGTCAGTGCATCGCGCGCAGGACGAAGAGGCCAGCGACGAACACACCGCCGCCCAGGACCAGTCGGAGGAGGTCGCGGTCGCGGCGGACGCGCCAGGCCAGCGCCACGACGACGAGCAGCACGACGACCGCCTGTGCGACGACGCCGGCGTCCGTCCGCGGCTGCAGCAGCTCCTCCACGGGCCCTCCTGGTCGTGCGCTCCAACGCACAGCTGTCGATGGTGCTTCCATGCGGCCGCCGAACCCTCAAGCGCACCACCGGTTCGGCCGATGGGAGAGTGTCGCCCCCCGGAGAGGTTGACCGTGTCCGTCCTTCGTCGCATCGTGGCCTGGCTGCCGCGCGACATGTCGCTGCCGGAGGAGGAGTTCCGCAGCCGTCACCTGGCCATGACGGTGATGCTCCTGCTCCACGTCCCGGCGCTGTTCGTCTACGGCTACGTCGTGCGGGGCTTCGAGGCCGGACCCCTGGCCCTGGAGGTCGCCTTCCCGCTGGTCGCCGCGGTGCTCGGCGCGTTGCCGATGGTCCGTCGCCAGATCCGGATGTTCTCGGTCACGACGGGGCTCATCTACTCGTCCGTGGCGCTCCTGCACCTCTCCGGTGGCGCGGCCGAGGCCTCGCTGCACTTCCTCATCGTGCTCGCATTCGTCTTCCTCTACCGCGAGTGGTTCCTGTTCCTGTGGGCCATCGGGCTCATGGGGTTCAGCTACCAGCTGCTCGAGCTCACGCAGGGCGTCCTGGGCGACGTCGGGGTCGAGCCGGCCACGCCGGAGGTCGCCCTCTGGGCCCTGATGATGGCCGGCAGCATCGCCAGCGTGGGGCTCATCCTCGCGTGGAAGTCGGCGCAGGACTCCCAGGCGGCGACGATCGCAGCCCTCGAAGCAGCCCGCGAGCGTGACGAGGCCGCCGAGCGGCGTGATGCCTACGGGAAGATGTACGTCAACCTCGCCCGGCGCAGCCAGTCGCTGGTCGACCGCCAGCTTGCGGTCATCGACCAGCTGGAGGACGACGTCGACGACCCCGACATCCTCGCCGCCGTCTTCGAGCTGGACCACCTCACGACCCGGGTCCGACGACACGGCGAGTCGCTGCTCGTGGTCGCCGACGTCGACCTGCCGGTGCGGACGAACCAGCCAGTCCCACTGTCGGACGTCGTCCGTGGCGCGCAGTCGGAGATCGAGCAGTACCGCCGCGTCGACGCACGCATCGAGCCGAGCATCGCGATCCACGGCCCGGCCACCCGCGACCTCGTCCACGTGCTCGCCGAGCTGCTGGACAACGCGACGACCTACTCGCCCCCGAGCTCCACGGTCAAGGTCCACGCCCGCGCAGGTGATGCCGGCGCGGTCGTGCTGACGATCGAGGACAAGGGCCTGGGTCTGACCCCCGAGCGACTCGCCCAGGCGAACCGCGACCTGCAGGACACCGAGGCCCTCGACGAGAACGCGATCCGGCACCTGGGCTTCCGCGTGATCGCCAGACTCGCCGTCAAGCACGGCGTTCGCGTCCGGCTGACCTCGACCAACGGTGGTGGGGTCACCGCGTGGGTCGAGCTGCCCGCGGCGATCGTCGCCTCCAGCGACACCAGCAACCTGGCGCCGGCGCGACTTCCCGACACCGTCGACGACCCGAGTGTCGTCGCGGCGCCTCCGACGGAGCCAGCCGCGCCGCCTGTCCCGGACCCGGCGCCTGCTGCGGCTGCGGCGCCCGCGCCGGTCGGTGACGCGCCGGCGCCCGCACCCGACCTGCCCGTGCGTGGCGCACCCGCCCTCCCGCAACGAGGCCGCCAGGACGCCCCGGCTGCCGCACCGCCGGCTGCCGCACCGCCCGCCGCCGCACCGCCGGCTGCCGCACCGCCCGCCGCCGCACCGCCGGCTGCCGCGACACCGCCGGCGCAGCCTGCGCCGATGTCGGCCGGCTTCAGCGCCAGCGGGCGCCGTCGCCGCGGTCGTCGTGGTCGGTCGCCGGTCGCCGGCTCGCACGACCGTTCCGCAGCACCCGCACCGCGACCCGAGGCCGCGCCTGGCCCGACCGCCGACGACCAGACGATGCCGCCGGTCCGGCCGCCCGTCGCGGGGACGCCGCTGCAGACAGGGGCCGTGCGACTGCCCAAGCCGCCCGAGCCCGTGGCGCCCGCCCCCGAGGCCGCGCTGCCCACCCGACCCAACACCGATGCACCGCCGCTGCCGCGTCGGGAGCGCGGTGCCACCGACCCGGCGGCGACGTCGTCGGGCGACGAGGAGGCGCTCGACCTCTTCGGCGGCTTCGATGGCAGCGACGCCGGCCGTTCGACCCTCGCTGACTTCCAGCGCGGGCAGGAGTCGGCCCGCAAGGAGGCCCGAGGATGAGCACGGCTGCTGCGCAGCTCGACTGGCTGCTGACGGACTTCGCCAACCGGGTGTCCGGGGTGTCCAACGCCGCTGTGGTGTCCAGTGACGGCCTGCCCCTGGCGGCGTCGGAGGCGCTGCCTCGCGACGCCGCCGACAAGGTCGCCGCGATCGCGTCCGGACTGGCCAGCCTGACCAACGGTGCCGCGCGCGCCTTCAAGGCCGGCCGCGTCATCCAGACCATCGTGGAGATGGAGCGGGGCTTCCTGTTCCTCGTCGGGATCTCGGACGGCTCGCTGATCGCCGCGCTCACCGCCCCGTCGGCGGACCTCGGACTGGTGGGCCACGAGCTCGTACTGCTCGTCGACCGCGTCGGCCCAGCACTGACGCCTGAGCTCCGGGCCGAGGTGCACGGGAGGATGCCGTCGTGACACGCGACCAGTTCGTCCGCCCGTACCTGCTCACCGGCGGCCGCACCCGTGTCGAGGGGGTCGACCTCCCGATGGAGGCGATGCTCCAGTCGACCGAGGCCGGCCGCAACGCGATCGACCGGCGCACGCCGGAGGAGAGCCGTCTGCTGATCACGTGCCGCGAGCCGATGGCGCTGGTCGAGGCGTCGTCGCACCTCGACCTGCCTGTCGGCGTCGTGCGCGTGCTCGCGGGCGACCTGCTCCGCGAGGGCTACCTGGAGAAGGGGCAGGTCGCGGCGAGCGACGACGTCCCGCTGCTCGAGCGGCTGCTCGACGGACTGAAGGGCGAGGTATGACGACGTCAGCGAAGATCGTCGTCGCAGGTGGCTTCGGCGTGGGCAAGACCACGTTCGTCGGGGCGATCTCCGAGATCGAGCCGCTGCGGACCGAGGCCGTCATGACCTCGGCATCGACCGGCGTCGACGACCTCACGAAGGTCGCCACGAAGCAGACCACCACGGTCGCGATGGACTTCGGACGTCGCGCCGTGACGTCCGACATCACGCTCTACCTCTTCGGTGCCCCGGGCCAGGAGCGGTTCCACTTCATGTGGGACGACCTCGCCGAGGGGGCGGTCGGGATCGTCGTGCTGGCCGACGTGCGCCGCCTCGACGAGTGCTTCAAGGCCATCGACTTCGCCGAGGCGCAGGGCGTCCCGTTCGTCGTCGCCGTGAACCGCTTCGACGGTGCGCCGGAGTACAGCTCCGCGCAGCTGCGCGAGGCGCTGGCGCTCGACACGACGGTGCCGTTGACCTTCGTCGACGCGCGCATCGCCGACTCGGTGCGCCAGACGCTGATCCTGCTGGTCCAGCACGCCCTCGAGCGCGCGCAGCGCCGCACCGGGGCCGTCCGCTAGGGCCGGGCGCCGTCGCCGGGGTGGTTCCCTGCCACTCCCGACCACGGAGGCAGGCCTGGACACGGTCCGGATCGACGACCCGGCCGACGAGCGCGTTGCGCCGTACGCGACGCTGCGTGACGGCGAGCTCGGCGCGCTCCAGCGCGCCGACCACGGCGTGTTCGTCGTCGAGGGGCCGAACCCGGTGCGCGAGCTGCTGGCCAGCGGGTACGGGGCCGAGTCGCTGCTGGTCGAGGAGCGACGGCTGCACCTGGCGACCGAGCTGCTTGCCGGCCAGGACGACGTGACCGTCTACGTCGCGGAGCGGTCCGTGTTCCGGGGGATCGTCCGGTTCCGCCTCCACCAGGGCGTGGTGGCGCTCGGCCTGCGGCAGGCCCCGGCCCGACTCGCCGATGCGGTGCGTGGTGCGCGGCTCGTCGCCGCGTTCGAGGAGATCAACGACCACGAGAACCTCGGGGTCGTGTTCCGGTCCGCCCGGGCCCTCGGGGTCGGCGCCGTCGCGTTCGGGCCTCGCAGCTGCGACCCGCTGTACCGGCGCTGCGTCAGGGTCTCCATGGGTCACGCCCTGCACGTGCCGTTCGCCACGACCGCGGACTGGCCACGCGGCGTCACCGACCTCCACGCCCTCGGGCTGCGCACCGTGGCACTCGCGACCAGCCCGGACGCCGTCCCCCTCGACGAGGTCGCGACCGGCGAGCCGACCGCCGTGCTGCTCGGGGCAGAGGGGCCGGGCCTGACGGCCGAGGCGGTGGAGGCCGCCGACGTGGTCGCGAGGATCCCGATGGCCGACGGTGTCGACTCCCTCAACGTCGGTGTCGCCGCCTCGATCGCCTTCCACGTGCTCGGGCCCCGTGGCCAGCGGCGATGAGCGGTCACGTCGTCCTCGTCGGTGCAGGGCACGCCAACCTCGACCTGGTGCGCAACGCCCGGCGCCTGCAGCGGGCGGGGCTGGTCGTGACACTCGTCGACCCCGACGCCTTCTGGTACTCGGGGATGGCGGCCGCGGTCCTCGGTGGGGTCGTGCCGCCGGCCCGTGACGTGATCGACCCCGACGCCGCCGCCGTCCACCGGG
>JBFKQZ010000147.1:0-7953 GCA_041627475.1 Nitriliruptoraceae bacterium | reverse complement strand
GGCCGCTAGCTCAACTGGCAGAGCATCGGGCTTTTAACCCGCTGGTTGCGGGTTCGAGTCCCGCGCGGCCCACCAATCGAAGTGCAACCGTACGGACCTGTGGAGCAGCTAGGAGTGCTCGCCACCCTGTCACGGTGGAGGTCGCCGGTTCGAATCCGGTCGGGGTCGCTCAAGGTCCGCAAGGACCTGTCCGGAGTCCATCCGGTGCACGGCCGGCCACGTGCCGGCCGCGCGCGTTCAGGACCCGGACCTGGTCAGGTAGCTCAGTTGGTAGAGCACACGACTGAAAATCGTGGTGTCGGCGGTTCGACCCCGCCCCTGACCACCACCACTCGACGACATGCTGACGCCCCGGTCCCGCCGGGGCGTCCGTCGTTCCGGCCGGCAGCCGTCCTACAGCTCGAGGAGCAGATCGTCGGGTTGCTCGTCCACGACCCGGCGGGTCGTCCCGTCGCGGTGGTGACGACGGCAGAGCACCTCGTAGCCAATGCTGCCGGAGCCGAGGTCGCCGACGACGACCTGGTCGCCCGACCGCGTGATGCGTCCGTCCACCGTGCGTGCGTTGTGCGTGCCGACCTCGCCGCACCAGCAACGTGACTCGACCTGGAGCCGGCGGATGTCGTCGGCCAGCTCGACCAGGCGCTGCGACCCGGGGAACAGCCGTGTGCGGAAGTCCGTGAGCAGTCCGAACGCCAGCACCTCGATGTGGAGGTCGTCGGCGATGCGGGCGAGCTGGTCGACCTGCGCCGGGGTGATGAACTGCGCCTCGTCGAGGACGATCTCGTCGATGGTGGCGCCGCGCGCGAGCAGCCCGCGGACGTGCTCGTAGAGGTCGGTGTCCTCCTGCACGACCGTGGCCGGCTGCTGGAGGCCGATGCGCGACGTCACCGTCGCGCCCTCGCGGTCGTGGCGCGTCAGCAGGAGCACCGACCGGCCGCCGGCCGACGACGTGTGGTGCCGCTGCAGGGCCAGCGTGGACTTGCCGCAGCCCATCGGTCCCTGGAAGAACACCAGACGTGCCACACTCTGCCTCCCCGTGCGGATGGCAACCTAACCGTCGGGTCCAACCAGGAGCACAGCCGTGTCCAGTGAGCACACCGTCGAGGTCGTCGTCGAGGTCCCCATGGGGTCGCGCAACAAGTACGAGCTGGACAAGGAGCGAGGGGTCTTCGTGCTCGACCGCATGCTCTTCTCCGCGGTCCACTACCCGGGCGACTACGGCTTCGTGGACCAGACGCTGGCCAAGGACGGCGACCCGCTCGACGTGGTGGTGATCCTCGGTGAGCCGACGTTCCCCGGCTGTCGGATCACCGGCCGGATCCTCGGCAATCTCGACATGGCCGACGACGCCGGGCAGGACGACAAGCTCCTGTGTGTGCCCGACACCGACCCGCGGTGGCGGCACCTGCATGACGTCGAGGACGTGCCGCGCCACCTCAAGGAGGAGATCGCGCACTTCTTCGCCGTCTACAAGGACCTCGAGAACAAGCACGTCGACGTCCGCGGCTGGCAGGACCGCGAGACGGCCCTCAAGGTCCTCGAGGACGCTCGGCAGCGCTACGCGTCGTGATGCCCGGCTGACTGACACCACGTCGCTACGGTTCGACTCGGCAGGGAGGTCGGGCTTGGCCGGTGGGGCAGCGCAGCGCGTCGCCTCCTTGCCCCTGCCCGAGTCACTCCGTGCGCCCGTGGCGATGATCGGGGTCTTCGGCTTCCTCGCCGTCACCCTCGGGCTGTACGCGCTGAGCACGAACCGTGACCAGACGATCGAGGACGCCCGCGCCGAGACCGAGCTGCTCGCCCAGCTGCTGCTCGAGCAGGCGACGCAGCTGCAGGGCGAGGACGCCACGGCCCTGCTGGCCGAGGCGGTGCTCGACACCGACGGCATCCGGGCGGCGACGGTGTGGCTGGGCAGCGCCGACCGTGTCCTCGCCGTGGGCCCCGCTGCGCCGGAGCTGTCGGCCGAGGCCGCGGAGGCCGCCGTCTCGTCCGTCGAGCCGGTCGTCGCGCAGGTCGACGGCTCGGTCACCGTCGCGATCGCCTTCGCCCGTGTCGAGGGCGCGCCGGTCGTCCTGCTGACGCGCACGCCGCTCGCCCCGCTCGCGCTCGGCTGGGCCGGCATCGCGGTCGCGTGGCTGATCGTGTCCGTGGCGATCCTCGTGACCAGCTTCCTGCTGGAGCGCGGCCGCCGCGACCGGGTGATGACGCTGGAGGAGACGGTCCAGGCCCTGTACGCCCACGACGCGCTCGTGACGCGCCAGCAACAGGACCTGCTGCGTTCGAAGGCCGACTTCGTGAGCGCGATCTCGCAGGAGCTGCGCAGCCCGCTGCAGGTCATCAAGGAGGTCGCCAACCTCCTCGCGCGGGGCGGCGAGCTCTCCGACCAGCAGCGCCGCGACCTCGTCGACGGCCTGCAGCTGAACGCCGACCGGCTCGACGTCCTCCTCGGTGACCTCATCGACGTCGACCGACTCACGCAGCGCACCGTCGCCGTCAACCGGCGCCCGGTCCAGGTCGGCGCGGCCGTGGACGCGGCGCTCCAGGACATCGACACCTCGCGACACCGGCTGCGGGTCGACGTCGACGGTGTGGTCGCGAACGTCACCCCCGGGCACATCGAGCGCATCCTGCGCTGCCTGCTGCACAACGCCGTCAAGTACACGCCGGCCGGTGGCACCATCGAGGTTGCGGCCGTGCGCAGCGGTGACACCGTCGTGCTCGGTGTCGACGACGACGGCCCCGGGGTGCCCAGCAGCGACCGGGTCACGGTCTTCGAACCCCTGCGCCAGCTCGCCGACGACCCGGGCATGGGGCTCGGGCTGGCACTGGTCAAGCGCTTCGCCGAGCTGCACGGGGGCCGGGCCTGGGTCGAGGAGTCCGAGGCCGGCGGCGCCGCGTTCCGGGTCGCGCTGCCCGACGAGGGCGCCCCCGTGCGCGTCGATCCGTGGCGCCTCGCGGACGGCGCACACGTCACCGACGCGCGGGCGGTGACGCCGTGAGTCGCGAGAACGCGTGGGAGGGGCGCCCGTGGGCGGCGCGCTTCGTCAAGCTCGTGGCGTTCCTGGGGCCGCTCGTCGTCGCCGTCCTGGTCACGATCTGGATCAGCCGGCAGCTGCCGGCGCCGCGGTCGTTCGGGGCGGCGGTCGGCGCATGGCTGCTGCTGGGTGTCATCGCGACCGTCATCGTGCAGGTCCTCGACCGGCTCGCCCGGCGGCTGCTGCCGTTCGCGGCGCTCCTCCAGCTCTCGCTGGCGTTCCCCGGCGAGGTGCCCTCGCGCTACAAGGTCGCCCGGGCCCGGGGCGGCAGCCGTCACCTGCAGGCCGAGGTCGACCAGGCCCGCGAGCACGGCCTGAGCGACGACCGCACCGACGCGGCGGTCACCGTCCTGCGCCTGGTCGCCGCACTCTCGACCCATGACTCGGCGACGCGGGGGCACGCGGAGCGTGTCCGCGTCTTCGTGGACATGATCGCCGAGGAGATGGACGTCACCGAGGGCGACGTCGACCGGCTGCGGTGGGCGGCGCTGCTCCACGACGTCGGCAAGATCGCCGTCCACCCCGACGTCCTCAACGACCCCGGCCGTCCCAGCGAGGAGGCGTGGGAGCTGCTGCGCACCCACCCGCTGGAGGGCGCCAGGATCACCGCGCCGCTGCGGCCATGGCTGGGACACTGGGCCCTCGCCATCGAGCAGCACCACGAGCGGTGGGACGGCGACGGCTACCCGTACGGGCTGTCGGGCGAGGACCTGTCGCTGGGTGCGCGCATCGTCGCGGTCGCCGACGCGTACGACGTGATGACGGCCGCCCGTGCGTACAAGCAGCCGATGCCCGCCCACGAGGCCCGGGAGGAGCTCGCCCGGCACGCCGGGACGCAGTTCGACCCGGAGGTCGTCCGCGCCTTCCTCGGCATCCCGCTCAACCGCCTGCGCTGGGCCGTCGGCCCGTTCAGCTGGCTGGTCAGCACACCGTTCGGTCGGCCGTTCCAGGCGCTGTCCAGCGGCGCCGGCACGATCGCGGCCGCGGCCGTGGCCGCACTGGTCGGCGCGGCGGGGTACGGGCTGCCGGCGGCGGCGCCCGCCGAGCTCCCCGAGATCGCCGCAGTGGACGACGAGCCGCCGGCCGAGGCAGACCCGGAGCCCGAGCCGGAGCCAGAGCCAGAGCCCGTGCCCGAGCCGTCCCCGGAACCGGCGGCCTCGCCGTCGCCCGCACCGTCGCCATCCCCCGAGGCGAGTCCGTCGCCCGCCCCGCCAGCTGCGCCCCCGGCTCCGCCGCCACCGCCCGGCGAGCTCGTCGTCGCGGGGGAGACCATCGCGATCTCCGAGGACGACGTCGTCACGATCAACGTCCTCGCCAACGACACGGCCGGCGACGGCGGCACCCTGACGCTGGTCGACGTGCTGGCTGACGTCGGTGAGGTGGTCTGGGACCCGAGCGGCGTCATCACCTGGACCCCGCCGCGTGACTACGCCGGTCCGGCGCGGATCACCTACATCGTCTCGGACGGCACCTCCACTGCCGTCGGCGAGGTCGTGATCACGGTCGGCGCGACCAACGACCCGCCGGTCGTCACCGACGACATCGCCACGGTGACCGAGGACACGCCCCTCGTCATCGACCTCCTCGGTGACGACACCGACCCCGACGGCGACCCACTGACGCTCGTCAGGTTCACGACCACGCCGACGCTCGGGACGATCACGATCAACGGGGACGGGACGATCACCTACACCCCGAAGCCGGGGGTCTCCGGCGTCGAGACCCTCACGTACGTCGTGTCGGACGGCACGGTCGAGGCGACGGGCACCCTCGACATCGTGATCGTGGCGGTGAACGACCCGCCGGTCGCCCGCGCCGACGCGGTCGCGGTGAACGAGGACGGCACGGCCACGGTCGACGTGCTCGCCAACGATGCTGACGAGGACGGTGACCCGCTGACCGTGGTGGGGGTCTCGCTGCCCGGGGCGACGACCTCGGTCAGCGGCGGCGTCGTGACGATCACGCCTGCCCCGGACACCAACGGCACGTTGACCGGCACGGTCAGCGTCTCGGACGGCAAGGTCACGGTGACGTCGACGCTGACCGTGACGGTCCGGCCCGTCAACGACGCCCCGACGATCCTTCCCGGTGCTCCCGTGAGCGTGGGCGTGGACGCCGGCACGGTCACGGTCGCCGGGTGGGCCACCGGGATCAGCCCGGGGCCGGCGAACGAGTCGGGCCAGACGCTGACGGCGACCGTGGCGGTCGACCAGCCCGCCCTGTTCTCGACGCTGCCGACGCTCGACCCGACGACGGGAGACCTCACGTTCGCGTTCGCGCCGTCGACGACGGGCACGGCGACGGCGACGATCACGCTCGCCGACGACGGCGGCACGGCCCGCGGCGGGGTCGACCGCACGACCGTCACGACGACGATCAGCGCCGTCGCCAGTGCCGTGACGGCCGTGGACGACCTCGCGGGGACCGACGAGGACGTCCCGGTCGTGATCAACGTCCTGGCCAACGACCTGGGGTCGAACCCGAAGAACCTCCTCAGCATCGACGACAGCGCGACGACCCTCGGGACCGTCGTCGACATCGGCGGCGGCAACGTCCGGTACGTGCCGAACTCGAACGAGTACGGGACCGACACGTTCACGTACACGATGGGGAACGCGTCGGGCACCGACAGCGCGACGGTCACCATCGAGATCCAGCCCGTCCCCGACGCGCCGGTCGCCGCCGACGACGCCTACGCGGTGACGGCAGCGACGCCGCTGGTCACCGACGCGACGACCGGGGTCCTGCGCAACGACGGCGACGCCGACGGTGACGCCATCACCGTCACGACCACCGGGCTCCAGGTCTCGCTGGAGGGCACGTTCGACCTGGCGGCGGACGGGTCGTTCACGTTCACGCCGCTGGTGCCGTCCGGCACGGCGACGTACTCGTACACCGTCAGCGACGGTGGTCTGACCGACACCGCGACCGTGACGTTCGCGATCGCCCCCGCCTTCACGATGGGGGAGTTCTTCCTCACCGGGACCACCGTCGACGCGACGACCTCGACGCTGTCGCTGACCGCGCCTGCCGCTGCCGACCCGCCTCCCGACGTGGACGGCGACGGCGTGCCGGGCCGGACGATCCAGTCGAGCAGTGGCGCCCTCGACGAGGACGACCCGGACAAGTTCCACGACTGGGTGCTGACCCCCTCGGCCGACCTCGTCATCGACGGCCCGGTCGAGCTCGAGCTGACCTCCGTCAACGAGGACTTCGCCGCGGGCAAGGCGGTCGACTACACGGTGGGGCTGTACGAGTGCCTCCCCGACGACACCTGCACGCTGCTGGCAGCGACGATCGACGTGCACGTGGACGACTGGAACCCGACGGGGACCTGGTCGACCCGGACACTGACGGTCGGTCTCGTGGACGAGACCATCGAGGCGGGCAACACGCTGCGTGTCCGGTTGCTGTTCGGCCACCGCGACGTCTACATCGCGCTCACCGGCGACCGCCCGAGCAGCCTCCTCTACAGCACCCCGAGCTGACCCCCCGACTCGGAAGTCCACAGGCGTGAGGTGGCGGTTCGGGCGAGCCTCGTGCCGGTCTCGGCACGGTGGCGGCATGCATCCACTCGTCGCCACACGGGCGGTCGGCCAGCACGGCGTGGTCGGGCGTCGTCAACTGCTCGCCGGCGGGATACCCGAACGCACGGTCGGTGCCTGGGTGGCGCGGGGACACCTCTCCCGGGTGAGCAGAGCTGTCTACCGAGTGCCCGGAGCACCGCTCACGCCGCTCGCGGAGCTGATGGCTGCGACGCTGCGGTGCGGACCGTCGGCGCGTGCTGCCGGCGAACGTCTCCTCGCGCACCTCGGAGTTCATGGTGCCGACCCCACTGGTCCCTTCGTCGTGCTCACGCAGCCAGGGCGCGTCGTCACCGGGGTGCCCTGGCGGTGGCGGACCGATGCGTGGCCTGCTCGTGACGACGCCACGATCGTCGGCGTACCGAGCGTGACGCCGGCCCGGAGCCTCGTCGAGGCAGTCGTCGACTGCTCGGACGACGACCTCGAACGACTCGTGGACGGTTGCCGTTGGCGTGGCCGTCTGCTCCCGGCGGTGCGCCGTCTCGTCCGCGACCTGCCTCAGCATCCGGGAACGGCGCGGCTGCTCGGCTCGGGGCTGCTCGACATGGCGGCGGGCGAGTCGCCGCCGGAGCGCCGGGCGGCCGAGGTCCTGGTGCCGCTCGGTGCCGCGCAGCAGGTCTGGCTGACCTCGTCGATCCGCGTCGACTTCCTCTTCCCGGAGGCACGACTGGTCGTCGAGTACGACGGCCGCGCGACCCATGAGGGGCCCGTCCGCCGTGGCCGCGACAGCGGCCGCGACGACGCGCTGCGAGCCCTCGGCTATGCGGTCCTCCGCATCACCGCGCGGGACCTCGCCGACCCGGCAGGTCTCCGCCGCCGCATCGTCGCACTGCTCGAGACCCTCACCCCCTGACGCGGCACAGCTGCCGAGTTCCCTCGCGCAGTGCGAGGAAACTCGGCACAAGACCGCTGCTGCGTGGCAACTCGGAGGGAGCGGTCAGCGAGTGACGTCGTCCGTGTCGCCGGTGCCCCAGTAGGCCCAGCGGTCCCAGTCGAGCTCGTACTTCTCGATGGCCTCCTTGAGGACGGTGTCCTCGAGCTGGCCGGCGAGCACGAGCTCGGCGAGCACGGCGTAGGTCGTCGACTCGGCGTCGACCCGGTGGTAGCGGCGCAGGCGCTCGCGCGTGTCGGAGCGACCGAAGCCGTCGGTCCCGAGCACGGCGTAGGTGCCGGGCACCCAGTCGGCGATCTGGAACGGCGTGAGCCGTGACCAGTCGCTGACGGCGACGAACGGCGCGGCCGAGCCCTCGAGCTTGCGCGTCACCACGGGCACCCGCTTCTCCTGGTCGGGGTGGGTGCGGTTGAACGACTCGCAGTTCGCGCCGTCCCGGGCC
>JBFKQZ010000146.1:0-8035 GCA_041627475.1 Nitriliruptoraceae bacterium | reverse complement strand
CCTACGCTCGCTGGCCTGACAGCGCGTGGCGGGAACGCCCGTGGCCGGTGCTGCGTTGTCCGAGTCCGCCGACATCGTGAGGCCCGTGGACACCACGACGACCTGCTACCGCCACCCGGACCGGGAGGCGCCGCTGCGCTGCACGCGGTGCGACCGTCCCATCTGCCTCGACGACGCGGTGGACGCCCCCGTCGGGTTCCTGTGCCCCGACGACGCGCGCCAGTCGGCGCGGGTGCGACGCGTCACCGCCGCAGCGCAGGGCAACGTCACGAAGGTGCTGACGGGGCTGCTCGTCGCGGTCTACCTCCTCCAGCAGGTCGGCCTCGGCGACGTCACGGTTCGAGGCCTGACGTTCGGCCCGGCGGTCGCCGCGGGGGAGTGGTGGCGGCTCGTCACCGGTGGCTTCCTGCACGGCGGCCTGCTGCACATCGGCTTCAACGGCTACCTGCTCTACCAGCTCGGCATGATGCTCGAACCGGCGCTCGGGCGATCGCGCTTCCTGGCGGTCTACGCCGCCGGACTCGCCGGTGGCAGCGCCGGCGTGATGCTGCTGTCGTGGGACGCGCCGACCCTCGGGGCCTCCGGTGCGGTGTTCGGCCTGATGGGCGCCGCGATGGTCCTGCTCCGACGACGTGGCATCAACCCGTGGCAGACCTCGATCGGGTCGCTCGTGCTGCTCAACCTCGTCATCACGTTCATCATCCCGCGCGTGTCCATCGGTGGGCACCTCGGCGGGCTCGCCGGCGGTGCGCTCGCGGCCGGGGTGATCGTCCTGACCGACGAGCGGGGCACCGGCGCGACGGCCTGGCTGGTCGCCGGGGCGCTGTTCGCGGCAGCGTTCGCGGCCGGCACCGCCGGACCGCTGCTGCCGGCGATCCCCTTCCTGACCTGACCCACCCGTGTCCGTCCGGTCGTGTGCGGTGACCGACGGCACCTAGCCTCGGACGTGCGCATCTTCCCCGACCACGAGCCATGCCGTGCTGCACCCGTTCCTGACCACGATCGTCAACCTGCCGGTCGTGGGCGAGACCGACATCGCCCCGTACGTCGGCGGGGCCCTCCGGATCCTCGTGATCATCGTCGCGAGCGCCATCGTCGTGCGCATCGGCAAGGGCATCGTGAACCGGGCCGTGGACCGCATCCGCGACCCCGACAGCGGTCCGATCGACCGTCTGCGCCACCGGGACCAGCTGTGGGACCACGACGTCCGCGAGGACGGGATCGCCCACCAGCGACGGATCCGCCGTGCCGACGCCCTCGGCTCCGTCGGCAAGAGCATCATCAGCGTGACGGTCTGGACCCTCTCGGTCTTCACGATCCTGGCCACGGTGAACATCAACCTCGGCCCGTACATCGCCGGTCTGGGGATCGTCGGCGTCGCGCTCGGCTTCGGTGCGCAGGACCTCGTCAAGGACTTCATCAGCGGCATGTTCATGCTGCTCGAGGACCAGTACGGCGTCGGCGACATCATCGACTCGGGCGAGGCCTCGGGCGTCGTCGAGGGGATCTCGCTGCGCACGACCCGGATCCGTTCGGTCGACGGGACGCTCTGGTTCGTGCCCAACGGTGAGATCCGCCGTCTCGGGAACATGAGCCAGGACTGGGCCCGTGCGCTGCTCGACATCGGCGTCGCCTACGACACCGACACCGATCGCGCCGGCGAGGTCATCGAGCGCGTCGCGTGCGACATGGCCGAGGAGGAGGAGTACGCCGCGAAGTTCCTCGACACCCCGGAGGTCTGGGGCGTGGAGCGCCTCGCGGCAGACTCGATCGACCTGCGCCTCGTGATCAAGACCACGCCCGGCGACCAGTACGGCATCGCACGCGAGCTGCGGCGTCGCATCAAGCACGCCTTCGACGCGGAGGGCATCGAGATCCCGTTCGCGCAGCGGACCCTCTGGATCCGCAGCGAGCAGGGGGAGGCCAACCCCTTCGACCTCGCCAGCGACGCTACGTCGGACGAGGGCCCGGCCGACGCCTGACCCCTCAGCCGAGGACGGCGAGCAGGCCGAAGAGCGTCAGCAGCAGCACGACGCCGGCGAGGAACGTGCGGGCGATCAGCCGGGGGCGGCCCATGGCCCACGGGACGAGCCCGGCCCAGCCACCGCCCATGATCGCGGCCCCGAACGCCAGGGCCGTGCCGTAGAGCGGTCGCGGCTCGGGCGTCATGCAGTCGATGAAGCAGCCCTCCACCGCGACGATGGCCAGCACGAAGAAGGCGAACGTCACCGGCAGGGCGAGCAGCGAGAGCCCACCGACGATCCACCACCGTCCGCGTCGTGGGACCTGCGGGTCGAGCTCGAGGTCGGGCAGGTCGCTCACGCGACGCCCAGCGACTCCTCGAGCGCACCGAGGCTGTCCTCGATGTGGTCGATCATGCGCTGCATCCGCGGGACGGCCTTGCGGTCGGCGGTGATGCCGAACTCGAAGCTGCCGGCGTAGGACGTCTGCGTGATGTTGAGCGCGTAGCCGTCGAACAGCAGCGAGACGGGGTACATCCCGTCGAGGCGGGCGCCGTTCCAGTAGAGCGGCTCGTCGGGGCCGGGCACGTTGGAGATGATCACGTTGAACATCGGCGGGATCTGGCCGGCCGTCCCGGTGACCTGCCCGGCGAGCACGGGGCCGAACAGGAGCGTCCCGTACGTGGCCAGCTGGGACCGGGTCATGGTCCGCATGCGCGCCTTGGCCTTGTCCATCGAGGCCTTCACCCGCTCGAGGCGCAGCGCCGGGTCGGGCGTGTCGGTGGCGAGCGTCGTCAGCGTGGCCGACAGCGCGTTGCCGTCGTCGGGCCCGTCGGCCGGACGGACCGAGACCGGGACGAGCGCCGTGAGCGAGGCGTCGGGCAGCTCGCCACGGTCGTCGAGGTAGCGCCGCAGCGCGCCGCCGCAGACCGACAGCACCACGTCGTTGATCGTCGCGTCGCCCGCCTTCGCCACGTGGCGGAAGCGGTCCATCGCGTAGGACTGGGCCACGAACCGGCGCGAGGCGCTCAGGCGCGTGTTGAAGATCGTGTCGGGCGCGGGGTAGTGGACGTCGCTGCGGTTGGACACGCCGCGCAGGACCTGCTGGCTGACCGTCGAGGTCAGCTTGAAGTTCGACGTGGCCGCGGTGACGGCCGACCCGACCAGCCCGGTCGGGGACGGGGTGATCGGCCCCTTCTGGTCGCTGCGGATCTTCGACCGTGGGGCCGGTGCCGCCGGGTCGACGGCCCACGGCGGGACCATCTCACGGCGGTCGGGGTCGTGCGTGAACGACTGCGTCAGCTGGCGCATCGCCGCGACGCCGTCCATGAGGGCGTGGCTGGCGCGCCAGTACAGCGCGACGCGGCCGTCGGCGAGGCCCTCGATGAAGTGGGCCTCCCACATCGGGCGGTGACGGTCCAGCGGCGGGGTGTGCAGCCGGCTGACGAGGCTCAGCAGCTCACGGATGCGGCCGGGGCGGGGGAGCGCCAGGTGCCGGACGTGCCACAGCAGGTCCGGGTCGTCGTCCTTGACCCACGAGTAGGTGCCGAGGAGCCCGTGGGGCCGCTCGAGCCGGAGGTCGAACGGGCTGCGCAGCTCGTGGTGGCGCAACGCACCGGCGATGGTCTCGTCGATCCAGGCGCTCGCGTCCGACTGGCTGCCGTCGGCCTCCGGGGGCAGCTCGAACAGCATCAGCCCGCCGACGTGCGTCGGGTGCTCGGGCGCCTCGGCGAGCAACCAGCCGGCGTCCATCAGCGGGAGCGCCCCGCTGAACGGGTTGAGGTCGGACAGGCCCACGCCGTGCTCCCGGCTCGCGTCGATGCACGACGGTACCGCTGGGTGACGTTCGGTCGGATCCGCGCGTCAGGCGCCCGGCTGGTTCCCGGAAGGGGCCCAGGCGTTGGCGTCCTTCGCCTGCTCGCCGGCGTGGTAGCTGGAGCGCACGAGCGGCCCGGACTCGACGTGGTCGAAGCCGAGCTCCTCCTCGCCGAAGCGGCGGAACTCCTCGAACGACTCGGGCGTCACGTAGCGGTCGAGCGCGAGGTGCTGGGCGGACGGCTGCAGGTACTGCCCGATCGTCAGCGTGTTCACGCCGGCCGCACGCAGGTCCCGCATGCACTGCTTGATCTCGTCGTCGGTCTCGCCCATGCCAGCGATGAGGTTGGACTTCACGGCCGTCGTGGCCGGGAAGAGCTCCCGCGCCAGCGCGAGGAACTCCAGCCCGCGGTCGTAGTCGAAGCTGGGGCGGATCACCGGGAAGAGCCGGCGGGTGGTCTCGAGGTTGAAGGCGAAGACGTCGGGCTCGGCCTCGACGACCTGCTCGAGCGCTGCGCGGCCCTTCGCCGGGTTCATCCCGTAGCCGAAGTCGCTCGGCAGCACCTCGATGCCGACGTCCGGGGTGCGGGCGCGGATCTGGCGGATGGTCTCGGCGACCAGCCAGGCACCGCCGTCCTCGAGGTCGTCGCGGGCGACCATCGTGACGACCGTGAAGCGCAGGCCGAGGTGCTCGACGGCCTCGGCGACACGCCGCGGCTCGTCCCTGTCGTACCCCTGCGGCTTGCCGGTCTTGATCTGGCAGAAGCCGCAGCGGCGGGTGCAGTCCTCGCCACCGATGAGGTACGTGGCCTCGCGCATCTCCCAGCACTCGTAGATGTTGGGGCAGCGGGCCTCGGAGCAGACCGTGTTGAGCTCGAGGTCCTCCATCAGGCCCTTGACGTCCTTGAACTGCTCGCCCTGGACGGCCTTGACCTTGAGCCAGTCGGGCTTGCGGCCCTGCTTCACGGTCGTGTCGATCGTGTGCCGGACCACGCCGGCGCGCTGGGTCCGCTCCTTGCCGAGCTGGTCCGCCTTCGACATCGGCCGGGTGCCGTCGGCGAGCGGCAGCGCACCAGCCTCACGCAGCAGGGCGGTGGCCTGCTGGGTGATCGAGCTCTCGGTCTGTGCCACGGCGGCTCCTGGGACGTGCGGCCGGGACCCAGCAGCGTACGAGTCGGTCCCGACCGGTGAGCGGACCGTCCGTCGCGCGCACCTCGACGGTCAGGAGGGAATGCCGACGGGTCGTTCGGTCCGGGCCGCTGCGCAGGGGAGCTCGACCACGAACCGGGCGCCCCCCTCGGGGCGGTCCTCCACGCGCGTCACGCCGCCGTGCAGCTCGGTGAGGCGGGCCACGAGTGCCAGGCCGATGCCCGTGCCGGGGCTGGGACGCTCACCCGAGCCCGGCCCCTGGAAGAACGGCTCGAACAGCTGGTCCTTGATCGTGTCCGGCACGCCGTCGCCGTCGTCCTCGACCACGAGCACGGCGGTGTCGCCGTGCCGTCGCGTCGCCACGCGGACGGTCGCCCCGACCGGGGTGTGGCGCACCGCGTTGACCACCAGGTTCTCGACGATGCGCTCCACCTTCGGCGCGTCGGCGACGACGGGTGCGCTCTCGAGGTCGGGCACGAGCCGACGGCCGTCGAGGTCGATGTCCTCCAGCACGTTGGTCGCCAGCGTGCACAGGTCGGTCTCGCCCAGTCGCGGCGTGACGATGCCGCGGGCAAGCCGGTCGACGTCGAGCAGGTCGGTCAGGAGGCGCTGCAGCTTCGTCGCGTTGCGGTGGATCGCGTCGTCCATCGTCGCCCGCACGTCGCTCGGCAGGCCGTCGTGGCGCGCCCGGAGCGTCTCGCTCATGCCGATGATGCTGGTCAGCGGCGTCCGCAGCTCGTGGGACACCGACTGCAGGAACGTGTTCTTCATGCGGTCGACGCGTTCGAGGTCCCGCACCGCCTGCTGCTTGCGGGCCAGTGCGTCCGCCAGCAGGTCCCGCTCCTCGACGTCGTCGGTCATGTCGTGGATGATGCCCTGGATGCCGACGGTCACGCCCTCGTCATCGGTGATGCGCACCTCGGCCGCCTCGTGCCAGCGCACCTCGCCGTCGGGGCGGACCCAGCGGTACCGGACCGGCTCGTCGAGCACGCCGGTGCGGTGGCCGGCGTCGATCCCGATGCGGTGCTGGTCCTCCGGTGGCACGTGGTGGCGGGCGAGGTGGAGGTCCGCGTACCAGTCCTCCTCCGGAACCCCGGTCATCGCGGCCAGTGCCGGGTTCACGTACGCGAAGCGTGGGGGGCCGTCGACGAGGGTGGCGTAGTAGAGGCCCACCCGGGCGTGCTCGGCCATGGTGCGGTAGCGGCGCTCCGACATCGCCAGGGCCTGCCGAGCCCGCAGCTCCCTGCTCACGTCGTGCCCGACGACCGACAGCCCGATGGTCCGGCCGCGGTCCAGCAGTGGGTGCAGGGCGACGCGCATGTCCCGGTAGCCGCCGTCGTCGGCCCGGATCCGGGTGTCGTAGAGCTGCGGCTCGCCGGCCAGCGCGCGGCGGACGTGTGCAGTGTCCCGCGCGTGGCAGGCCGGGTCGACGACGTGGCCGAGCGTCCGCCCCACGAGGTCCTCGGTGTCCAGCCCGGTGAGGATCAGCACCGCGTCGTTGACGCTACGGACCACACCGCGGGTGTCGAGCAGGACCGACGGGTCACGGTGGCGGTCGTACAGCACCGTCAGTTCGGCGTCACGCAGGCGCAGCCGCGACCCCGTCTGGTCGAGGCGTTGCACGAGTCCGTAGACCGTGCCGCCGACCGCCGACCACAGCGCCACCTCGGCGAGCGCCGGGACCGTCTCACCCGCCAGCATGCCCAGACCGAGCCGGACCGCGGCGGTCGCGAGCAGGGCGCCGACCAGGCGATGCCGCCGACCGTCGGCGGCACCCAGCAGGACGACGGCGAGGAGCACGTGCAGGAACGGGCTCGCGACTCCGCCGGTGGCCACGATGCCCACTCCGACGAGCCCCATCGTCACGATCGGGGTCAGGGGGTGGTGGAGGAGGTGGCTGGCCACCGTCTGTCGTCCTCGTCCTCGTCCTTGCCACCCGGCCGTTCGGTCGTCCTCGACCGGATGCCGACTCCCCGTCGGCCACTGTCCGCGTCGCTTCAGCACCTGTCGGTGGCGGCTGAGGAGGTGTGTCACACCCTCTTGGCAGGGTGTGGCCATGACCTCGTACCGCCGCTTCGACGACCGTCGCCCTGACCGGGCCGGCGAGTCTGGTGGTGCCTACGAGTACGACCCGTTGGGCCGGATGGCGGACGTCCTCGACGAGTTCGAGGAGATGAAGCGCCGGGTGCTGGACACCTTCCGCGACGTCGCCGCCTGGGGTGGGACCGCCAACACCACCGGCTACACCCAGTCGGAGTGGCTCGCACTCGTCGGGAGGCTCCCCGGTCGTGACGCGTGGAAGTTCGAGCTGCTCGTGCGGCGGCTGCCTGCCATGCCGGTCACCGCCACCTTGTTGGAGACCGGCCAGCTCACCCTCGACCAGGCCGTCTCGATCGTCGCCGGCACCAAGGCGCTGTCGGGCGAGACGCTGCGGACGGTCGATCACGAGGCGGCGCACGTGGCGCTGTCGCGCAACCGGCGGGGCGACCATCCCGACATGGATGTTGATGTCGACGCGATCGTCCAGTCCCACAGGAAGGCCGCCGACCGCGACCGGCTCGACCGCGACCGGCTCGAGCGCAACTCGACCCGGATCCTGCCGGACCTGTTCGGGACCGGCCGAATCGTCGAGGACTGGGCCGACCAGGAAGGGTTCCAGACCCGCGTCGCCGGTCTCGACCACGCTGCCGGGCCGCCCGACCCCGACACGCCCCGGTCGCAGCAGCTGGCCGAGGGGTCGCTCGCGATGGCACGTGCCTGGCTCGCCGGACGCGACAGCACGGACGCCGCGTCCGACGACGCGCCCTCTTCTGAGGTAGACCTGCGGCCTGCTGGGGCGCGGCCGACGATCGTTGCCCGTGTCGACCTGTCTGAGCTCGACGGACGCTCCGGCGCGGTGGGGCAGCTGGCGTCTGCGGCACGGCTGGGCTCCACGCCGTGGCTGGGGCGGCAGGTGCTGGACACGTTGGCGTGCAACGCCGACCTGCTGCTGTCCGTCGTGGAGGGGGCGCGGCCGCTGGCCGAGTTCCGTGCGACCAGGCGGTTGCCGGAGCGGATCCGGCGGCAGGTCCTGTGGCGCGACCTCGGCTGCCGGTGGCCGGGCTGCCGGG
>JBFKQZ010000145.1:0-8038 GCA_041627475.1 Nitriliruptoraceae bacterium | reverse complement strand
CTCCACCGCGATGTCGATGAGCGGGTTCTTGCCCGTGACCTCGAACACCTCGTGCGCGAGGTCCTGGATGATGCGGGCCCGCGGGTCGTAGTTCTTGTAGACGCGGTGGCCGAAGCCCATCAGGCGGAACTCGCCGTCCTTGACCTTCGTGATCGCGTCCTCGACGTTCTCGACCGAGCCGATGTCCTCGAGCATGCGCAGGACGGCCTCGTTCGCGCCGCCGTGCTTGGGACCGTAGAGCGCGGCGGTCGCGCCGGCGGCCGCCGAGTACGGGTCCGCGCCGGACGAGCCGATGACGCGCATCGTCGTGGTCGAGCAGTTCTGCTCGTGGTCCGCGTGCAGGATCAGCAGCGTGTCCATGGCCTTCTCGAGCACCGGGTCGGGCTCGTACTTCAGCTCCGTGGTCTTGTACATCATGTTGAGGAAGTTCCCGGCGAACGACAGGTCGTTGTCGGGGTACGAGTAGCGGAAGCCGATCGAGTGCCGGTAGGCGAACGCGGCGAGCGTCGGGAACTTCGCGATCAGGCGGACGATCTGGAGGTGTCGCGTCTGGTCGTCCAGCGAGTCCTTCGCCTCCGGGTAGAAGGTCGACAGCGCCCCGACGCTCGACACCAGCATCCCCATCGGGTGCGCGTCGTGGTGGAAGCCGTCGATGAACGTCTTCATGTTCTCGTGGATGAACGTGTGGTGGGTGATCTCGTACACCCAGTCCTCGGCCTGCTTCTTGGTCGGCAGCTCGCCGTGGATGAGCAGGTACGCGACCTCGAGGAAGCTCGACTTCTCGGCGAGCTGCTCGATCGGGTAGCCGCGGTAGCGCAGGATCCCGTTCGCACCGTCGATGTACGTGATGTCGGAGCGGCACGACGCGGTGTTCTTGTAGCCGGGGTCGTAGCCGAGGAGGCCGAAGTCGGACTCCTGGACCTTGATCTGCCGGAGGTCCATCGTGCGGATCGCACCGTCGGTGATCGGCACCTCGTAGGTCTTGCCGGTCCGGTTGTCGGTGATGGTGAGCGTGTCCTGGGACTCGGACATCGTCGTCGGCTCCTCGGTGCGGATCGCGGTCGCGGTGCCCTGTGTGGCACCCGGGTCGGACGCTACCGGTCCGGACGTGTGCACCACAGGGGGAATCCGGACGGGAGGTGCGCACTGACCGGACGGTCGCGGCGGATGCGGTCATTCAAGGTTGAACTTCCCTGCAGGACGTGGCATACTTCGTTCGAAATCGAAGCACTCGGCGACCGTCGGGTGCCCGACCTCCCCGAACAAGACGGAGAACGAACTGATGTCCACGCAGCTCCCGCCCGCAGGCACCTGGGTCATCGAGCCCACGCACTCGACGATCGAGGCGATCGCCCGCCACCTCAAGATCACCAAGGTCCGCGGCCGTTTCGGCTCGTTCGAGGGCAAGGTCGTGGTCCCCGAGGACGCGCTCGAGTCGCGCGTCGAGGTGACCGTCGACGCCAGCTCGATCGACACCAACAACGAGGACCGCGACCAGCACCTGCGCAGCGAGGACTTCCTCCACGTCGAGGAGCACCCGACGCTGTCCTTCACGTCGTCCAAGCTCGAGGAGGTCGGCGGTGGCTACCGCCTCGTCGGCGACCTGACGATGCGCGGCGTCACCAAGCCGGTCGAGTTCGACGTGACCTACGGCGGCCTGACCGAGGACCCGTGGGGCAACACCCGCGCGCTCTTCGCAGCCGAGACGAAGATCGACCGCGAGGACTGGGGCCTGACCTGGAACCAGGCGCTCGAGGCCGGCGGCGTGCTGGTCTCCAAGGAGATCACCATCGAGATCGAGGTCCAGCTCGTCCAGAGCAGCTGACCGACCCCTCCACGCACGCCGGCGCCACCTCCCAGGGCGCCGGCGCGCGTGCATCCACAGCGAGGAGCACCTGATGGAGCACCGCGACCTGACCTGGGCCGAGCTCGTCCGCACCCGACGTTCGGTCACCGACTACACGGGCGAGGTCGTGTCTCGCGACCTCGTCCGCGAGATCGTGGAGGAGGCGACGCTCGCACCGAGCGCCTTCAACTCCCAGCCGTGGCGGTTCGTCGTGGTGCAGGGTGACGACCTCGATGCGTTCGAGGACGTGCTCGGCGGCAACCACGGCAAGACCCGTGCGGCGGGAACCATGGTCGCCGTGTTCGCCGACCTCGCCGACGTCACCGGTGACGGCAGTCGGGCCGCCTACTACGACGGCCGCACCGGCCGGTCGCCGGTCGAGTACGGCGTGCGCAACGCCAGCCTCGGTGCCATGGCGCTGATGTACGCCGCGTGGTCCCACGGCGTCGCCACGCGCCCGATGATCGGCTTCGACGCCGACGGGCTCGCCGCGCAACTGGAGGTGCCGTCGTCGTGGCACCCGGTGCTGGTCCTCGCGCTCGGTTGGCCCGAGGAGCAGCCGACCGGCCCCGGCACGCGCCGCGACGTGGTCGAGGTGCTGCGCTTCGCCTGACGCCTCGCGGCCTCTCAGCCGACCAATCCGCGGCCTCTCAGCCGACCAATCCGCGGCCTCTCAGCCGACCACCTGGCACGTGGGGCACCACCACGTCGCGCGGGCGTCGCGGCCCGTCCGGCCCGCCTGGATCGGTGTCCGGCAACGGCGACAGGGGCGTCGTGTGCGGTCGTAGACCCACAGCGAGCCCTCCGGTGCGTCCGGGACCGTCGTCCGTGCACTGGTCTCGACGTTGGCCTGCAGCAGGCGGGACGCCGTGGCGTAGAGCTCTCGGCGGTGGTCCTCGTCCACGTGCTCGATCGGCGTCCGCGGGTCGAGACCGTGCAGGAAGCACGTCTCCTGCATGATCACGTTGCCGATCCCGCAGGCAGGCCGCTGGTCCAGGAGCGCATCGCCGAGCGTCATGCCCCGCACGGCCATGCGCCCCAGTCGAGACACGGCCTCGTCGAGGTCGACGCCCTCCACGGTGAGGTCGGGCCCGAGCCGACGCAGGCCGGGATGCCGTCGCAGCGCCGCCTGGTCGAGCAGTTCGACCACCGGGGCCTTCACACAGACGGCCACGGCGTCCGCGACCGTGACGACGGCGCGACCGCGGGGTCGGGTCGGGCGGCGCGGCACGACGTGCCAGGCACCCGACATGCGCATGTGGGTGTGCAGGACGTGGCCGTCGTCGAAGTGGACGAGGTGGTGCTTCCCGCGGGCCTCGACCGACGTGACGACCGTGCCGGGCGGCGGCGGGGGGTCGGGGAGGCGCGGGAGCAGCACCTCGACGACCGGCGCACCTGTCAGCGCCGCGCCGACCCTGCGGGCGGCGCGGTGGATCGTGTCCCCCTCGGGCACAGGTCCTCCGGCAACGTGACGACCCCCGGCATGGTGCCGGGGGTCGTCGTCCGTCAGGTCAGATCAGAGGTCGTTGGGCTTGACGGTGCCCTTGCCGTTGCCCTCGGCACGGCGGATGGCCTCGTCGACGAGCGCCTTGACCTTGTCGTCGAGCGCGTCGACGAAGTCACCGGACATGCGCTTGCCGCCCTCCTTGATGTGCTCCTTGACCTTGCTCTGCACGATGAGGTCTGCCATTGCTTGCTCCTTGGTTCCTGGTGGTCGTGACGTCTTGGCGTCGCGGCGCAGACTAGGTCACCAACTCACGTGAACTGCACAACCTGCACGGTTTGCGCGCGGCGGTGGCGGTCGCCGCGCTGTCAGCCACGCAGGACGAGGCCCCGGTAGCCGGGGGTCAGACCGTGCTCCTCGAGGGCGTCGGCGAGGGGGTGCTCGAACACGTCGGTGCCGTCGACACGGGTGATCTCGAGCTTGGGCAGGCGGCCGTCGGTCACCAGGGAGCGCAGTGCCGGGCCCCAGTGCTCGGCGGTCTCGGCTGTCGTCGGGAACGTGGCCAGCGACCGGCCCCCGCGCTCGACGTAGAGCACGCAGACGCCGTCCACCTGCACCACGTGGGCCCCCGCCTGGCGTGCCGGACGGCCCTCCGAGCCCGGCCACGGCAGTGCCGAGCCGTATGCCTGGGCCGGGTCCGTGGCCGCGAGGCGGACCACGACCGGACCGTCCCGCGGGGGATCGCGGTGGTCGCGGAGGCGGTCCACCGCGCCGGCCGGGGCGAACTGGGCCCCACCGAGGCCCTCGACGAAGTACCCACGACGGACCTGGCCCGTCTCCTCCATCGCCTTGAAGACCTCGTAGACCCCGGCGAAACCGCCCCGGTGGCCCTCGCCGCGCACCGCGTCGGCCGTGACCACGCCCCAGCGCTCGAGCAGCTGCCCGGCGCGCGCGGTCCCGATCGCGCTGTCCGGCGCCGGGGTCCGCAGCTCGCTGGTCAGTGACCAGCGGCCCCGCGCGGCAGGTGGGCCGGCACGGCGCAGGGCGCCCGGCCGGCCGCTGCGGCGCGCGGTCCGGCCGCCCGTGCCTGCCTCGAGCAGCCCGCGCAGGGGCGCGAGGGTGTCGTTGGTGACCTCCCCGGCCCACACCAGGTCCCACAGCGCCGCCAGCACCTCGGCCTGGTCAGGGACCCCGCTGGCCGCGAAGAGCTCGGGCCAGAACGAGGCGCCGGCGTCCGACAGGTGCGTTCGCAGGGCGTCGTGGAGGTCCGACGAGGGGGCGTCGCCCGGTGGTGGGGCGAGCAGGTGGGCCTGGTCGCGGAAGCACAGCACGACGCGGCCGTCGGAGGACCCGAGCGGCTCGGCGCCGAACCAGACGACCTCGCCCGCCGCGACGAGCTGGTCGAGCAGGGCGGGGGAGTAGTCGCGGACGCGGTCGGCCAGCACGTCGTCCTCGAGCACGCTGGCCGGCAGCGGGAAGCCCTGGAGCTGCGCGAGCACCTCGGCGAGCCCGTCGAGGCCCCGCTGGCGCGGGTCGCTCGCGGAGGTGCGCACGGCGTGCCAGGCGGGCAGGAACCGGGCGAGGGCCTCGTGCTCGACCGGTTCGACCTCGGCCCGCAACGCGGCCAGCGAGCGGCGGCGCAGGCGGCGCAGCACGTCGGCGTCGACGAACTCGGTGCCGCTGCCACCCGGTCGGAACGCGCCCTCCAGCAGCCGGCCGGAGCGCACGAGGTGCTGCAGCGCCGCGCCGACGCGGGGCGTGGGCGCACCGAGCGCCCGTGCGGCCTCCACGAGGGCGAACGGACCGTGGGTGCGCGCGTAGCGGGCGACGAGGTCGCTCATCGGGTCGTCCGACCAACCCGCGCCCGACTGGGCGTCCGGGTCGGTGAACACGGCCGGGAGCCCCGGTGGCAGCGCCACGCCCAAGGCGTCGCGCAGCCGGGCCGCGTCCTGCGCCGCGGCCCACACGTCCTCGTCGGCGACCCGGACCGCGATCGCACGGTTCGTCTCGACGAGGTCGTCCAGCCACAACCGCACGGTGGCCTCGTCCGCCTCGGTCCGCTCGACCGCGGCGTCCAGCGACAGCGGGCCGAGCTCGCGCAGCGCGTCGTGGAGCTCGTCGGGGTCCCGGGCCCGGCGGCCGTCGACGGTGCGCTGCAGCCAGGCCTCGAGCTCGGCCAGCACGTCGGCGTCGAGCAGGTCGCGCAGCTCGTCGCCGCCGAGCAGGTCACGCAGCAGGTCGCGGTCGAGCGAGAGGGCGGCCGCACGGCGCTCCGCCAACGGCGCGTCGTACTCGTACATGTACTGCCCGACCCAGGCGAACAGCAGCGCCGACGCGAAGGGCGAGGCGTGGTCGGACTCGACGCGCTGGACGCGGACCTGTCGCGAGCGCAGCCCGGCGAGCAGGTCACGCAGCGCGTCGAGGTCGAAGACGTCACGCAGGCACTCGCGCGTGGCCTCGAGCAGGATCGGGAACGAGCTGTGGCGGCTCGCGACCTGGAGGAGGTTCGCGGCTCGCTGGCGCTGCTGCCAGAGGGCCGTGCGCTGGTCCGGTCGGCGCTTGGGCAGCAGCAGGGCCCGCCCCGCGGCCTCGCGGAAGGCGGTCGTGAACATCGCGGTGCCCGCGAGCTGCTCGGTGACGAGCCCCTCGACCTCGTCGGGGTCCAGCTCGAGCAGGTCGTCCGGCAGGTCGCGCTCCGCGTCCAGCAGGCGCAGCACGATCCCGTCGTCCGCCCACAGCACCTCCGGGTCGAACCCGGCGTCGGTCAGGCGCCGCTCGATCGCCATCGCCCAGGGTGCGTGGACCTGCGACCCGTAGGGCGACAGGACGCAGATCCGCCAGTCGCCGATCTCGTCGCGGAAGCGCTCGACCACGATCGTCCGGTCGCTCGGCACGACCCCGGCCGCGTCGAGCTGCTCCTGCAGGTAGCCGACGACGTTCTGCGCGGCGCGCCGCTCGAGGTGGTGCTCTGTGCGCAGCCGCTCCAGCACGGCCTCCTCGTCGCCGTCGGCGAGTGCCGCCGCCACCTCGCGCTGGAACGCGCCGAGCGCCGCGCCCAGCTCGTAGGGGCGGCCCGGTCCCTCGCCGCGCCAGAACGGCATGCGGCCCGGCTCGCCCGGTGCCGGGGTGACGACGACGCGGTCGTAGGTGATGTCCTCGACACGCCAGGTCGTCGCACCGAGCAGGAACGTCTCGCCCGGCCGCGTCTCGTGGACCATCTCCTCGTCGAGCTCACCGACCCGCTGCCCGTCGGGCGTGAAGACGCCGAACAGGCCGCGGTCGGGGATCGTGCCGGGGTTGGTGACGGCGAGCCGTTGCGACCCCCGTCGGCCCCGCAGCGTGCCCTCGACGCGGTCCCAGACCAGCCGTGGGCGCAGCTCGGAGAACTCCTCGCTCGGGTAGCGGCCCGCCAGCAGGTCGAGCACGGCGTGGAGCACCTCGTCGGACAGGTCGGCGTACGGCGCCGCCCGGCGCACCATCGCCCCGAGCCCCTCGACGGTCCAGTCGTCCATCGCGACGCTCGCCACGACCTGCTGGGCCAGGACGTCGAGCGGGTTGCGCGGGTAGTGGGTCGACTCGATCTCGCCGGTGTGCATCCGCTGCACGACGACGGCGGTCTCGACCAGGTCGCCGCGGAACTTGGGGAAGACCTTGCCGCGGCTCGGGGCCCCGACCTGGTGGCCGGCGCGTCCGATCCGTTGCAGCCCGCGCGAGACGGCACCGGGGGATGCGACCTGGAGGACGAGGTCGACCGCCCCCATGTCGATGCCGAGCTCGAGGCTGGACGTGGCGATGATCCCACGGACGCGTCCCGCCTTGAGGTCGTCCTCGATCCGTGCGCGCTGCTCCTTGGAGATCGAGCCGTGGTGCGCCCGGACGAGGTCCGGGACCGTCTCGGCGAGGATCGCTGCGACCTCCGGGTCGGTCTCGTCCACGCGATCGGGGTCCAGGCCCTCGTCGCGGAGCCGCGCACGGTGGATGCGGGCGGCGTGCAGCTCGTTGATCTGCGTCGCCAGCCGTTCGGCGAGCCGTCGTGCGTTGACGAAGCAGATCGTGGAGCGGTGGTCGAGGATCGCGTCCAGCAGCTCTGGGACCATCGACGGCCAGATGCTGGCACGGGCGGGCGCCTGGCCCGTGATCGACGCGGGGCCGGTGTACTCCTCGACCTGTTCCTCGCCCATGGCGCCGAGGTCCTCGACCGGGACCACGACCTCGACCTCGAGCTCCTTGGTGACGCCGGCGTCGACGACCTCGACGTGGCGCGGGACGAACCGCACGCCGCCGGTGCTGTCGTCGACGGTCCCGTCGGGGTCGGGGTGCTGGCCGCCCAGGAACCGGGCGATCTCCTCGAGCGGCCGCTGGGTCGCCGACAGCGCGATCCGCTGCGGGGGCCGCGCGGGGTCGCCGTCGTGGCCGGTGCGCGTCACCTCGCCGGTCGCGGTGCCGAAGGCGTCGGTGCCGCCGCGCAGCACCTCCTCCTCGAGCCGCTCCAGGCTCAGCGCGAGGTGCGTGCCACGCTTCGACGCGGCCACGGCGTGGATCTCGTCGATGATGACCGTCTCGACGTCGCGCAGGGTCTCGCGCCCCTGGCTGGTGAGGTAGAGGTAGAGGGACTCGGGTGTCGTGATGAGGATGTCGGGCGGGTTGCGCTTCAGCCGGGCGCGCTCGTTGGCGGGCGTGTCACCGGTCCGGACGCCGACCGTGGGCTCGACCACGTCCACGCCGAGGCGCTCGGCAGCGAGGCCGAT
>JBFKQZ010000144.1:0-8085 GCA_041627475.1 Nitriliruptoraceae bacterium | reverse complement strand
GTCAGCGGCGCTGGCCGGCGCTGCGCTGCTCGTGGACCTCACCGGCCAGCTCGGTGACGAACTCGTCCAGCGGCACGTCCTTGCGCTGCTTGCCGTCGTAGGGCCGCACGGCGACGGTCCCGGCGGCACGCTCGTCGCCGCCGACGATCAGCGTGTACGGGACCTTCGAGGTCGCGGACTTGCGGATCTTGTTCCCGAGCGTGTCGTCGGACCGGTCGACCTCGATGCGCAGCCCCTCGGCACGGAGCGTCGCAGCGACCTCGTCGGCGTAGTCGTCGAACTCCTCGGCGACCGGCACGACGTTGGCCTGGACGGGTGCGAGCCACGTCGGGAACGCACCGTTGGTCGACTCGAGCAGCACCGCGAAGAACCGCTCGATCGAGCCGAACAGTGCTCGGTGCACCATGAACGGCTGGTGCTCCTCGCCGTCGGAGCCGACGTAGGTCACGTCGAACCGCTCGGGCAGGTTGAAGTCGATCTGCACGGTCGACAGCTGCCACTCCCGGCCGATGGCGTCCTTGGCGTGGATGTCGATCTTGGGGCCGTAGAAGGCACCCTCGCCCGGGTCGATCTCGAACTCGAGCCCGAGACCGGACACGGCGTCGATCAGCGCCTTCTCGGCGGTGGCCCAGCCCTCGTCGGTCCCCACCGACTTGGCCTCGGGCCGGGTCGAGATCGCGATGCGCGACGGTTCCCCGAGACCGAAGGTGCGGATCACGTCGATCGCGAAGGTGACGCAACCCGCGACCTCCTCGACGACCTGGTCCTCGCGGCAGAAGATGTGGCTGTCGTCCTGCGTGAAGCCGCGCGCCCGCAGCTGCCCGTTGACGACGCCGGACTTCTCGTAGCGGTAGACGGTGCCGAGCTCGGCCAGCCGCAGCGGCAGCTCGCGGTACGACCGCGTGCGTGACTGGTAGGCGAGGATGTGGAACGGGCAGTTCATCGGCTTGAGCCGGTAGGCGCTGCCGCCCTCGCCCTCGTCGTCGGTGTCGACCGCCATCCCGGGGTACATCAGCTCGGCGTAGTTCTCGAGGTGCCCGCTGATGTGCCAGAGGTCCTCCTTGGCGATGTGCGGGGTGTAGACCGCCTCGTAGCCGCGGGCGACCACCTCGTCGCGGATCCAGTCCTCCATGAGCTTGCGGACGGTGCCGCCCTTGGGGAGGAAGATGCCCAGCCCCGGCCCCAGCTCCGACGGGAAGTGGGTGAGCTCCAGCTCGCGGCCGAGCTTGCGGTGGTCGCGCTTGGCCGCCTCCTCCAGCATCGTCAGGTGCGCCTCGAGCGCCTTCCTCGACTCCCATGCCGTGCCGTAGATGCGCTGCAGCATCGGCTGGTCCTCACGGCCCCGCCAGTAGGCACCGGCGGTCCGCAGCAGCTTGAACGCGGGCACACGCTCGGACGACGGGATGTGCGGGCCGCGGCAGAGGTCGACCCACGCCTCCTCACTGGTGTCACCCACGGGCCGGCAGTTGCGGTAGACCGTGAACGTCGGCTCCTCGCCCTCCTCGACCTCGGCCGCGTCCTGGGTGTCGTCGGCGCCCAGCGTCCCGCTGGCGACGCGCTCGATGACCTCGCGCTTGTAGGGTTGGTCGGCGAAGAGCTCGAGCGCCTCGTCCTTGCTGAGCTCCTCGCGCTCGAAGGTCTGTCGCTCCTTCATCAGCTCCTGCATCCGGGCCTCGATCCGCTCGAGGTCCTCCGGCGTGAACGGGCGCTCGACGTCGAAGTCGTAGTAGAAGCCGTTCTCGACCGGCGGCCCGATCGCCCACTTGGCGTCCGGGTAGAGGTCGGTGACCGCCTGGGCCATGAGGTGGGCGACCGAGTGGCGCAGGATCGCGCGCCCCTGCTCGGTGTCGGCGTAGATGCAGTCCAGCGCGACCTCGTCGCGCTCCGGCAGCGGCCGGTCGAGGTCCCACTCCTCGCCGTCGACCGAGGCGGCCACGATCTGGCCCCGGATCGCCTCGGCCTCCTTCAGCGCCTGCAGGGCCGTCGTGCCCGGCTCGACCTCGACGGTCTCGACGGGGGTACGGACGGTGATGGCGGCCACGGCCTGCTCCTGCTGGGGACGGACAGCAGGAGGCTACCGAGCGCCACCTCGCAGCCACCTCGCCCACGAGCCACCCGGGGACGCCCGCCCACCTAGTCTCCGGCGGCATGTCCCGGATCCTGCTCGTCGACGACGACCCGACCGTGCGCTCGGTCGTGGCCGGCTACCTGCAGCGCGCGGGCATGCACGTCGACGCCATCGGCGACGGTCGCGCGGCGGCGCAGCGGCTCGACGAGGGCGGCTACGACCTGGCCGTGCTCGACGTCATGCTGCCGGGCATGGACGGCCTCTCGCTCCTGCGCCGGCTCCGCGACGCCGGCGACGAGACCCCGGTCATCCTGCTGACCGCCCGCGGCGAGGAGGTGGACCGCGTCGGCGGCATCGAGCTCGGCGCCGACGACTACGTGGTCAAGCCCTTCTCCCCCCGCGAGCTCGTGGCCCGCGCCCGCATGGTCCTGCGACGCGTCGGCCCACCGGTGGCGCGCGAGCCACTCGTCTTCGGCGACCTCGTCATCGACCCCGGGGAGCGTCGCGTCACCGTGGCGGGGGACGAGATCGAGCTGACCCGGCTGGAGTTCGACCTGCTGCTCTTCCTCGCCTCGAGCCCGCGGCAGGTGTTCAGCCGCGCCGACCTGCTCCGGCACGTCTGGGACAGCTCGCCGGAGTGGCAGGACCCCTCGACCGTGACCGTCCACGTGCGGCGGCTGCGGACCAAGCTCGAACCGAGCCCGGAGGACCCCCGGTGGGTCGTCACCGCGCGCGGCGCCGGCTACCGGTTCGAGCCGTGACCCGGCTCCTGCTCGCGCTCGGGCTGCTGGGGCTGCTCGGCCTGCTCGCGGCCGAGGTCCTCCTGCAACCGCCGCCGAACGAGCGCGGCCAGCTGGCGCTGCTGCTGGGCGGGGTCACGCTGGTCTCGATGCTGCTGGCGGTGACCCTGCAACGGGCGGCCCGTCGCTCGCTCGCCCTCGGGGTCCTCGCGACGTCGGTCGTCGCCGTCGTCGTCGCCGGGATCGCCGTCAGTGCGGCGGCCGGCGCGATGTTCCTCAACGACCACGACCTCCGCCTCGTGCTCGTGGCCCTCGGGCTCGGCGTCGGCGCCGGCATCGGGCTGGCGACCGGGATCGTGCGCCCGCTGCTGCGCGACCTGGACCGCGTGGCGGCGACGGCCCGTCACGTCGCGACCGGAGCTCGCGGTGTTCGGACCGAGATCGAGCGGGAGGACGAGCTGGGCCGCACCGCTCGTGCGCTCGACCAGCTCGTCGCCGAGCTCGAGGCCGCCGAGGACGACCGCACCCGGGTCGAGGCCGCACGTTCGCGGTTCCTCGCCGCGGTCGGCCACGACCTGCGCTCGCCGCTGACGGTCCTGCGCACCGGCCTCGAGGCGATCGAGGACGGCGTGGCCGAGGACGTCCCGGGGCTCGTCCGCCAGCTGCAGCGCGAGACCGACCTGCTGGGGTCACTGGTCGACGACCTCTTCCTCCTGGCACGGATCGAGTCCGACGGCCTCACGCTGCGACGCGAACGGCTCGACCTCGCCGAGCTCGCCGACGAAGCTGTCGAGGCACTCGGTCCCGTCGCCGCACGTCGCGGCATCACCCTTTCGGCCTCGGCGGCCCACGGCGCGCCGGTCGACGGGGACGCGAGGGAGCTCGGCCGGGTGCTGCGCAACCTGCTCGACAACGCCGTTCGCCACGCCCCGCCGGACTCGACCGTCGAGGTGCGCGTGACCGCCGACGGCGCGCACGTGCACCTGCTCGTCGCCGACGAGGGGCCGGGGTTCCCGGCCGACCGCACCGACGAGGTCTTCGGGTCGTTCGTCCGGGGCGACGACGCCCGCACGCGGGACGGGGCAGGCGCCGGACTGGGCCTCGCCATCGCTCGCGGGCTCGTCACGGCCCATGACGGCAGCATCCGGGCGCACCCCGGTCCGGGCGGGCGGGTCGAGATCCAGCTGCCGGTGGCCTCATGAGCGACCGGGACCGGGTGCTGCAACGCCTCGCCGGCCGCACGGGGCCGCGCGACGACGGCCTCCAGGGTGCGTGGAGCCGGCTGCCCGACCACGAGCAGGACCGGCTGCGGCGCACGGCCACCGACCCGGACGCGGCCCGGTTCCTCGACGACGACCTGGCACGCACCCTCGTCGACGCGCTCGCCCACGACCGCACCCGACGCCGCCGCTCGGACCTGGCTGTGCCGGTCGTCACGGCCCTGCTCGTGCTGTCGACCGTCTGGGGCTTCGGCCGGGCGGTCTTCCCCGACGTGGCCGGCACGTTCCTGGCGCTCGGTCTGCTGACGGCTGCCGTCACCATGCTCGTCGGGTGGCGCCGCGGCGCGGTCGCCCGCGAGCGGGCACGAGCAGTGCGCCGGGTGCTGCGCGGCGGCTAGAGCGTCGCCCGCCAGGCCGCGACGAGCTCGTCCATCGAGGCGCCGAAGACGTCCCGGGCCGCCCGGTCGACGACGGCGGCCGCCGTCCCCGGCGCACCGACACTGCCCTGGCCGGCGGCGCGGTAGAACTCGCCGACCGTCTCGGCTCCGTGGCGGTCGGTCAGGAAGTCCACGAACGACCAGGCCCGCTGGTAGCTGAGGAAGATGCTGTCGCGGTCCCCAGAGCTGAACTCGGCGTCGAGTGGGAGCGACCCGCCCCAGTCGCTGTCGGCGAGCGCGGACAGCAGGCTCGTGCCGGTCGTCGACCGCTGCTCACCCAGGACCTGCGCGACGCCCTCCTCGAGCCACGACGGCACCGCCAGCCCCGAGGACGGCCGGCTCGCCGCGTGGACCAGCTCGTGGACGAGGATGCGTTCCCGTGTCGCCGACGGGCGTGTCAGGAAGCGGTCGGTGTTCAGCATGACGCGCGAGCCGGACAGCGTGACCGCACTGCGCTCGACGATCGGGGTCGCCGTGGCGAACGCGACGAAGTTGTCGAGGTCGAAGGTCACGTGCAGCAGCTCGGCCAGCTCGTCCTGGTCCGCCGGGACCAGCAGCGGCACGGCGGACGGCCACGGCAGCGGCCACCGCTCGTCGGTGACGGCGAGCGCCCGCTCGGCCTCGTCGAGCAGCGTCCCGACCCCCTGCTGCTCGGGGTGGTGCAGGGCGAGCAGCGAGCCGCGACGGGTCGCGACGACCGGACCGTGGTCCCAGAGGTGGTCGGCCGAGACCAGGCCCAGCCGCTCGGCATCGGTGTCCCCCGCCACCAGCCAGCGCCCGTCGTCCGCCTGCTCGAGCGACAGGAAGAGGCGCTCGCGCAGCGGACCCAGCTCGTCGAAGCCGACGAGACCGTGCTCCTCGAGCACGTTCACGAGCAGGCCACCGTCACCCGGCACGGTCGCGGTGGTGAGGTCGGCGCCGGAGGTGTCGAGCTTCAGGGTGTACGAGCTGAACGGGACGTCGGCCATGGCGGCCGCACGCCGGAGCCACCGCTGCCCGAAGGTCGAGTCGGGGTCGGCGAGCCACGGTCGCACCGCCTCGCGGTCGCCGGCGAGGAACGCGGCGGCGAGCGCCTCGAGCGTGGCCGTGACGGCTGCTTCGTGCTCGGTCAGGCTGGGCACGGCCGGGGCGGTCTGGGCGGCAGGTCCCGGCGCCGTGGCCGATGCGGGCGGCAGACCGGAGGATGCGACCTCGGTGCCGACCGTGGCCGTGCAGGCCGCGAGGGCGAGTGCGAGGGTCACGACCGCCACCCGCACCTGCACCTCCCCCGTCCGGATGTGGCATGGTGCCCGAGGCAGGCGAGCCGTGCGGACATGCACGTCCCGGTGCCGTGACACGTGCGGAGCGACCCCCGACCAAGGACACATTCGTGCAGGGACTGATCGAGAAGCTGACCTCGCAGGCGGACATCACCGAGGAGCAGGCGAAGAAGGCGATCGACGTGATCGTCGGCGTCATCGACGACCGGCTCCCCGACGCGCTGGCCAACCCGGTCATCGAGGCGCTGAAGGGCAACGACGACGCTGCCTCCAAGCTCGAGGCCGCGGCCGAGGGCGCCCTGGGCAAGCTCGGCGGCATGTTCGGCAAGTGACCGCCTGACCACACGAACGAGACCCGGACGCGATGTCCGGGTCTCGTCGTCGTGCTGGGCCTGGCTGGTGGGCGCGGGAGGTATCGAACCTCCAACCTCTGCCGTGTGAAGACAGCGCTCTAGCCATTGAGCTACGCGCCCGTGGGCCGCCGAACGGTAGCGCACCGGGGCGGTGGACGACCACCCGGGCCGACCGGCCATCCCGGATCGCAGCGCAGGTGCGACGGCGTCGTTACGTTCGCCGCACCAGGTGAAAGGAGGTGGTCCGTTGAGCAGTAGCAGTCCGAACGGGACCCTGGAGGTGCTCGGCCGCTAGGCCGGCGCTGGACCTGCTTGGCGAGTACCAGCCGAGCGCCGTCTGCGTCACCAGTCGGGACATCGTCCCGCCCGACGCAGCCTCCGTCCGGTCACAGGATGACCGGGCACGGGCAACGCGGTGCGTAGGTCCCAGTAACCAGCAACGAACCAACACACGAACGGGGTACGGCCACGGTGGCCGTACCCCGTTCGGCGTCGGCGGCCACCCGTCAGTCGGTGGCGGCCCCGTCGCCCGCGACGTCCGGCAGCGCACCGGTCAGCACGCGGTACCCCTGCGGCCCCGTGAGCTCGGTGAGGTCGGTCTCGATCGAGACGACGATCGTCGTGGCCTCGGGCGGGTGGTCGAGTGCCGAGACCAGCGTCCGGTCCACCTGGGACGGCAGGTAGGGCCTGGTGCGCCCGACCGCGTCTCCGTCCTCGTCGAGCAGCCACACGACCAGGGCCTCGTCCGGCCGCAGGTCCCCGAGACCCGCCAGGTTGACGCCGATCCGCTGGCCGTCGGTGGCGATCACGCCACGGATGTCCTCGACCGTGTCGAAGAGCACCGGCTCCCCCGTGGCGAGCACGTCGAGCACCTGCTGCTGCGACTCGGCCACCGCGGCGGTCAGGTCGGTCTGCGCGCGCTGCCACACGGCCCACGCGAGCGCGCCGAGCACCAGCAGCGGCACCAGCCCGATCACGACCACGCCCCACGGCCACTGCCGCACCGGGGCGACCTCGGTGGCACCGGGCTGCTCGCCCACCGTCCGCTTCTCGGTCTCGACGCCGACCGCGCCGGCTGCCGCGGCACGGCGCTCCTCGCGCTCGGTCCGGGCGAGGTCGCTGGCGATGTCCCGCAGCTCGTTCACCCGCCGGCGGCAGTTCGCACACTCGAGCAGGTGGGCGCGGAAGGCTGCGCGGTCGACCTCGTCCAGACCGCCGAGCACGTGCCCGACGGCCATGCGCTCGTAGCGGTCGTGGCTCGTCATGACGAAGCAGCGTACGACGGCCCCCGGACGTTGGTCAGCACCCGTTCGGGAGGTAGCCCCGGGGGTTCACGGCCGTCCCGTTGACACGGAACTCGAGGTGCAGGTGCGGACCGGTCGAGTTGCCGGTGTTGCCCACCGACCCGATGCGCTCCCCGCGCTCGACCGACTGTCCCGGGACGACGATGATCTGGCTCTGGTGGGCGTAGGCCGTCACGACCCCGTCGCCGTGGTCGATCAGGACGAGGTTGCCGTAGCCCCCCTGCCGTCCGGCGCTGATCACGACACCGGCCTTGGCGGCCCCGATCGGGTCGCCGGTGTCGCCCTCGATGTCGATGCCCTTGTGCTGCCGGCCCCAGCGGTAGCCGTACTCACTGGTCACGTAGGAGCAGACCGGCCAGATGTAACCCTCGGTCGACGGCGTGGACGCCGCCACGGGTGTCGTCGCCGCCTCGGCGATCAACCGCTCGATGCGCTCGTAGTCGTCGCTCAGGTCGTCCTCGAGCGCCTCGAGGTCGTCGACCTCCTGCTCGGCCGCGGCCAGTGCCTCGGCCCGCGCCTCACGGAGCTCCTCGACGCTCGCCAGGAGCGCCTCCTCCTCGGCCTGCATCCGGCGGAGCCGCTCCATCTCGATGTCGAACCGCTCGCGCTGCCCGGCGAGGGCGATCCGTGAGGCCCGTGCCTCCTGCAGCGCAGCCCGGTCGGTCTCGCTGACCACGTCGAGGAACGCCGTGCGGTCGATCGCT
>JBFKQZ010000143.1:0-8128 GCA_041627475.1 Nitriliruptoraceae bacterium | reverse complement strand
AGGGAGGCGAGCGTGAACGGACGTCGGCGGACGCCGGTCGTGGCCGTCCTCGTGCTGCTGCCGTTCCTGCTCGTGCTGCTGGTGCTCCCGGCGACCGCGGCGGAGGGGCCGCCCTGTGAGCAGAACCCCGACCAGGACAAGTGCAAGACCGAGGAGCCGTCCCCGTCGCCCTCGCCGTCCCCGCCGTCCCCGTCCCCGTCGCCCTCGCCGCGGCCGTCGCCGTCCCCGTCGCCCCCGCCGTCGCCGTCGCCGTCCCCGTCCCCGAGTCCGTCCCCCTCACCGACGCCCGAACCCAGCCCGACCGAGAACTGCGGGGCTGCGGAGGAGGGCGCTGTCTCCTTCGGGGACGTGGACCGGGACTGTGACGGCACGCTGCTGCTCAGCGAGCAGGGCGACCCGACGTCGATCCGCCGCACGGTCGAGATCCCGCCGCCCGCCGAGGACGGGGAGGACGCGACGCCTGCGGCGCCGGTCGAGGACCGCTTCGAGCCGACCGACTTCGTGCGCGGTCGCATGGTCGAGTTCGACACCGAGTCCGAGCAGGGCGGCACGATCCGGGAGGGCTCGCTGATCTACACGCCGCCGGACGGGTTCACCGGGCAGGACCGTTTCACGTTCTTCTACGACGACGGCGAGTGGGTCCGTGAGGCGGAGGTCATCGTCGAGGTGCGCCTCGCCGAGGCCGGTGCCGACGCGTCCCCCACCCCGTCGCCGTCGCCCGAGCCGTCGGCCGAGGAGACCGCGGACCGTGCCGAGCGGGTGCTGGCGGAGTCGGCCCTCGCCGGCGCCGCCGACGGTGACCGCTGGGACCCGCCGTGGCTCGTGTGGCTGACGACGCTCGCGGCAGCCCTCGTGGCGCTGGCCGTGGTCTGGTGGCTCTTCCTCGAGTTCCGGATCCAGGACCGGCTGCGCTGATCACCAGCGGTTGGGGTGGCCCGACCAGGTCTCGTCGCTGTCGTCGCGACGGGTCACCGTCCGCAGCTCCTGCTCGATCGCAGCAGTGCGGGCGAGCAGCGCCCCGAGCCCGTCGCACAGGAACGCCGCGATCATGAGCACGGCACCAGCGGCGAACGTGATCACCCAGATGACGACGGCCAGCCCGGTGCCGCCGCCGGAGCGGTAGACCACCGCACCGGCGACGACCCCCACGAGACCGAGCACGTACGCCAGCGCGCGGGCGACGTTGGCCGCCCCGCGCAGGTCCTTCGGACGTGGGACGCGATGGCGCCCCACGTCGCCGTGTGCGTCACTCAGTACTTGACCACCGGCTCGAGCTCGTTCGCGCTGTCGATCCACTTCTGGACGACCTTGGCCGACGGCGTCCGCTTCACGAGCTTGTTCTTGCGCCGGTTGTTGGCCGCCTCCATCGCCTCGGTCAGGTTCTCGGCGTTGCGGCGCCGCAACTCCTTGACGGTGTCCACGCCCGCGGCCTCGAGCAGGTCGGAGTACTGGCGGCTCACGCCGTTGACGCGCATGAGGTCAGCGCGGTTGACCCACTCGAGGATCGTCTTGGCGTCGAAGCCGGTCTCCTTGGCGAGTGCGTTGCGGCCCTTGCGGGTCGCGCCCTCCTCGAGCAGCTTCTCGCAGGTCCGGATGCCGGCCTTCTGGAGCTTGCTGGCATTGCGGGGACCGATCCCCTCGATGGTGGTGACGGTGGCCATGTTCGAACTCCCTGGTGTGCGGTGGGTCGCCGTCGACCCGGGGCCGGGCTGCACACTAGGCACGAAGGTGCCGGCGATGTGGGCCGACGGTGCATGTATGTTCGCCACGGGGAGGAGGTCCGGATGCACTGGGACGAGCAGCACGCTGCCGTGTCACGGCTGGAGGAGCACCTCGCCGGGCTGCCGGACGACCGTGCGCTGCCGGACCTCGCGACCATCCTGGCCGACGCCGACGTGCCGATGGAGGTCGTCGAGGCCGACGAACGTGCCCGCAAGGTGCTGCACGAGGCGATCCTCGCACGCCCCCTGGCGTCCCACGAGGCCGTGGAGCAGCGCCGGGTCGAGGTCGAGCTGCTGACCATCGAGGTCGGCGTGCTCACCGCCACGCTCGAGCGTGGCGACGATCCCGAGGCCGTGGCCGCGGCGCGGGGCCGACTGGCGGAGATCCGTGACCGACTGCGGTCACTCCGACGCGGTCTCTGACCCGGCAGCGTCCGCGAGGTCGAGCCCGGTCCACCGGTGGAAGGCCGTCGTCTGCGCAGGGCTCGGGTCGTCGACGGCGACGATCGTCTGCTCGGGGACGGGCGCACCGAGCCGGACCTCGAGGTCGAGCAGCCGCGACCCGCGCGCGACGGTCACGGTGACGGTGCTCCCGGCCCGGAACCCTGCCAGCACCCGCTCGAGCTCACCGGCCTGCACGAGCAGCCGGTCGATCGCGACGAGGCGGTCACCGCCGGTGACACCGCCGGTCCACGCCGGTCCGTCGCGCAGCGCGGCGGTCACCCGGACGTGGTCGCCGTCGTCGCGGACCCGGACGCCGAGGTCCGGTCGCACGGTGTCGGGCTCGGACTCGTCCAGCCGCAGCCCGACGGTGCCCAGCAGGTCGGCGACCGGGGGCGGCGTCGTGCCCCGCACGTGCTCGTCGACGGCGGCCGTCAGGTCGCGGCCGGCGGCGTCGGACAGGGCGGCCACGACGTCCTCGTGGGTGTAGCCGCGGTCGGGGTACCCGGTGGGGTGCGGGTGCCCGAAGCGCTCCCACAGCAGGCGGAAGGCGTCGTCCAGGCCGTCGCCCTCGGGTGCCTCGCTGCGCAGCAGCAGGTCAAGCCACGCCGCGATGACGGCGCCGTGGGTGTAGTAGTTCGTGCCGGCGTTGACCGAGTTCTCGTCGGCCACGTACAGCCCGGTCCAGGCGTGCCACGACGCCGCGGCCACCGACTGGCGGGCGGCACCGGGGGTGCGCTGCAGCCACACGAGGTCGTCCCGCAGCGCGTCCAGGTACTCCCGTGCGGTGGAGAGGCCGGCCCGGGCCGGCAGCAGGTCGTCGTAGTAGGCGGTCCAGCCCTCGGCGACCCAGAGGCTCGTCGTGTGCTGCGGGCGGTCGAGCGTGAACGGCGTGAGCTCGGCGGGCACGAGCCGCTTGACGTTCCACAGGTGCAGGTACTCGTGGGTGATCAGCGACCGGGTGCGGCGCACGCCCTTGGAGGTGGCGTCGGTCAGGACCGGCAGCATCAGCACCGAGCCGTCGCGGTGCTCGAGCCCACCGCCGCCGGTGGCCTCGTCGGCGCCGACGCACAGGAACGTGTAGGACGCGATCGGCAGCGGACCGCCGAACACCGCACGGCACGCCCGGCTGATGGCCGTCACGTCCGCCTCGACCCGTTCGAGGTCGATCTCGCCGCCGTGGCTGGCGTGCACCCAGCGGTGCGGCACGTCGTCGACCGGGAACGTCGTGGTCGGGAACGCCCCGACCTCGAAGGCGCTGTCGACCAGGTGGAGGTAGTCCTCGGCCCGGGCGACGGTGGTCCCGTCCTCCTCGGCGCCGTCGTCCGGCAGCAGCGTCCACACCGAGTGGCCGTCGGTCGGCGTGACCGTGACGACGTGCTCGAGGTCCTCACCGCCCTCGACGTAGGGGAAGGTCGCGGGCGGGACGAGCAGGGCGTGGTGGTCGTCCACGTGGTTGGTGCGCACGGTGAGGTCGTGGGCGTACCACTCGAGCCGCACGGTGACTGGGCCCGCCGCGTCGTCCGGCAGTCGGAACGACGTGTGGCCGTCGGGCGTGACGAGCAGGTCGCTCCCGTCCGCGTCGGCGGCCGCGATCGCCTGGAGGTGGTGGACGTAGTTGCGCTCGACGTAGCTGCCGGGTGTCCAGGTCGGTACGACGATGCGGGCACCCGGCGCGAGGTCGGCCGGCACGGTCATCGTCACGCCGACGAGGTGCTGGCGACGGGCCGACAGGTCGACCTCGTAGGAGATGGGTGCCACGGGTGCTCCGGCCTGCGTCGCGACGTGCGGACGACCCTAACCGGCAGGGCCTCTGGTTGACTCGATCGTCCGCCCCGACCACGGAGGACCCCCGGATGACCGAGCTGCCGATGGCCGACCGCCACGACGTCGTGCTGCCGCCGGCGCCCATGGAGGCACTGGAGCAGCTCGCCGCGGCGTCGATCGACGACCTCGACGAGGTGGCTGCCGTGGTGGCGGCGCACCCGACGTTCCTCGAGGGCTGGGCGATGCTGGGCGTGCTCGCCCGCCGCCCCGTCGAGCGCTACGCCTTCGCCCGTGTCGGCTACCACCGCGGGCTGGACGCGCTGCGTGCAGCCGGCTGGGGCGGCACGGGGCTGGTGCGCTGGGAGCACCCGTCCAACCGGGGGTTCCTGCGCTGCCTGGCGGGTCTGCGGGACGCCGCCGAGGAGATCGGTGAGACGGCCGAGGTCGAGCGGATCGGCGACTTCCTGACCGACCTCGACCCTGACTGGGACGACGCGAACCTCACCAGCTGACAGGTTGTCCACGCTGGCGCCGGCTCGCCCTCGGCGCGCCGTGACCGGCGGCTAGAGTCGAGCGCCGAGGGCAGGAGGGCGCGTTGGCGGGACGGATCAACCGCGAGGACATCGACCGCCTGCGCCAGCAGGCGGACGCCCTCGCGGTGATCGGCGACCACGTCACGCTGAAGCGCGCCGGCAAGACCTGGAAGGGCCTCTGCCCGTTCCACACCGAGAAGACGCCGTCCTTCAACGTCATGCCCGACGAGGCCCGGTGGTACTGCTACGGCTGCTCCGAGGGCGGCGACCTGATCGACTTCCTCCGGCGCATCGACGGGCTCGACTTCGTCGAGGCGGTCGAGACACTGGCGCGGCGCACCGGGGTGACGCTGCGCTACGAGGAGCTCTCCGCGCGGCAGCGCAAGGCGCTGGGCGAGCAGGCGCGGATGCTCGAGGTCAACCGGGCGGCGATGGCCTGGTTCAAGCAGCAGCTGCTCGGCGAGCGCGGGACCGTGGCGCGGCAGTACCTCAAGGACCGTGGCTTCGGGAAGGAGGACGCCGAGCGCTTCGAGCTCGGGTTCGCGCCCGACGAGTGGGACGCCCTCGCGCGGCACCTGACCGAGGACGAGGGCTTCGACCGGCAGGACGTGCTGGCGGTGCGCCTCGCCAAGCCGAACAGCCGCGGCGGGCTGCTGGACACCTTCCGGGGCCGGCTGCTGTTCCCCGTCAAGGACGTCCGGGGCGAGCCGATCGGCTTCGGTGGGCGGGTGCTGCCGGCGCTCGACTACGGCGACTTCACCCCGCCGAAGTACCTCAACTCGCCCGAGTACCGGCTCTACCAGAAGACCAAGGTGCTGTACGGGATGTACGAGGCGCGCACGGCCATCGCCGGCGCGCAGGAGGTCGTCATCTGCGAGGGCTACACCGACGTCATGGCGCTGCACCAGGCCGGCTTCGGCAACGCCGTGGCGACGTGCGGCACCGCGGTGGGGACCGAGCACTTCCGCCTGCTCGCGTCCCGGGTCGACCGGGTCGTGCTCGCGTTCGACGGCGACGAGGCGGGGCAGAAGGCCGCACGGCGTGCGTTCGAGGCCGCCCGCGAGGTCCACGACGCCGGTGCCCCCGCGTTCCAGCTGCGGGTGCTCGTGCTGCCGGACGGCAGCGACCCGGCCGACATGGTCCGTGACCAGGGCGTCGAGGCCGTGCGGACCGCCGTCGCCGAGGCGCCCGACGTCGTGCCGTTCCTCGTGCGCGGTGTCGTCGAGGGCGTGGAGGGGGCGGACGAGGAGGCGCGCATCGCCGCACTGCGGGAGGCCATCGACCTGCTCGCGCTCGAGCCCGACCAGGACCGGCGTCGCGTGTGGGCGCGGACCGAGGTCGCGGCCGGCCTCGGGCTGTCGCTCGAGTTCGTCGCTCGCTCCGCCCAGCGCCAGGGCGTCGAGCTGGACCAGCACACCGGCGTGGCCAGCGAGGTCGCGACGACGCAGCGCGGACGGATCGCCCCCGCCGACGTCAACCGGGCACGTGCCGCCCGCGAGCGGACGGTGCTGCGGTTCGCCCTGCAGACGCCCGAGGAGCTGCCCGAGGAGTGGTACGAGCTGACGGCGGACGACCTCACGCACCCGTCGGCGAAGGCGCTGTTCGAGGCGATGCAGGCCGCGGGTGGCCCCGGGAGCACCCTGACGTCGATGCTCGACGCGACCGACGATGACGACGTGCGGCGCCTGCTGCAGGAGCTGACGGTCGAGGAGCCCGCGGTGCCCGACACCCGGGCGTCGATCGCGGAGCAGGTCCGGTTGGTGCTGGCCGAGCGCATCGACGAGCACGCACGCGCGCTGCGCCACGAGCTGTCGCGGTTGAACGACGCCACCGACGGCGACCGCACGGTGGAGATCATGCGCGAGCTCCAACAGCTCGAGGAGCGGCGCCGTCGCCTGCGGCAGGGCGGCGCGTGGGACGGCATGCACGCGGAAGGGGGACGCTGATGGCCTCCGACTCCCTCGGCGGTGGCGCGCTCCCCGAGCTGAACCCGGACTCGTTCGGGCAGTACCTCGAGGAGATCGGCCGGGTCGAGCTGCTCACCGCCGACCAGGAGGTCGACCTCGCCCGCCGGATCGCGGCCGGGCAGGCCGCGCAGGAGCTGCTGGACCACGCTGATGGCCTCGAACCGGCGCGGGCGCGGACCCTGCGACGTCTCGTGCGCGACGGCAACCGTGCGCACGACCGCATGGTCGAGACGAACCTGCGGCTGGTCGTGTCCGTCGCGAAGCGCTACCGGACCCGTGGCATCACGCTGGCCGACCTCGTGCAGGAGGGCAATCTCGGCCTGCTGCGGGCCGTGGACAAGTTCGACCCGGCCAAGGGCTACCGCTTCTCCACCTACGCGACCTGGTGGATCCGCCAGACCATCGGCCGGGGGCTGACGTCGCAGTCACGCACGATCCGCATCCCGTCGCACCTCGTCGAGCTGCTGGGCAAGGCCCGGCGGGCCGAGCGGCAGCTGCTGCAGGAGCTCGGTCGCGACCCGACCGACGAGGAGGTCGCCAAGGCGGTGGGCGTCGAGGTGGAGAAGCTCACCGAGCTCAAGCGCCAGGCCCAGAACCCGTCCTCGCTGGACGCACCCGTGGGGGAGGACGCGGGCGCGTCGCTGGGGGACCTGCTGGAGGACGAGGGCGCCGACGCCCCGTTGGACGTGGCCTCGGCGGCGCTGCTGGCCGACGACCTGCGTGACGCCCTGGAGGGGCTGAAGGACCGCGAGGCGCAGATCCTGCGGTGGCGCTTCGGCCTCGACGGCTCGCCCCCGCGCACGCTGGAGTCGATCGCCGGCGACCTCGACCTCACCCGCGAGCGCGTCCGCCAGCTCGAGGTCCGGGCCCTGGCCAAGCTGCGCGCCGGCCGTGCGGGCGAGAGCGAGCACCTCCTGGGCTACCTCCGCAACTGAATGTCACACCCCCTCGGCATGGTGGAGACACCACCGAGAGGAGGTGTCGCGATGCGCGACGAGACGGACCACGTGGCGGAGACCCCGGGCGACGACCTCGCCTGGGAGGAGCACGTCCCCGTCCAGGAGCAGCTGCCGCTGGACGAGCCGGTCCCGTACCGCCTGACGACCAAGGGCCGTGCCACGACAGCGCCCGGCACGGTCCCGACCCTGCGTGTCGTCGAGGGCGGCCACACCGACCTCGACGACGTCGCCGGCACGGCACGCGTCCGGGCGCGGGCGCTGCGGCGTGCCGGCGCGCACACGCTCGACATCGCCGAGGAGCTCGCCGTCGAGCCGCTGTACGTGGAGGCCTGGGTCGCCGACCTCCCCGTCCCGGTGGGTGCGGCCCGGGCGCGCCGACGCCGGCAGCTCACGGTCGTGGCGGACCGCGAGCAGGACGAGCAGGTGGGCGAGGCGACCCGCGCGCAGTGGCGCGCAGCCGCCGACGACGGGCGTGGCGAGGCGGTCGAGCGACTGGCCCGCGAACCGGGGCTGCACAGCGGGTTGGGCATCGTCTCCGGCCTGCTCGAGCCGGACCCGCACGCCCTCGTCCTGGTCGGCGAACAGCTGCCGCTGCTGGCGGCCGCGTGGGGGTGGGTCCGCGCAACGATGGGGGTCGCCCCGGGCGTGGCCAGGGTGCTGGTCCGCCACGAACCGGGCGTCGCTGGTGACCGGGTCGCCCACGAGACCGCGTCGGCGCTGGGCGTCGAGGTGTCGGCCGT
>JBFKQZ010000142.1:0-8132 GCA_041627475.1 Nitriliruptoraceae bacterium | reverse complement strand
TGATGTCCTCGTCGTCGGTGCAGTCCGAGGCTGCGCCGCCGAGCTCGGTGCCCATGAGGGCGAAGTCGTCGGCGCCGGCACGTGGCCACTCCACCGAGTGGTAGCCGAACTGCGACCAGCTGCGGTTCGGGCGGTGCAGTGTGTCGTTCGGGCTCGCGTGGTCGAACAGCGTGGTGACCACCAGCGGCTTCGGGGCCGCCGGGTCGGTCGTGTCCATCAGGACGGGCTGGGCGCCCGCCGACCAGACGAGCCCGGGCCGGACCTCGGTGAGGTCGTGGACGTAGCCGCCCTCACCGACCGCGTCCTTCCACCCCGTGCTGACGCGTACCGGGTTCTCCGGGTCGCGGATGTCGATGATGTTGTTGGAGCGGCCGTAGGCGTAGCCGCAGCCGTTGCCGGACGCGATGTCCGTCACGCACGTCCAGGTGTGGTCGGAGCCGTTCCACGAGCCGAGGACCTGGATGTCGGTCGGGTCCTCGATCGACAGGACGTGCAGCCCGGCGCTGGCGCCGGCGAGCGTGTCGCCGTCGACGAGCAGGGTCCTCCCGTCGGTCGAGGGGTCCTCCTGTGCGGACCGCTGGCCGGTCGCCGTCTGTGGCAGGTGGAGCATGTCCAGCAGGACCGGCAGCTTGTTGTCGGTGATGTCGTAGGTGAAGACACCGCGACCGTCCGTGACGACGTAGAACTCGATCGGGGTGCCGTCATCGTCGACGTACGAGTCGTTGGACGTCAGGATCCCGCCGGCCGAGCTGAAGTGCTCGGGGTAGCGGGCGTGGAACGCGATGTTGTCCGTGGCCGCGTGCGTCAGGGAGACCGTGAGCGGGACCTCGACCTCGGCCGCGGGGTGGGCGAGGGCCGGGACGGCGAGGCCGACGGTGAGGGTGAGCGCGGCCAGCGCTGCGGGGACGGTGCGCACAGGGGTCTCTTCGAGCCGGGGGCAGGTGCCGGGTGGACTTCGCCGTCCGCTCTTCGACCTCCTGCCGCGCCCGCGGTCACCGCAGCAGTTCGTCCGCCAGCAGCTCGAGGTGCTCCAGGTCCGTGACGTCGATCGTCTGGAGGTAGACCCGCTCGCAGCCGACGGCGGCCAGCTCGTCCAGCCGCTGGCGTGCCTCGTCGGGGGTGCCGCACACGCCACCGCCGCGCAGCGCCTCTGGGTCGCTGCCGATGGCCTCGGCACGTCGGACGTACTCGTCCTCGTCGGCACCGACGACGCAGCGCTGGGCGTTGGACCACACGAGCTCGTCCGGGTCACGGTCGGCGTCCTCGCACGCCTGCCGGACGATGTCAGCCATCTGTGCGAACTCGTCGGGCTCGAAGAACACGCCGTTGTACTCGTCGGCGAACCTTGCGGCGATCGCCGGCGTCCGGACCTTGCCGCCGCCACCGATGATCAGCGGTGGGTGCGGGTCCTGCACCGGGCGCGGCAGCGCCGGGTTGCCCTGCAGCGAGTGGTGCGCACCATCGTGGCGGAACCGCTCGCCGGGTGGCGTCGACCACAGGCCGTGGAGGATCTCGACGTACTCGTCGCGCGCGTCGACCCGGTCGCCGGTGTCCGGGAACGGGATCCCCATCGCGGCGTGCTCCTGCTCGAACCAGCCGCTGCCGATCCCGACCTCGACGCGGCCACCGCTCATCTGGTCCACCTGGGCCACCTGCACGGCGAAGTGCCCGGGCCACCGGAAGGTGGCCGGTGTGACGAGCGTGCCGAGACGGATGCGCGAGGTGTCGCGCGCCAGTCCGGCCAGCGTCGTCCAGGCGTCGGTCGGTCCGGGCTCGGGGCCGTGGTCGCCCATCGTCAGCAGGTGGTCGGAGGTGAACCAACCGTCGAAGCCGAGCTGCTCGGCGGTGAGGGCGTGGCGCCGGAGCTGCTCGTAGGTCGTGCCCAGCTGGGGCTCGGTGAAGATCCTGAGCTGCACGTCTCGCTCCCGGGTGGCTGGGCTGCACCGTACGGGCCGGGATGCGTCGGGGGTTGACATTTCTACACCGTAGAGAGATCCTGTTTCTACACCGTAGAAACAGGAGGCAGCCGTGCTGCTCGTCCAGGGACTGGAGAAGGCCTACGACGGTCACCCCGTCCTGCGTGGCGTCGACCTCGAGATCCGCGCCGGCGAGGTCGTCGCCCTGCTCGGCCCGAACGGCGCCGGGAAGACCACGCTCGTCTCGATCGTGGCCGGCCTGCGCAGCGCCGACGGTGGACGCGTCACCGTCGACGGCATCGACGCGCTCGCAGCGCCGGACCGCGCCCGAGGAGTGCTGGGCCTGGCGCCGCAGGCACTCGGGATCTACCCGACGCTGCGGGTGCGGGAGAACCTCGAGGTGTTCGGTCGCATCGCCGGGCTCGGTGGACGCGTGCTCCGGCAGCGGGTCGAGGAGGTGGCCGAGGCGCTCGCGCTGACCGGACTGCTGGGGTCGCGTGCGGGCGTGCTCTCGGGCGGGCAGCAGCGTCGGCTCCACACAGCGATGGCAATGGTCCACCGGCCACGCCTGCTGTTCCTCGATGAGCCCACGGTCGGGGCCGACATCGAGAGCCGCCGGCAGATCCTCGACCTCGTCAGGGAGCTCGCCGCCGACGGCTGCGCCGTGTGCTACGCCACCCACTACCTGCCGGAGGTCGAGGACCTCGATGCCACCGTCGCGGTCCTGGAGGAGGGGCGGGTCCTGGTCACCGACTCGGTCGCCAACCTCGTCGACCGACACGGGCGCAGTGGGGTGCGGCTCACCTTCCGGGGACCGGCGCCGGACCTCGACGGGTTCGACGTCCACGGCCAGGACGCGTTCCGAGCGACACCGCAGCCCGGACCAGCGGCGGCCCGCGTCCTCGCGTCCGGCGCGGACTGGGTCGAGCGACTCGACGCCGTCGAGATCGTCCGCTCCGACCTCGAGAGCGCCTACCTGCGGCTGACGGGACGCACTACCGACGAGCTCATGAAGGAGGCCGCGGATGTCGCCTGACCGGACCGCTGCGATCGCACGTCACACGGGCCGACTGCTGCTGGCCGACCCCGTCCCCATCGTGGTCACGACCCTGATGCCCGTCCTGCTGATGGCCTTCCTGCAGGGGATGGGACAGGCCGTGCTCGCGGGCGAGGGGTTCCCGGACGCGAACGGGGCCGAGCAGGTCGTCCCGGGCATGGCCGTGCTCTTCGGCCTGTTCGGGGTGATGTACGTCGGGATGGCGTTCTTCGCCGAGCACGGCTGGGGGACGTGGGAGCGACTCTGCGCCAGCCACGCGACGGCGACCGAGATCCTGCTCGGCAAGCTCGTGCCGCCGGCGCTCGTCATGCTGCTGCAGACCGTCGTGCTGTTCGCGGCCGGGTGGCTGCTCTTCGGCCTGCGGATCCGGGGCTCGCTCGTCGCGCTCGTGGCCATGATGGTCGCGACGACCGTCTTCCTCGTCGCCGTCTCGATGGCGTGCGTGGCGGTGCTGCGGACCGTGAACCAGCTGTCGGCCGCGGTCAACGTCGGGGCCATGGTCCTCGGCGGGCTCGGTGGGGCACTCGCCCCGGTCTCGGTGCTGCCGGGCTGGGCACGCGCCGTCGCGCCGCTCAGTCCCGCCTACTGGTCGCTGGAGGGCTTCCGCGCCGTGACGCTGGAAGCAGGCGGTCTCGACGCCGTGCTGGTGCCGGTCGCCGTGCTGCTCGCCAGCTCGGTGGTCGTCGCCGCCCTCGCAGCCCGTAGGTTCCGCTTCTCCGACGAGAAGGCGTGGTCATGAGTCCTGCCGGTGGGCTGAACCGGGCAGCGGTGATCGCGGCAGCACTCCGCATCGTCGACCGGGACGGCGTGGACGGCCTGACGATGCGGGCGCTCGGCGCCGAGCTCGGTGTCGATCCGATGGCGGCCTACCACCACGTCCCGAACAAGGAGGCCGTGCTGGACGGCGTCGTCGAGGCGGTCTGGACCGACATCGACGTCGCGGTGCCGGCGGACCGCCCCTGGCAGGAACAGCTCGAGGTGGCCGCCCACGCCATCCGCGCCGGACTCCAGCGACACCCGAACGCCATCCCTCTCATGGCCTCGCGTCCCAACCTGAGCGGCCCCGGGCTGGCGGCCGTGGACCACGTCCTGGGGATCCTGCTCACCGCTGGGCTCGAGCCGCGGGCGGCACTGCAGTTCGTCGGCGCGGCCGGGGAGTTCATCATGGGGCACGCGCTCGTCGAGACGAGCCCGCCACCACCGGCCGGTGGGCCGGACCTCGCCACTGCGGCGGAGGCGGCTGGCGCTGGGTCGTCGCTGCCCCACCTGACGCGTGCCGCGGCCGCGGTCGAGATGGACGACGACTGGATGGACGCCGTGTTCGCCGCGGGGGTCGCGGCGCTGGTCGCCGGGGCCGAGGCGCAGCTCGCCGCGTCGACGGCCTAGCAGTCGTCGCTGCCGCTGTTCTCGTTGGGGCGGTCCGGGATCGAGGTGTCGACCACTTCGAGGTGGACGTGCGGCCAGTCGTCGGGGCCCGACGCGTCGTCGACCTGGCTGCGGAAGGGCAGCAGCGTGGGGCGCGGTGCCAGCACCGTCTCGCCCGCGACCACACGGTCGCCGGCGGCGACCCGGATGCCGTCGACGTGGAGCAGCTTCACCTCGATGCCGGGACGGCCGTCGGGCTCGATGACGACGAAGTCGTCGGTCGTGTCGCAGTAGAGCGTGTAGGTCCCGGCGCGGACGACCGTGCCGGTCACGGGGGCGCGCAGCTCGGCCTCGGGATGGGTGACGATGTCGGCCGCGCTGCGCAGTCCCGTGCCACGTTCGCGGCTCGGCAGGACCTCGACCGGGACCGGGGGGGCGGCGACCGCGGTCAGGTCTCGTGCTCCGTCGTGGTTCGACTGGTGGAGTCCCACGAGCTCGACCCGGGCGGACGGCAGGTGGATCGCGATGCCATCCCAGGTCAGGACGATCCCGTGGGCCCCCCGGCCCGCGGCGTTCCGAGCCGTCGGTGACTCGGCGCTCGGCGTCGGCGATGGCAACGGTGTGGGCGACGGTGGAGGCGGCGAGGGCACGATGCTCGACATGGGCGTCGCTCGGGGGGAGGGGTCGCCGTCGAACCCGACCGGGTCCTCCACGGGACCCGATCGCGTGCACGCCGCGGTCGCGAGCAGGACGACCAGCGCAATGGCTCCGCGACGGCCGCGCATGCTCCTCCTCCCGCACGCTGACGCGCACATTACGCGCACGCTGCCTTCCTGCCCGAACCGCTGCCCCGGTGGGAGTACACGCCGATTCTGCGCGACAGTTGCTGGCTGCGGCCCTTTTCGTGCGTGATTCCACTCGAAACCACTACTTCTCGAGTCCTGCAGCCCTTGACACGAAGTCAGCATGAGGCGAACGTAGGAGCGTCGTGTGAATTGGGAGCGCTCCCGGGAGCGCTCCCAACCGACAGGCGGGAGTGGATCCGTCGTGTCGTGGGTGCGCGCGGCCGATCCAGGGAGAACCGACGTGTCACGACTCAAGAAGTCCCTCGTCGCCATCGCCAGCCTCACCCTCATGGTGGGTCTGGCGCCCGGCGCAGCAGCGGGGAGCAGCAACCGACCGGACCATGCAGCCAACTCTGCCGAGCAGGCGAACGAGCAGGTCGTCGGGACGCCCTCGTGGTCCCGCCACCTGCAGAAGCAGGTCGAGGACAGCGGGTGGGATCTGGTCTGGAGCGACGAGTTCCAGGGCAACACGATCGACGACTCCAAGTGGGAGCACGAGGTCAACTGCTGGGGCGGCGGGAACAACGAGCGTCAGTGCTACACCGATCGGGGGAAGAACTCGTTCGTGCGCGGCGGCCTGCTGAACATCGTGGCCCACCAGGAGCAGTTCACCGGCCCGGCGTTGCAGGACGACCACCCTGACTACCCGGGTGGCGACAAGACACAGGACTACACCTCGGCCCGGCTGCGCACGAAGGGCAAGTTCGACTTCCGGTACGGCCGGGTCGACGTGCGTGCACAGGTGCCCGGTGGGCAGGGCATGTGGCCGGCCATCTGGATGCTTCCCACGGACTGGGTGTATGGGGAGTGGCCCGCCAGCGGCGAGATCGACATCTTCGAGGCCGTCAACCTCGCGCGTGACGACTTCGCCGGCTGGGGCGACGTGATCCACGGCACCCTCCACTACGGCCTGCAGTGGCCGCAGTGGTCGCCCCACGGTGCCTCGAAGTACCTCGACGAGAACCCGGCGAACGACTTCCACATCTACTCGATCGAGTGGGAGCCCGACGAGATCCGCTGGTACCTCGACGGCGAGCACTGGCAGACCCAGCGCTCCGACGGCTGGTGGAACCACATCTGGGGAGGCCAGGAGACCGGGTTCCACACGCCCAACGACCGCGCGCCGTTCGACGAGAACTTCCACATCCTGCTCAACCTCGCCGTCGGTGGCGACTGGCCGCAGGACCCCGACCCGACCGACGCCGACTGGCCGAACGGGCGCGAGATGCTCGTCGACTACGTCCGTGTCTACGAGTGCGGGGACGGCCCCGAGTCGTGCAGCATCACGAACCCGGACGTCGCGGTCAACAGCGCCGCGAACGGTCCCGGCATCAACGCCTACTCCGTCTACGACGGTGGTGTGCAGACGCTGGAGTTCGACGTCGACGGCGTCGGCGCGGTGGAGAACACGCCCGTTCCCGGTTCGTTCGCGTTCCCGGGCGTCAGCGTCGACAGCAACCCCGGGCCGGACGGCTGGGCCGTGGACTTCGGGCTGACAGGTGGGCCGCTGGAGTGGGGCGCCTCGATCGGCAATGTCTTCCTGACAGCGCAGGACATGGGTGGCGTCGACGGCGTCCTCAACGGGCTGCGCCTCGCGGGGGGCACGGGCTGGACCAACAACGGTGAGCTCGAGTTCGACCTGACGGTCAACAGCATCGCAGAGGACACCAGGCTCTACGTCAAGATGGACAGCGGCTACCCGTTGGTCGGGTTCGTCGAGATCGACCCGCCGGCGGCCGGGACCACCGAGCACGTCGCGGTCAGGATCTCCGAGCTGCTGTCCACGTGGAACCCGTGGGAGGCGCCGCTCGACGCGTCGAACATCAACAACCTCTTCGTGCTCGAGGCGACCGGACCGGCGAGTGTCGTGATCGACGGCATCGAGCTGAGCTGCGCCTACAACACCGAGGCACCGGACTGGCAGGCCGACAAGACCTGCGAGCTCGCCCCGCGGGTCCCGATCGGGTCCGACGAGGAGATCCACATCGACAACGTCGTGATCGAGCCGGCTACCGGCTTCGGGAACGGCGACTTCGAGGCGGGCCTCGACGGCTGGACGAACTGGATCGGGAACGGTGGTGCTGCAGCGATCGACGTGACCGACGGCTACGCCAAGATCGCGATCGAAGAGCGTGGTCAGGCGACCTGGAGCATCCAGTTCTTCCAGGAGTTCGCGCTGGAGCCGGGCACGTACAACCTGTCCTTCGATGCGAGGAGCACGGTGGACCGTGTCATCGACGTGTCCGTGGAGGACGCGAACTTCGTCCACTACGAGGAGCTGGGCTCGATCCGGCCGGCGCTGACGGGTGAGTGGCAGCAGGTGACGGGAAGCTTCACCGTGTGGGAGGGCGCGCAACCCACTGCCTTCCTGAAGTTCCTCGTGGGTGCCGAGCCGTAGGCCGGACCCCGAGGACACAGCAGGACGGCGGCACCCACTCCCGCGGGTGCCGCCGTCCGTCGTTCGCGCTGACTCAGAAGGGCAGGCACTCGCCGGTGTGCGAGGGCTCGCCGTCCGCGTCGAAGGTCACCTCGTCGGGCTGGCAGGTGAAGCTGATCGACGCCGGGACGTTGACGCCGTCGTAGAGGATGCGGCCCTGCGCGGCGGGGTCGGTCGCGACCGGGCCGTCACCGGGACGGATCTGGACCATGATGTCGAACTCGGGGGCGAACCCGTCGAGGTCGACGACCGCCTCGACCCGACCGAAGCCCTGCGGCAGCGTGACCTCGGTCGTCGCGATCGGCTCGACGTACGCCTCGTTGCAGGCCTGGCCGGAGATGCCGCTGTAGATCTCGACCACGGCCGTGCCGCCGGACGCGACGGCGTCGAAAGTGACGGTGGCGTCGCCGACGATCGTGCCCTTGCCGACGAAGCCGCTCCAGACCGGGAACAGGTAGTTGCCGCTGCAGGAGGTGTTCGGGCCGATGCCGTAGCTGATGAACTGGCGCGAC
>JBFKQZ010000141.1:0-8231 GCA_041627475.1 Nitriliruptoraceae bacterium | reverse complement strand
CGAGGCGCTCGAGCTCGTCGCCCAGCAGCTCCTGGGTGCGGGCGACGGTCCGCTCGTCCTCGGGGAGCCGGGCCCAGCGCAGTCGCGCCACAGGACGACCGTGCCCGTCCTTCGCCGTCCCGAGCGTCACGCGTGCGTCGGGATTCGGGGCGGGCTCGGTCATGGCCATGAGCGCGAAGTGGCCGGCCGCGACCACCTCCGGCCCCGCGCTCCTCCGACGACGGACCACGCCGAGGGCCGCCCGGCCGGCGTCCACCGGATGAGCCATCACCCGCGCGGCGCGCCGCCCCGTCCCGGGCACGGCGCGGCCGAAGCTCCGCCGCGTGGCGACCAGCTCGGTGAGGGCCCGCCCGGTCGGCGTCTCCTGACCGGGCCCGAGCGGGAGGAGCTCCCACGTCGACGTGAGCAGCCGCTCCCGAACGAGGACCTCGTCGGTCAGGCGCAGGGAGCCGAGGCGGTCCGCGTCGCCACCCTCGCGCCAGAGGTAGGCCGCGAGCGCTCCGGGCGCCACCGAGGGCTCGAGGACGCCCGTCCGCAGGTGCGGGTGCTCGCTGAAGTAGCGCCCCACGAGCCCCGCGTCGTTGCCGAGCCCATCGGGGTGCCGGTCGGAGGTCGACAGCAGGAGCAGCCGGGCCGTCTCGATCGCACCGGCGGCCACGACGACCGCACGTGCCTCGACGCGGAGGCGGCCAGAGCCGACCGCGACCTCGACGACGGCCGGGTCCCCGTCCGCCACCGCCAGGGCCTCGGCGTCGGTCACGACCCGTACGGGCGAGCCCTCGCCCGCGAGCACGAACGCGTGCTCCATGACGGCCGACGCGTCGCCCACGGCGAAGACGGAGGTCTCGGCGACGTCGGACCCCGCGACGAGGTCGGCGCCACTCGGCAGCGGCTCGCCCACGTGCCCGAGCGCGAGGAAGCCGGCCGCGGCCTGCCAGTAGCCGCGCAGGTCCATCGCGGCCTCGGGCCAGCCCGGCCGGTCGACGTCCGCTCGGGGCCGCAGGTCGAGCTCCGAGAGCGGTCGCGTCCGCATCCCCGTGGCGGCGCGCCACAGGCCGGCGGTGCCGCCGAGGCCGGTCGCCCGGGTGCGGTCGAGCCGGTAGTACGCGCGGTCGGCGTTCTCGCCCGCGGGGTCGTAGGCGGCAGTGGCGGTGCCGCCACGTTCCAGGAGGACGACGTCCACTCCGGTGCCCGCCAGTCGGCTGGCCACCGCCAGCCCCGCGGGACCCGTGCCGACCACGCACACCGACGCGGTCAGCGTCTCGCCCCGAAGGTCCTGCCCGTCCACCCGCATTGCCGCAGGCTAGGACCCGGGCACCTCCGGGCCGGGGCACCTCGCGCAAGTAGAGTCGCGGCGCATCCGCCCGCTGAGAGGTCCGTGCCCAAGGTCTCCGTCGTCATCTCGACGTACAACCGGCGCGCGATGCTGGCGGTCGCGCGGGCCAGCGCGCTGGGGCAGCGCGACGTCGACCACGAGGTCATCGTCGTCGACAACGGCTCGACCGACGAGACGGCCGCCTACCTCGCGACGCTCGAGGACCCTCGGCTGGTCGTGATCCGCAACGACGAGTCGCTCGGCCCCACCGGGGGTCGCAACACCGGCCTGCGTGCGGCGCGGGGCGAGTGGGTCGGCCTCCTCGACGACGACGACGTCTGGGCCCCGGACAAGCTCCGCCGGCAGCTCGACGCCGCCGACGCGGACGGTGCCTCGTGGGCGTACTGCGGCTGCGTCTACATCGACGCCAGCCGCACCATCATCGGCGGCGAGCCGCCACTGGTACCCGAGCGGCTCGTGGACGTGCTGCCGGCTGCCTACGCCGTGCCGGCGGGCCTGAGCGGCATGATCTGGCGCCGGGACGCCCTCGCCGACGACGGCCTGCTCGACGAGCGGCTCCGCTGGCAGACCGACTGGGACCTGAGCCTGCGGCTGCTCGGGACCGGGCCGCCGGCCTTCGTGTCGGCCCCGCTGGTCGCCTACCGACAGCACGGGGGCCAGATCAGCCAGGGCGCCGCGGCCCACGAGCCCGAGCTCCTGCTCATGCAGGAGAAGCACCGGGAGCTCCGTGCGCGTGCGAACCGCCAGTTCGACATGGGCATGCAGCACCGCTTCCTCGGGTCCGAGGCGCTGCGGGCCGGGCAGCGGTGGTTCGCGTTCCGGTCGTACCTCCGTGCGATCGCGGCCGGCGACCTCGGTTCGCTCGTGCGGATGCTCGGGCTCCTGCTGCCACGGGCTGCACAGCCCATGGCCAGGCGGAGGCTCCTCTCCGACAACGGGTGGCTGTCGGAGGCGCAGCGTTGGCTGGACTCGGCCGCCATCCCGGCGCCGACACGCCGCGTCGCCATCGTCCAGCGGTCGCTGCGGACCTACCGCGAGCCCTTCTACGTGCACCTGCAGCGCGAGTTGGCCCGGTCCTCAGTCCAGCTCGAGCTCTACCACGCGACGACCTCGATCGGTGGCGCGCGCAGGGACGAGGGCGTCGTCCCCTGGGCACGCGAGGTCGACGCCGCCGAGGTCGAGGCATTCGGTGGGCGACTGGTCCGGCTGGACGTGTGGGACCGCATCCGCGACGCCGACCTCGTCATCGTCGAGCAGGCGTCCCGCCTGCTGCTCAACTACCGGCTCTGGGTCGCCCGCAAGCTGCGGGTCGGCCCGGCGTGGGCGTACTGGGGCCACGGCGAGACCCTCGACGACGACTCGCACCCGGTCGGCCGTTGGATCAAGCGCGCCCTCGTCCGCAGCGCCGACTGGTGGTTCGGCTACACCGAGGGGACCGCGCGGATCGTCACCGGTGCGGGGTTCCCACCGGAGCGGGTCACGGTCGTGCGCAACGCCACCGACACCACGGCCCTCGCCGCAGCGGCTGACGCGGTCACCGACGACGCCCGCGAGGCCGCGCGGCAGGAGCTGGGCCTCACCTCCGGGCGAGCGCTGCTGTACCTCGGCAGCTTCAGCCCGCGCAAGGGGCTCCCCACGCTGTTCGCCGCGGCGGACCTCCTCCGTGACCGCGACGGGGATCTCGAGCTCGTCTTCGCCGGATCAGGTGACCTCGAGGACGAGGTCGCGGCCTTCTGCGCCGACCGGTCGTGGGCGCACCTCGCCGGCCTGCGCTTCGGCGACGACCTCGCCGCGCTCGCCGCCAACTGCGCGGCGCTCGTCGTGCCTACCTGGGCCGGGCTGGTCGTCGTCGACGCCTTCGCGCTGGGCCTCCCCGTGGTGATCGCCGACGAGGGCCCCCACCCTCCCGAGGCCGACTACGTGATCGACCAGGAGAACGGCCTCCGCGTCGTCGGAGGCACCGACCCGGCGACCCTCGCCGGCGCCCTCGGTGCCCTGCTCGACGACCACGACCTCCGCGCTCGGCTGAGCGCCGGCTCGCGCAAGCACCGCTCGGACTACACGATCGAGGTGATGGCGGATCGGTTCGCGCTCGGCATCCAGGACGCCCTCGCCGCCGTCGGTCGCCCAGCGAGCCGGAGGTGACGCGCATCCTGAGCGTGCTCACCACCTACCCGCCGTCGATGGGCGGGGCGCAGCAGCACGCCCACGTCCTCCACCAACGGCTGGCTGCTCGCGGGCACGAGGTCGCCGTCGCGACGACGTGGCGTGAGACCCGAACCGACTGGGCGCTCGGCACGACGCTGCGCTCGCCCGGACGCCGAGACTCGGACGTGCTGGACGGTGTGCCCGTCCACCACGTGGGGCTCGACGGGCCGCAGCGACGCCGGGCGGGCGCGTGGCTGGCTGCCTACCCGCCCGCCATGCGCACCGTGGCCCCCCGACTCACCGACGTGTGGCGCGCCGAGGCCGGTCGGGTCCTCGACGCCACCCGGCCCGAGGTCCTCCACCTCTCCCGGATCGGCCGCGAGTGGATGTACGAGGCCTTCGTGCAGGCCGCAGCCGAGCGGGGCATCCCGTTCGTGCTCACCCCCAACCACCACCCCCACTGGACGAGGCCCTGGCACTGGTGGTGGTGGGACCTGTACCGGCGCGCGTCGCGCGTGCTGGTCCTCAGCGATGCCGAGGCCGACCAGCTGGTCGCCGGCGGGGTCGCGCGCGGCCGCATCCTGCGCACCGTCGTCGGGCCCGTCGGCGAGGTCCCGGACCCGGACGCCGAGATCCCGGCCCCGCCACCGCCCCCGACCGTGACCTTCCTCGGCCAGATCCGCCACTACAAGGGCGTCGAGATCCTCCACGCCGCCATGCGGCACGTCTGGGCCGAGCTGCCCGAGGCCCGGCTCGTCGTCGTCGGCCCGTGGCTCGACGGTCCGGACGAGGCGCGCGACGCGATGACGGCCGACCCGCGGGTCGACCTCCTCGGCTCGGTCGAGGAGGACGAGAAGTGGGCGCGGCTGCGCGCCGCGACCGTGCTCTGCGTCCCGAGCGAGGGGGAGGCACTGGGTGGCGTCTACCTCGAGGCCTGGACCGTCGGGCGGCCTGCCGTCGGTGCCGACATCCCGCCGGTACGGGAGCTGTTCGCACGCACCGGCGGCGGGGTCGTCGCCCCGCGTGAGCCCGAGGCCCTCGCCGTCGCACTGATCGGCCTCCTGCGCGACCCCGACCGCGCCGCCGCGATGGGCCGCGCGGGCCTCGTCGCGGTGGCCAACGAGTACAACTGGGACGTCGCGGCCGACCGTGCCGAGCACGCCTACGCGGACGCGCTCAGCGAAGCGAGCTGAGGTCGCACCGGGACGGGGCCGGCTGCTGGGGCGGTGCCTGCCCGTCCTCCAGTGGGCCGTAGTGGGCGAGGTTGAACCCGATGTTCGGCGGGACCCCCTCCTCGATCAGCGCCTCGGCCTCGGAGCCACCGAGCCGCAGGACCTCCCCGGACCCGTCGAAGCCGAGGTCGCGCCATGCGTCCCAGCCGAGCGTGTCGGTGCCCCACCGCCAGTGCCGGCCACCCGTCGAGGGCACCAGGTAGGTGTTGTCCGCGAAGCGGTGTCCGGCGGCCAGCACGCCAGGATCCTCGGCGAGCAGGTCCAGGCCGTTCCAGTCGTCTGCGCCCAGCACGTTGTCGTGGGCGAACACGTCGGTCGTCACGAACTCGCGGCCGTCGTCGGTCCCGCCACGCTCCCGATCGATGATCTTGAGGCCGGTCGGCGAGCCGCTGACGACGTTGCCCCAGACCTCGACGTCGTTCGAGGTCGAGATGAAGATCCCGGCTGCCGCGTTGGGGTCGTCGCGCTCGTTGTTCCTCACGGTGTTGCGGAAGATCTCGGCGCCGAAGCTGATCTCGTAGAAGATGCCGAGCAGGTTGTTCGTGACGAGGTTCGCGCAGATCGTCGCGTCCTCGTTCTCGATGTCGAACCAGGGGCCGGGGCCGGCGTTGTCGTGGACCCAGTTGTTGGCGAACACCATGCCCGAGGTCCGCACGAACTTCGCCGCGCCGCCCTCCCACGCCCAGTCGTAGCCGAGCTCGAGGTTGTGGTCGATCCGGTTGCTCGTGACCCGGATCTGGCGGGCCTCGCCGGGTGCGAGGTCGGTGTCGGTCCCGAGCGCGCCGACGCCCCCCATCCCCATCTGGCCGTTGTGCGAGATGCGCGAGTTCGACACGTGCATCCCGGGGCCGATGCCGATGCCCATGCCGTGGTTGTGGGACGCATCGACGAAGCGGATCGTCCAGTTGACGCCGTCACGCCCGTTGATCGCCCCGCGCTGTGCCCACGTCGCGTAGTGGCGGACGGTGAGGTTCTCGATCGTGACGTCGCGGACGCCGGGCCCGACGAACGCGAACTCGGTGGTGGCCAGCTCGACGAGGCCGAGGCCGGCGGGGTCGACGGCGAGGTGGAGGCGGTCGCCCGGGTAGTCGAGGAACCACTCGCCGGCCCGGTCGAGGTCGGCGAGCGACTCGACGTGGCGCCAGCGTTCGCCGTCCACGTAGAGGTCCTCGGGGTGGGCCTCGCGCGTGCGGTCGGGCCTCAGCTTCCCGTGGACGAACCCCTCGGCCTCCACGCCGTCGAGCACCCAGCGGCCGCCGTCCCTGCGGAAGTCGTCGGGGTCCAGCACGCGAGCGCCCGACAGCACGGCGCCGGGCTCGCCGCGGAACGTCATGCCGTCGCGAGGGAAGACCTGCTGCTCGCGGTGCACGCCCGAGGCGATCAGGAACTCCGTGCCCTCGGGTGCCAGCTCGACGGCTGCCTGCAGGTCGGCACCGACCTCGATGCGCACCGGTTCGGCTGGGGGGTCCGTCGGGTCGATGGCCGTCGGCGGTGACGGCGCCACCGGGTCGCCGGATCCGACGCGGACGGAGCGCGGCTCGACGGGGCGGCGGCTCCACCACCCGAGGACGGCGAGGGACACGACGCCGAGGACGACGAGCCCGACCCCGACGGTCCGCAACACCCGTGGGCTCACCCCGCCCTCCCCATGGCTCGTCGCGCGAGACGACGAACGTAGGGGCTCGCCCAGTAGACGGGCCAGAGCGGGCCCGCCCAGCGTCGAGCGAACGTCGCCCAGTCGCGGGGCGGGATGCCGTGCTGGCTGCGCAGGTGGCGGAGCTCCTCCCGGACGGTTCGGGATCCCCCGTCCTTCGTGTTCGCCGGGCACGTCCCGACGGTGCCGGGGGCGAGGAGCACCTCGATCCCCGCGGCGCGCGCGCGGAGGCCGTAGTCGTAGTCGCCCATGCCGTGGGCGAAGGTGGGGTCGAGGACACCGATCCGCTCGACCACGGCCGCCGGCACGAGCACGCAGTTGCCGTTCATCGTGTCGACCGGGCGTGCCGTCTCGCCGGGCGCGGCGCGCGTGAACCGCAGCGGGCGCCGCGGGTCCGTCCGCACCACCCCGCTGTAGGACAGCGCGTCGGTCTCGGGGTCCGTGACGGCGCCGACCACGATCGGGTCCCCGTCGGCGCCCCGCCAGGCCGCCAGGAGCCGACTCAGGGCCGACGGGTCGAGGCGGGTGTCGTCGTTCAGCCACAGGTACGCATCGGCGCCACCCGCGTCGATCGCCGCCTGCCACGCGGCCCGCATGCCGGCGTTCCAGAACAGGTCGGCGCCGGCCTCGTGCACGTGCACGTCCGGGTGTGCCTCGCGCACCGCCGCCGCGGTGCCGTCCGTCGAACCGGCGTCCACGAGATGGCACGTCGTCGACGCGGACGTGTCCTGCGCGGCGAGCGTGTCGAGGCACGCGAGGGTGTCGTCCCGGCGGTTGTGGCAGGTCAGCAGCACGGCGACGTGGGTCACGCGGGCACCGCCACGCGCGACGGACGCCGCTGGCGTCGAGGCAACCCACCGCGGTCCGTCACGGCGAGCGCGAGCCCGAGGAGCACGCCCTGCTCCGGTGATGGGTGCGAGGAGGCGTAGTACAGGAACTGCACGGCGAGCACGACCGCCAGGACGTCGTTGCGCACGAGGGGCGAACCGCCGTCCGTCGGGTACAGGCGCAGGAACGGGATGGCGTGCAGCGCGACGAAGGCAGCGAGCCCGAGCACGCCGACCCGGAGGTAGAGCTCGAGGTAGAAGTTGTGGGGCGAGACGTTGACGATCCGCCCGTCGACGAAGCGCGGGAACCCACGACCGAACGGCTGGCCCACGAGGAGGTCGTGGACGTCCGCGGGTGACTGCTCCTCGATGAGCTCCTGCCAACCCTGCACCCGCCACTCGAACGTGTCGACGTTGGTGGCGGAGTCGGTCAGCTCGTCGACGATCACGCGGTCGACACCCTGTCCGAGGACGGCGAAGACGAGGACCGCTGCCAGCGCCGTGGCCCCGAGCGCCGCCAGGGTGAGCCGGCGGGTGAGCTGTGGGTCGCGGATCACGAGCAGGCCGATGCCGAGGAAGGCGGCGATCCACAGCGTTCGGTGCTGCAGGAACACGATCGCGAACAGCAGCGCGCCGACGAGTCCGGGCAACCACCTCGGTGGGGGTGCCGAGCGGACGGCGTCGATGCTGCCCCGCCGGCGCCAGTTGAGCGCCCCGGCGCCGAGCATGGCCGCGGTCAGCACCACGAGCGTCGCGAACGAGTCGATCACGCGCAGGTCGCCGTCGTTGCCCAGGATCCCGCGGCCGGATCCGCTCAGGAACCCGATCCAGCGCAGCACCGTCAGGGCGAACAGGCCCGCCGCCGTGTACAGCCAGACACGGGCGATGTCGTCCCGCCGTTGCGGGGTCGGGACCTCGGCGGCGACGTACAGCACCGCGCCCAGGAAGCGCACGTACTTGCGTGCCTCGTTGACCGCGGTCCCGATGCCAAAGAGCGGGATGCCGCGATAGACGCTGTAGAGCGTGAGAGCCGT
>JBFKQZ010000140.1:0-8254 GCA_041627475.1 Nitriliruptoraceae bacterium | reverse complement strand
GGGCGACAAGCTCGCCATCAGCCACGTCATCTTCTGCGACGGCGACTCGCCGGAGCAGCCGGAGCCGAAGATCGAGTCGGTGTACGGCGAGTGGGTCGGCGACTGGGAGTGCGGCGACACGCAGGTCACCGAGACCCGCACGGTCACCCAGGTCACCACGCCGTACGTCTTCGACGAGCAGTCCCAGACGTGGGTCCTCGACACGGCCAACGCCGTCGAGACCCCGCTGGCCGACGAGGAGCGCATCCGCGACCTCACCGAGGACGAGCAGTTCGACTGCCCGGTGCTGCCCCAGTACTCGGCTGAGGACGAGTGCGTCGACGGGACGAGCTGGGTGCGCGTGACGAAGATCAGCAACCCGGACGGCATGCCCGTCGGCATCTACGTCGATGACGTGCTCGTGGAGACGACCATCGACGGCACCGTGGTCCAGGGGGAGCCGGGGCAGCTCCTCGAGGTGAGGACGATCCCGCAGACGCTCAAGACCGCGGCCCGCACGCAGCAGGCAGCCGCCGAGACCGAGGAGCCGGTCGTCCTGGCGTCGGCGAACTTCACGCCGTGCGTGGAGGCGCCCGAGCCGGACGTCGACGCAACGGACTGGGTTGACGGCGAGTACGAGTGCGACGACACCCAGGTCGAGCAGACGCGCGAGGTGACCACCACCACGTACAAGGTCGAAGGTGACCAGGTCGTCGTCGACACGGTCGACACCGTCGTCGAGACGCGGATGCGTGATCTCGAGGACGACGAGATCACCGACTGCCCGAACGAGGAGCCCGAGCCCGACCCGACGGTGGCCGGCTTCACGGCCAAGACGCAGTGCGTGGCACTGGCGCCGGTCGTCGACTGGACGGTGGACGTGACCGAGGGCGACGAGCCCTTCGGGACACGCACCCTGACCGTCTCGACGCCGAGCGGCACCGTCCTCGCATCGGTCGAGGTCACGGGTGACGCCGCAGGGCAGATCCCGCTCAAGGGCCGTGACGGTGAGAGCGTGAACGTCGCGTGGGACTTCGACGACCAGGTCGAGTCGGTGACGCTCGCCGAGCCGTGTGCGACGGTCTTCGGCGTGGTCCTCGACAAGGACCCGGCGCCGGCGCCGCAGCCGGAGCCGGAGCCTGCCCCCGTGGTGAGCGACACGACGAACGAGATCCCGGTCGCGGGTGCGACGTCCGACGTGCTGCTCGTCTGGGCCGGCGGCCTGCTTGCGCTCGGCTGCGGGCTGCTCCTGACCGAGCGCCGGCTGGCCCGCGCGCGCCGCTGACACGCACCGACTGACGACGGCCCCGACGATCACGTCGGGGCCGTCGTCGTCCCCCGTCTCACGCCGGCTGACGTGCGGGCATCCAGAGGACGTGCCGGGTGCCGTCGGTGCTGGGCACGGCGCTCAGCCAGCCACCCACGCTCGTGGCCAGGGCACGCTCGGTCGCGAGGCTCCTCGCCGCCGGCGGTGGCTCATCGGTGTCGTCGAGGATCCTGGCCAGCTCGTCCTCGTGGTGCGCACTGTCGCTGACGATCACCTCGAGGCCGTCGGCCACCGGCCGCATCGTGACGTGCACGTGCTGGCGCGTCTCGTCGCTGCGGTCGAGGGCGTCGACCACGAGCCCGACGAGCACCTGGCGCAGGACACCGGTGTCGACGTCCACCTGACGGTCGATGTCCCACACGAGGACCGCCGCGGCGTCCGCGAGCCGCAGGGCCGTCGCCTGTTCCACCCACGCCATCACGTCGGTCAGGGAGGCAGGTGGTGCCGCGGTCGGGATGCTCGTCTCCGGGCCCCGGTCCCGCGACAGGCCTGCCGCCCGTTGGGCCGCCTCGGCGATCCGCTCGTGCAGTCGCATCCGCTCGGTCGCCGTGATGACGTCACCCGCGTGGGCGAGCATGCGGCTGTAGCCCGCAACCACGGTGAGTTCGGCCTGCAGGTCGTCCCCGACGTTCCGTGCGGCTGCGGCGGCGGCCGACAGCGATGCGCGCAGGCTCGAGCGCTCCTCGTGCAGCACGGTGTGGTCGGCGAAGACGAGCACGAGTGTCGACGCAGTGGGGCCCGGACCGAGGGTGAGTCGTCCGTGGAGGTCCTGCCCACCGATGGCGAGCATCACGTCCATCGAGCGGGGCGCGTCACGGAGGTTGGTCGCGGCGTCCATCACGACCCGGGCGCCACCAGTGGGCAGCAGCTCCCCGATCGAACGCCCCTCGAGCGTCGGGGGGTGGACACCCAGCAGCTGGGCGAGCGGCACGTTCACGGCGACCATCGACAGGTCGCTGCGCGAGACGAGCGCAGCTGGCACGGGGACGTGGTCGACGACGTCCCGTGGGACGGCTCGGCGCGGTTCGTTGTCCACGGCGGCTGCCAGTGTTCGAGGACCCCCCGGACCGCGACCAGTGTGCCGACAAATCGGACATGTCGGTATGGCTGCCGTGTCAGACTCGACGCACGTGCGACTGCCGGCCGCCACCGTCCGATGGGGGCGCAGAGCCGGTGGCGTCGGTCCGTCCCCAGCCGCGTAGGGTCGGGGCAACAACGAGGAGCCGACGTGGACCTGGGACCGTTCCCCCATGCCGACGGTTGGGACGAGGCCGTCGATCGCGACGCCACGAACCCGCTGCTGTCGCAGCGCGAGGCGTTCGTCGTCGACGACCCCGACCTGCTCTACCTGGACGGCAACTCGCTCGGGCGCCTGCCGACCGCTGCCCTCGACGACGTCGAGGACACTTCGCGACGCCAGTGGGGCGATCGGCTCATCCGTTCGTGGAACGAGGGCTGGTGGGAGCAGCAGCTGCGGCTCGGTGACCTGCTGGCACCGATCATCGGTGCCCGTGCGGGCGAGGTCATCGTCTCGGAGTCCACGACCACGAACCTGTTCAAGCTCGCGGTGGCCGCGATGCGTGCTCGGCCCGACCGCAGCGTCGTGCTCACCGACGACCTCAACTTCCCGACCGACAACTACGCGCTCGCCGGCGCCGCCGAGCTGCTGGGCGACGGCCGGCGTGTCCGGACCGCACGGAGCCCCGACGGGATCAACGGGGCGACCGATGCGCTGCTGGCCGCCCTCGACGAGGACGTCGCCCTGCTCAGCCTCTCGCACACGTGCTTCAAGAGCGGCTTCGTCTACGACCTGCCGCGGCTGACCGCCGCCGCCCACGAGGCCGGGGCGCTGGTGCTGTGGGACCTGTCGCACTCCGCGGGCTCGGTCCCCGTGGGTCTCGCGGCGCACGACGTGGACCTCGCCGTCGGCTGCACCTACAAGTACCTGAACGGCGGTCCCGGCTCGCCCGCGTTCCTCTACGTGCGGGAGGACCTGCAGTCGCAGCTCGACAACCCGATCGCCGGGTGGTGGGGCCACGAGGACCCGTTCGGCTTCGACCTCGAGTTCCGCCCCACCGACGGCATCCGTCGGTTCCACGTCGGCACGATGCCGATGCTGTCGCTCAACGCGATCGAGGCCGGTGTCCGGCAGGTCGCCGAGGTCGGTATCGACACGATCCGCGAGGTCTCGATCTCGCTCACGTCGTTCCTCGTGGAACAGGCGGACGCGCACCTGGCCGAGCTCGGCTTCACGGTCGCGTCACCGCGGGACGCGGCGCGCCGTGGCAGCCACGTGTCGCTGGCCCACCCGGACGGCTGGCCGATCACCCGGGCCCTCATCGAGGAGGCCGCCGTCCTGCCCGACTTCCGCGCGCCGGACAACCTGCGTCTCGGCATCGCACCCCTGTACGTCAGCCACCAGATGATCCACACGGCGGTCCAGCGCATCGCCGCGGTCGTCCGTGACGGCCTGCACGAGCGCTACCGGGGCACGACCGCCGCCGTAACGTGACCCACCAGCGGCTGGCCCGAGGACGGGCGGGTGGAGGAGCCCGCCCGGAGGGCCGTCGCGAGCGAAGCGAACGGGGGATCCAGTGCGCGACGAGATGACCTACGGCGAGTACCTGCGGATCCCGGAGCTGCTGTCGCTGCAGCGGCTGCAGTCGGGGTCCGAGCACGACGAGCTGCTCTTCATCACGATCCACCAGGTCTACGAGCTCTGGTTCCAGCAGATCCTCCACGAGCTCGATCGGCTCGCGGTGTGGATGGACGAGGACGAGCTCGTCCGTGGCAGCCACCAGCTCGTGCGCGTGCTGAAGATCCTCAAGACCATGGTCGGGCAGCTCGACGTGCTCGAGACCATGACGCCGCTGGAGTTCCTCTCGTTCCGCGACTTCCTGGGCAACTCCTCCGGGTTCCAGTCGGTGCAGTTCCGCGAGCTCGAGTTCCTGCTCGGGCACCGTGCCCAGCAGCACCTCGACCGTTTCGTGGGGACCGACGACCACGCCCGGCTGCTGGCACGGTGGGAGGCCCCGAGCCTGTGGCAGCACTTCCTGGCCCTGCTCGACCGCCGGGGCTTCGCCGTCCCGGAGGACGCGGTCGCCACGACGCCGGGCGAGAGCACCGAGCCCGACGACCGGGTGCAGGACGCGCTGGTCGCCGCGTACCGCGACGACGACGAGCTGCGGGAGTTCTGCGAGCTGCTCACCGACATGGACGAGGGGCTGATGGAGTGGCGCTACCGCCACGTCGTGATGGTGATGCGCACGATCGGCACCAAGCAGGGGACGGGTGGGTCCAGCGGGGCCGGCTACCTGCGCTCCACGCTCTTCCAGCCGGTGTTCCCCGACCTCTGGGCGATCCGGGCCCGGCTGTGAGGGGCGCGCCCACCCACTAGCGTCGGCGCTCCGCGAGCACAGGGCCCACGATGATCCACGCGTTCGTCCTCATCGACGTCGAGCCGGCGTTCATCGCCGGCGTCGCCGAGCAGATCGCCGAGGTCGACGGTGTCGCCTCCGCGCACTCGGTCGCGGGTGGCGTCGCCGACGTCATCGCGGTCCTGCAGGTGCCCGACCACGACGGCATCGCCACGGTCGTCACCGAGCACATCGTCAAGATGGAGGGCGTCATCGGCACCCAGACCGCCATCGCCTTCCGGACCTACGCCCCGTCCGAGCTCGACGCCGCGTTCGAGGGCTTCGGAGACTGAATTCCCCGCTCGCTCCGCTCGCGACGCCGCCCTCCCGGTCCTCCTCCACCCGGCATGCGGTCGGGCGGCATGAAGACCAGGGCGCCTACCGGCCGCAGGCGGCGGCGGCCCAGGGATACGGGTTGATCGGGCTGCCGCCCCCGGGGTGCACCTCGAAGTGCAGGTGGGGCGCGGACGCGTCGGCGTTGCCGGTCGAGCCGTTGTAGGCGATGAGGTCGCCGGCGTCGACGCGCATGCCGGTGAAGATCCCGTCGGCGTAGCCCTGGAGGTGGGTGTAGTAGTACTCGTTGCCGTCGTCACCGAACATGTAGATCGAGATGCCGCCGAGGCCGCCGCTGCTCAGCCGCGTGATGCGGCCGGCGTGGATCGCGTAGATCGGCGTGCCGTGCGGCGCCATCATGTCGACGCCCTTGTGGCTGCGACCGCCCGAGCGCGGGTCGCCCCACGTGTCACGGAAGAAGACGGGGTCACCGACCGGGCAGCTGTAGATGCCGTTGGCGAACGCGGTCTGGACCTCGCGCTGGCGGCGGGCCTTGAGCTCGAGGAACCGCTCGCGGTCCTGGGCCTCGTCGAGCGCGACGTTGAGGCGCTGGATGCGGTCCGCCATCTCGGCCTCGAGCTCAGCGAGCTCGGCCAGGCGCCCCTCACGGAGCTGCCGGTTCTGCTCGAGGCCCGTGCGCAGTGCCGAGGCCTCCTCCATGGTCCCGCGGTCCCGCAGGGCCAGCGACTCGAGCAGTGCGGCGCGCTCGGCCGCCTCGCTCGGGCCCTCGCCGGCGAGGATGGCCTCCAGGGCGCCTCCGTCACCGCGCATGAAGGCAGCACGGGCGCGGGCGGCCAGCGACGCTCCGACCTGGTCGAGCTGCTGGCGGAGATCGGCGTCCTGCGCGTCGAGCGCGTCGATCTCGGCACGAATGTCGTGGATGCGCTCCTCGAGCGCCTCGAGGTCCCCCGCTGCGTCGAGGACCTGCTCCTCCAGCGCCTCGCGCTCGGCGCGGGCGCCCTCGAGCTCGGTCTGCGCGACGGCAGGCACGAGCGTGCTCGTCACGAGCAGCGTGACGAGGGCGACGAGTCCGAGACGGACGGGCACGGTGCTCCTGGAATGGGGGGAAGACGGCGCGGTGCCAGCGGCAGAGGGTACGAACAGGCGGCAGCCAGCGGCCAACGGCGGGCGCGTTGTGCGCTCGTCAGGCCCGACGGGCCTCGTTGCTCGCGAGCTCACCGTGGACGCGGCCCATGGCCTCGCCGAGCGTGCAGAACTCCTCGCCGGAGAGGTGGTCGAGGAACATCTCGCGGACGTTCGTGACGTGGTGCCGGGCGGCCGACTCGAGCAGCGCGAAGCCCTCGTCGGTCAGGTGTGCCTCTGTCCCGCGGGCGTCGGTGGAGCACGGGCGGCGCTCGACGATGCCCCGCTTCTCGAGGCGGGAGATGCGGTAGGTCACCTGCGGGCGCGGGACGATCGCGTCGTCGGCGAGCTCGCTCATCCGCGCGCTGCGGTCCTCGTTCTCCGACAGCAGCACCAGGAGGGCGTAGTCGTCCATGGTGATGTCGAAGTGCTGGACGAGCTCGCGCTCGAGCGCCCGGAAGAGCACGGTGCTCCCAGAGATCCAGTTCCGCCAGGCCACCTGTTCGGCGTCGGTCAGCCAGCGGACCTCGCCCTCAGCAGTCGTCGTCCGCGCTGCTTCCGTCTGCGCCACGGCAACCTCCTTGCAATCCACATGACACCCTATCGGAGTTGCAATCCCAACGAGGGCAGTTCGGGCAGGCGTGCAGGGAGCGGTCAGGCGCGGGCGAGCCAGTCGTCGGCCTCGGCCAGTCGCCGTTCGAGCTGCTGGAGGGTCGCCTCGCCGACCGACGAGATGCGGGCGAGCTCGTTGAGCCGTGAGTTGACGACCTTGGCGTCCAGGCCGGTCAGCTGGCAGATGAGGTGGACGCGGTCGCTGTTGCTGCGCCGCAGCTCGCGCTTGCGCAGCGAGCGGCTCGGCCCGGGTGTGCCGAGGTCGTCCTCGTCGAGGTCCCGGGCGGCCGGGGGTGGCGGCGGCGACAGCTGGATCGTCGGACCGGTGGCCGGGAGGTGGTCGTCGTCCGGCTCGTCGGCGACCTCGTTCGCGACCAGGCTGCCGTGGTCGTGGTGGTCGGTGGCCGTGGCCGAGATCGCCGCGAAGAGCGACAGCTGGTCGTCGCCGGTCCCGGTGGGGACCTCGTCGAGCAGCTGCTCCTCTGGGGCGTCGCCGTCCTGCTCGCGGCGCCGGAGCGCGTGGGTCCGCTCCTCGCGGATCGTCGCCGCGAAGATGCGCAGCCGCGGGTCGTCGGGGAGGTAGAAGAACGACCGCTGGCGACGCAGCCCGGGGGTCCAGCGCACGAGGCGGCCGACCGCCTGGCGGAAGAACAGCTCCGTGACGGTGGTCGTCGCCCACACGCCGACGCGCAGACGGCGGATGTCGACGCCCTCGCTGACCATGCGGACGGCGACGATCCACTCGTCGTCGGACGCGGCGAACTTGGCGATCCGCTCGGACGCGTCCGGGTCGTCGGACGTCGCCACGGTCGCCGAGCGGCCGAAGCGTTCGCGGAGGGTCCGACCGATCCCGCGTGCGTGCTCGACGTCGGTGGCGATGACGAGCCCGCCGGCGTCGGGGTGGGTCCGCCGCACCTCCGCGAGCGTCGCGTCGGCGCGCGTCAGCACCTCGGGGAGCCACTGACCGTCCAGCGACAGCGCGGTCCGGAGCCGCTGCGACGACAGGGTGCGGTCGAGCTGGTCCTGGAACGACGCAGCGTGGAGGCTTCCGTCGGGGGCCGTCCACTCCATCTCGCCGTCGACGCGTGGGAAGAGCACGGGCCGGACGACGCGGCCGTCGCGCAGGGCGTCGTCGTAGCCGTAGGTGTAGTCGGCACGTGCCTCGTCGAACTCGTAGTTGACGAAGGGGATCGGGTTGGCGTCGGAACGGAACGGCGTCCCCGAGAGGCTGAGGCGGTGCGCGGCCGGCTCGAACGCGTGGGCGATCGCATCGCCCCAGGCGCGCTCGGCCCCAGCGTGGTGGACCTCGTCGAGGACCACGTACGCGTCGTCGGCCGGGCCGCGCAGCACGCGTGGGTCGGCCGCGACCTGCTGGTAGGTCACGACGACGCCGTGCATGTCCCGGGGCCACGGGTCGGCCGACGCCCACTCCGGCTCGAGGTGGAGGCCCTTGTCCGCGGCCGAGCCGGCCCACTGGGTCTTGAGGTGGGTCGTGGGGGCGACG
>JBFKQZ010000139.1:0-8305 GCA_041627475.1 Nitriliruptoraceae bacterium | reverse complement strand
CCCCTGGAGGCGGACGGCGCCGAGGTCCGCGTGCTGCCGCTCGAGGGTGACGTCCCCGACGACCTGCAGGTCGAGCAGTGGGTCAGCCGGGCCGACGCCCAGGTGCTGCTCGCCACGAGTGGCGAGGGCGGTCTGTGGTCGATCCCGATGGACGACAGCAGCGTCTCGGACACCGCTCCGACGACGCCTGCGCTCGTCCTCGAGGAGACGGCGGTCGACGGGGCGATCCTGCCGAACCTCGTCACCGTGACGCTGCGCGCGCCGGTCGACGGCAGCGCGCCGCTCGTCCTCGCCGAGGGCGACGACCTGCGAGCAGTTCCGACACAACTGCCCGTCAGCAGCGACATGGAGCTCACGACGGGCGCCGACGGCACGGTGGTGCTGCTGGACCGCCTCGGGACCGGCGTCGTGCTGCCGTTCGTCGACGGTGCGCTCGGGCAACGGCTGACCGAGTGGCAGTCGCCCCGCATCACCGCGGCCGTCGCACTGGGACCGTCCGGCCCCGGTGCGGGGGAGGAGCCGAGTCGGGACGACCCCTCCGCGCTCGGCCTGCCGACCGACGCGCCGCTGGTCGCGACCGACGGGATCGACCTCGTCATCCGCAGCGCCGACGGCAGCATCGACCGCCGCACCGTCTACCGGCCCGCGGCCGAGTCGGAGGCCGAGCTGGGCGACGTCGCCGTGCGGCCCGGGTCGACCGCCAGCGACGGTCTCGTCGCCGTCGAGTCCTTCAGCGAGGGCGAGACCTCCGTCCGCTTCGTGCAGCTCGACGGCGACACGGCCAGCCCGGTCGGCTCGACCCTGGTCACGACCGGGCCCGTCTCCGGACTGGTGTGGGCCGACGACGGCTCCGCGGTCGCCTGGACCGACGACGCGGGACTCAACGTCGTCACGGTCGAGGGCGACGGTGAGGTGCCCGGCGCCCCGCAGCAGCTGGCCACCGATCCGCGGCCCGTCCTCGACTGGACGTGGACGGGCGACGACGGCACGCGCACCAGCGGCTCGTTCGCCGTGCTCGCGAACGGGACGGGGACGGAGTTCCTCGGCGTCGACCGGTTCCGCAACGGCGAGTACGTCGCGACGTTCCCGGGCAACGGCAGCGACCGGCTGGTCTTCGACACCCATGCCACGCCCGGCGCTGCCATCGGTCCGGACGTGAGTGCCGAGCTGCTCGGTTTCGGGGTCGACCTGCGTTGGGGCGCCGACGGTGACCAGTTCGGCGAACTCGCGTCGCCCGGCGTGGTCGGTGGGGACGTCCGCGTGGAGGTCAGCGGCGGCCAGGTCGTCGTCATGGGCAGCCAGCAGCACGTGCTCGTCACGTTCGACGGGGACGTCGTGGAGCTGCCGATGCTGACCGACTGGGACGTCCTCGACTGACCGCCCTCGCCCGCCCGAGTTTCCTCGCACCACGCGAGGGAACTCGTGGGCCCGGCGGCGACCGCGCGTCCCGAGCGTCCGTGGTCGCCAGTTTCCTCGCCTCATGCGAGGAAACTCGGGGTGTGCGCACAGTGTGACGGCGGGGTTCCCAACGGCGCTTGCTGTTGTTAGCCTTCGCCGTCGCACTGCTCCGCGGACTCCATCCGCGTCGAGCCACCACACGGTCGCCGTGCGCGACCGTCACTGCACCCCCCGACTCCGCGCGGAGCCATGCCGACGTACGTCGACACCCACACGCACCTCGACCACCACGGTGAGCTGACGCCCACCGAGCACGTCGAGGCAGCTCGTGCTGCCGGCGTCACGACGCTGGTGACCGTCGGCACGGACCTCGCGACCTCACGGCAGTCCGTCGAGCACGCGCAGACGCTGCCGGGTGTCCACGCGGTCATCGGCATCCACCCCAACGACGCCGAGCAGACGGCCGACGACTTCGACGGCATCCGGCAGCTCGCGACCGCGCCGGGCGTCGTCGGCATCGGCGAGACGGGGCTGGACTTCTACCGCGACTGGTGCCCGCACGACGTGCAGGAGCGCAGCTTCCGCGCCCACATCGACCTCGCCCGCGAGCACGACCTCACGCTGGTCATCCACTGCCGCGACGCCTGGGACGACACGCTTCGCGTCCTGCACGACCACGGCGCGCCCGAGCGCGTCGTCATGCACTGCTTCTCCGGCGACGAGGACGTCGCCCGCCACTGCAACGAGCAGGGCTGGTTCATGTCCTTCGCCGGCAACGTGACCTTCTCCAACGCGCAGGACCTGCGTGACGCGGCTGCGGTCGCGTCGTTGGACCTGCTGCTGACCGAGACGGACAGCCCGTACCTGACGCCCGTGCCGCACCGCGGCAGGCGCAACGACTCCGGCCACGTGCCGTACGTCGCCGCGCAGCTGGCCGAGGTCCACGGACTGGACGTCGAGGACCTCGCGCCGCGACTGGTCGCCAACGCCCACCGGGCGTTCGACCTCGACGCGGCCGAGACCGCCGGCACACCGCCGGTCGACCGAGTACCCGACCAGGGATCCGCCGCGTGACCTCCCGCACCCTCGCGCTGACCGTCCAGCGCGTCAGCCGCCGGCTGCTCGTCCTGCTCATCGTCGCGGCGTTGGCCGTGCCGGTCGTCCGGGCGGCCAACCGGCTCCAGATGGTCATCGACGGCGAGGTCATGGACGTCCTCTCGTTCGACGAGACCGTCGGTGACGTCCTCGAGGCCGAGGGTGTCGTCGTCGCCGCCGGCGACCGGATCCTCCCGGCCCCGGAGACGCCGCTCGCGGACGTCGAGTCGATCACCGTGCTCCGCACGATCCGGGTCGAGCTGGCTGTCGACGGCCGGGTGACCGCCTACCGCGGCACCTTCCGCACGGTCCAGGGACTGCTCGACAGCGCCGGCGTGACCGTCGCCGACACCGCCGTCCTGCGGCCTGCGGCGCGCACCCAGCTCGTGGACGGTGACCGCGTCACCATCACCTCGCCCAAGACGGTGCAGGTCGTGGCGGACGGGGCGACCCGCACGTTCGAGACCCACGTCGAGACCGTCGGGGAGCTGCTCACGCTCGCCGGCACCGAGCTCGGCGAGGAGGACCTGCTCGAGCCCGGCCTCGACGCCGAGCTGCTCGACGGCACCTCCGTGGTCGTCCAGCGCGTCGGGTACGAGGACGTCACCGAGGAGGTGGCGCTGCCGTTCGACGAGGAGCGCCGTCCCACGAACCAGCTGTTCACCGACCAGACCCGCACCGTCCAGGCCGGTGAGAACGGGCTGCGCATCGACACCTACCGGCTCAAGCTGGTCGACGGCGAGCGCGTCGAGCGCGAGCTCGTCAGCGAGGAGGTCGTGCGCGAACCCGTCACGCGGATCGTCGAGTACGGCACGGCCGAGCGCCCGAGCCAGTCCTACGTCGACGACGGGTCGGTCTGGTACGACCTCGCCCGCTGCGAGTCCGGCCTGCGCTGGAGCTACGACGGCCGCTACGACGGCGGGCTGCAGTTCCACCCCGACACGTGGACGCGCAACAAGCCGTCCGGCTACCCGGCCTACGCCTACCAGGCGTCGCCGCAGCAGCAGATCGAGGTCGGCAAGATCGTGCAGCGTCGCTCGGGCTGGGGCGCGTGGCCGTCCTGCGCTCGCAAGCTGGGCCTGCTCTGAGCCGCCGCCTCTCACCCGCTGACGTCGCCGACCTGCTCCAGCGCCACGGCCTCGCGCCCCGCAAGCAGGCCGGCCAGAACTTCGTCGGCGACCCCAACACCGTCGAGGCGATCGTCGCCGACGTCGGCATCGGCCCCGACGACACCGTGGTCGAGATCGGCCCCGGCCTCGGCTCGCTGACGCTGGCACTGGCGGACGCTGCGGCCCGCGTCGTGGCCGTCGAGGTCGACAGCGGACTCGTCGACGCGCTGGCCGAGGTGGTGGGTGACCGCGACGACGTGACGGTCCACCACGCCGACGCGATGGAGGTCGACCTCGGCGAGCTCGCCGGCGGCCCCTTCCGCTGTGTCGCGAACCTGCCGTACAACCTCGCGACGCCGCTGGTCTTCCGGGTCCTGGAGGACCCACGGGCCGTCGACGCGTACGTGATGGTCCAGAAGGAGGTCGGGCAGCGCTGGGCCGCGGCACAGGGCCACGACCTCTACGCCGGCGTGTCGGTCAAGCTGCAGCTGCTGGCCGAGGTCGAGGTCGGCCGCAGCATCTCGCGCCAGGTCTTCACCCCGGTCCCGCGGGTCGACTCGGTGATGGTCCACCTGGTGCGACGAGGCCCCCTGGACCCCTGGGTCCGCGGCGTCGTCGACGCCGCCTTCGCGCAGCGCCGCAAGACCCTGCGCAACACGCTCCAGGCGGTCGCCGAGGTCGACCGGGTCGAGGCGGCGCTGGACCAGCTCGGCCTGTCGCACACCGCCCGCGCCGAGGAGCTGACGCCCGCGGACTTCGTCGAGCTGGCGGCAGCCCTCCGGCCCGCGTCCTGAGTGGTCGGTGCCGCGGCGTACCCTGCCGCGGCCAGTCCGCGTGGGGGAGCGTCGTGGAGGAGTCGGCCGTCGTCGAGGTGCGCGTGCGCGTGCCGGCGAAGGTCAACCTCTTCCTCGCGGTCCGCGGCGTCCGTGACGACGGCTACCACGAGCTCGCGACGGTGCTGCAGACCGTCGACCTCCACGACGAGGTGACGGCACGGCTGCTCGGCACGCCATGGGCGATGCAGCACCCCGCGGCCCGCAAGCTGATGCAGCTGTCGCTGGCCCACGACGGTGGCGCCGCCGTGCCGGACGACGACGACAACCTCGTCCTGCGCGCGGCCCACGGGCTGCTCGAGGAGCTGTGCGTCCCCAGCGACGCCACCCCGGAGGAGCTCGAGCGCGCGCCACGGACCGAGCTGTCGCTCGCCAAGCGCATCCCGGTGGCAGCGGGGATGGCGGGCGGCTCTGCGGACGCCGCCGCCACGCTGCTCGCGCTCGATCGTCTGTGGGGTGCCGGGCTGGGTCCGGATGCGCTGCGGCCGCTCGCGGCCGACATCGGCGCCGACGTGCCGTTCTGCCTGGCCGGGGGGACCGCCCTGGCGACCGGGACCGGGACGGACACGGCCCGCGTGCTGAGCCGGGGCGACTTCCACTGGGTCGTCGGTGTCTCGGGCGAGGGGCTGTCCACACCCGCGGTCTACGCCGCCTACGACGACCTCGACCTCGGACCATCGGTCATCGAGCCCGACATCGTCCTGCAGGCGGTGCGCTCCGGCGACGTCGACCTGTTGGCCGGCGCGCTTCACAACGACCTCGAGACCGCGGCGATCGCGCTGCGGCCGGCACTCGCCGACCGCCTCGAGGACATGTACGAGGCGGGCGCGCTCCGGGCGATCGTGTCGGGGTCCGGACCGACGGTGGTCGCACTGGCACCCGACGAGCACGCGGCTCGCGAGATCGCCGAGCGCGTCGGCGACCGCTTCGCCCAGGTCTGTGTCGTGCGGTCGCCCGCGGGCGGGCCGCGCCTCGCCGAGCGCACCCTGCAACCGGCCTGACCGTCGGGCGACCCACACGGCATCGCTAGCCTCACGGGCCCCACGAGGTGACACCGCTGGGAGGTGGTGTAATTGGCAACACGCCGGCTTTTGGTGCCGTGCATTCAGGGTTCGAGTCCCTGCCTCCCAGCCACCACCTCCGGCGTCCCGTCGTGATCGGGCGGCGGGGGAGCGGCAGCGGGCCGCCGTTGCCGGACGAGCTGGTCGAGCACCCGCTCCTGGCCGGACTGCGGCCGGTGGAGCAGCGCGCCGTGGCGGCGCTCAGCGAGCTCCTCGACGTCCCGGCCGACACGGTCCTGGCGCAGGTCGGCGAGCCCGCTGGGGGGCTCTACATGGTGCTGGACGGCCAGCTCGAGGTCACCGTCCAGGTCGGCGACCGCTGGCACGACGTGGCTGTGCTCGGGCCGGGCAGCATCGTCGGTGAGCTGTCCCTGCTCGAGGAGGACGGGCGGTCCGCTGCGCACGTGCGGACCCTGAACGAGGTCCGCGCCGCACGGATCGGGCCGGAGCACGCCGACGAGCTGCTGGCGATCGACGCCGTCGCACTCCAGCTCGACGCCACCGCACGGCGTCGACGCGCGACCAACCGCGCGCTGCGCGTGCCGCCGGTCGCAGCAGGCACGGTCGACGGTCGCCACCTGCAGTTGCGGCCGCTGTGGCCGGAGGACTGGCGGCAGCTCGCAGCTGGGACCGGGCGGGTCAGCGAGGAGTCGCTGCGCATGCGGTTCTTCCAGCTGCCGCCGATGACCGAGCGGACGTTCCGACGGCTCACGCTGACCGACCACGGCTCCCAGTTCGCGTGGGGTGCCTTCCTCGACGACGAGCTCGTCGGCATCGGTCGCTACGCCCTGCAGGCCGAGGACCGCAAGGAGGCGGAGCTCGCCGTGCTGGTGGCAGACGACGTGCAGCGCAAGGGTGTCGCGAGCCGGCTCGTCGTCGCGATCGCCGCCGCAGCCGACGCACACGGCGCCACCCAGCTGTACGCACTCGCACGGGCGGAGAACGCGGCGGTCCGCGCCCTGCTCGAGCGGTTCGGTGCCACGTGGTCCAGCGGGGAGGACCCCGACACCATCGAGGCGCGCTGGCCCGTCGCCACGGTGCTCGACATCAACCGCGACGAGATCCTCGAGGCCGGGGCGCACGCCGTCGCCGCGGCCGTGCTGGGTGACGTGCTGGATCGGTGACGACCACCGCCGTGGGACTACCGTCGCCGCCCGACCACCGTCGTCCGGACCGGAGTCCATCGTGGCCACCGCTGCCGTCATCCTCGCCGCAGGCAAGGGCACACGCTTCAGGTCGGAGCTGCCCAAGGTGCTCCACCGCGCTGCCGGGCGGACCCTGCTCCGCCACGTGCTCGAGGCCGTGGGGCCGCTCGGCTGCAGCCAGGTCGTGGTCGTCGTCGGCCACGGCCGCGACCTCGTCACCGACGAGCTCGCCACCGCCGGGATCGACGGCGTCACGACGGTCGTGCAGGAGCAGCAGCTCGGCACCGGGCACGCGGTCGAGGTGGCCATGCCGGCACTCGCCGACGACGTCGACCGGGTCCTGGTGCTCCCCGGTGACACGCCGTTGATCACCGCCGACGCCCTGCAGTCGCTGCTGGGGCCCGAGACCGACGTCGAGCTCCTGTCCGGTGTCCTGGACGACGCCGCCGGGTACGGGCGCATCGTCCGCGACGAGGACGGGGCCGTGCAGGCGATCGTGGAGCACCGTGACGCCACGCCCGAGCAGCGGGCGATCGGCGAGTTCAACGCGGGCATGTACGTCTTCGACCGGGCGCTGCTCGGCAGCGCGCTGGACGAGCTCGACACCGACAACGACCAGGGCGAGCGCTACATCACCGACGTCGTGGCGATCGCCCGCGAGCGCGGCGCCAGCGTCGGCGCGACGGTCGTCGACGCCGAGCTCGTCGCCGGCGTCAACGACCGGGTCCAGCTGGCGGAGGTCAGCGCGGTCCTGCGCCGTCGCCGGATGGAGGAGCTCGGTCGGGACGGCGTCACGATCCTCGACCCGGCCTCGACCTGGGTCGACGTCGACGTGCAGGTCGGCCGCGACACCGTCGTGCTGCCCAACACCATGCTCGAACAGGGCACCGTCGTCGGGGAGGGCTGCGAGATCGGTCCGAACACGCGCCTGTTGCGGACCGAGGTGGCAGACGGGGCGACGGTCCAGATGTCGTACTGCGAGGAGGCGGTGGTCGGACCCGGCGCGACGGTCGGCCCGTTCGCGCACCTGCGTCCCGGGACGGTGCTGGGCCCGTCCACCAAGGCCGGCGCCTTCACGCAGCTGAAGAAGGCGACGCTGGCAGAGGGTGCCAAGGTCCCGCACCTCGCCTACGTGGGGGACGCCGAGGTCGGTGCTCGCGCGAACCTCGCCTGCGGCGTCATCACGGTGAACTACGACGGTGAGCGCAAGCACCGCACCGTCGTCGGTGAGGACGCCTTCGTCGGCTGCGACACGGCGCTGGTGGCACCGGTGACCGTCGGCGACCGTGCCTACATCGGCGCCGGCTCGGTCATCACCGAGGACGTCCCCGCCGATGCGCTGGCGATCGCCCGCAGCCGCCAGACCGTCAAGGAGGGCTGGGCCGCGGAGCGCCGCGGGGACGCCTGACCAACGGGGCCCGGTGCGGGTCGGGTGCCTCTAGGGTCGATCGACACCGACCCGGGAGGCAGACGATGCAGCACGGCACCTGGATCCGCAACGACAGCGAGCACGACCCCGCGACCTGCGTCGAGCTGGCCCGGGCCGCGGAGGCCGGCGGCTGGGGCGGGGTGTGGGTCAGCGACTCGACGAACGCCGAGGACACGCCCTACTGGGAGCCGTTCACGCTCCTCGCAGCCATGGCGGCCGTGACCGACGAGCTCGT
>JBFKQZ010000138.1:0-8370 GCA_041627475.1 Nitriliruptoraceae bacterium | reverse complement strand
GGAGGAGCACCAGCTTTGCGACCCGCACCGCCGTCGCGCGGCTCCTGCTCGAGGAGGACGACCGCGCGATGGCGCTCGTGCACCAGGCGGTCGCGCTCGGCGCCGACCCCGACGAGCTGGCAGCGACCACCCCACTGGGGCAGCTGCGCCACCGCTTCGACTGGCCCGACGCGGCGGCGCGCGCCGCCGCGCCCCCGCCGTTCGTCATCGACCTGCGCGACCGCACGGCACGAGCCTGAGACTCAGACCTGCACGAGGACCTCGTCGAGGGGCTTCCTCGTGATCGCCGGGACCTCGGCGTCCGCCGCGGGCCACCCGATCGGGAGCACGACGTACGGCCGCTCGTTGCGCGGGCGACCCAGCACCTCGGTCAGCCGCCCCATCGGGCTCGGCGTGTGCGTGAGTGCGGCCAGGCCGGCGTGGTGCAGCGCGCAGAGCAGGAAGCCGAGCGCGATCCCGACCGACTCCTTGACGTAGTACGGCTTCGGCTCGGACGCGCTCTGGTGGACCTCCATGAGCACCAGCAGGTGCGGGGCATCGGTGAGGAACGGCTTGCTCGCGTCGGTGCCGAGCGGTGCCAGCGCCCGCAACCACTCGTCGGTGGCGCGGCGCGCGTAGAACTCGCGCTCCTCGGCCTCGGCGGCCTCGCGGACACGCTGCCGGACGGCGGGGTCGGTCACGTGCACGAAGCGCCACGGCTGCACGTTGGCGCCGCTCGGCGCGCGCGAGGCCGCGAGCACGGCCTGCTGGACCAGCACGTCCGGGACGGGGTCGGGGGCGAAGTCGCGGACGCTGCGCCGTGATGCCATGACCCGGACGAACTCCTCCAGGCGCAGCCGCCCCTCGGCGGGGCCGACCTCGGGCTGCGGGACGGGCTCGGTCACGTGCTCCGGGGTGCAGGACATGGCTGGCTCGCGGCGGTCGACTGGTGGGTGAGGCAACCATGCGCCGAGCGGACCGGGGCGGGTCCTAGCCTGCGGCGCCATGAGCAGCTCCACGACGATGCCCTCCAGCGGCACCGGTCTCCGGTTCCGCCTGTTCGGCGTGCCCGTGACGATCGGGCCGTCCATCGTGCTGCTGCTGGCCTTCTTCGGCTTCACGCTCGGCGACCTCGTCGCGATCGTGCTGTGGGTCGTGATCGGGATCGTCTCGATCGTGTTGCACGAGCTGGGCCACGCGCTGGTCGCTCGCGCGGCCGGCGCCGACCCGACGATCACCCTGGCCGGGCTCGGTGGCGTCACGCGCTACCGGCCGACGGGCCGCTCGGGCACCCGGGGGTGGCGTCTGGCGATCAGCCTCGCCGGGCCAGGTGTGGGCCTCGCGATCGGGGCGGTCGCATGGCTGCTGCGCGGGGCGGTCCCGACGGGCTACCCCGCCGTCGCGATGCAGATCCTGCTCTTCACCTCGATCGGCTGGAGCATCTTCAACCTCCTGCCGATCCTGCCGCTGGACGGCGGGCAGGCCCTCCAGCAGCTGCTGCCCGGCGACGAGCGGACCCGGACGACGCGCACGGCGTGGACGGGCGTGGCGATGAGCATCGCGCTCGTCGCGGTGGCCGTCTGGCTCGACCAGGTCTTCATCGCCCTCTTCGGCGGCCTGTTCGCGATGCAGAACTACCGCGTGGCGACCGCCGCCCGGAACGAGGAGCGCGAGCAGGAGGCGCTCCGGGCGATGCTGCGCGAGCGCGACTTCGCCGGGCTGCGCGATGCGCTGGCCGAAGGCCGTGGCGACCACGCGGTCGCCACGGCGGCCCAGGTTGGCGCCGCGGAGCACGGCGAGCTCCAGCTCGCCGCCGAGATCGGCGAGGTCGTCGTCCAGCGAGGGACCGACGACCCGCGGTTCGCAGCGCGCAGTGCGGCCGCGTGGGAGGAGCTGGGCCTGCCCGACCGTGCCGCCCGGCTCCGGACGGCCGCTGACGAGCCACCGCCACCGCCACCTCCCCCGACCTCCGCCGACTGAGGCAGCAGGAGATCCGGTGTCGGGCGGCGAAGACCACGTCCGCCGACCGACCTCGGGAGCCCCACCGTGCGCATCCGCACCGCCATCGCCGTGGCAGCCCTGCTGCCCGCCAGCCTCGCCTTCGCCGTCCAACCAGCCGAGGAGGGCGCCGACACCTGCCGCACCGACGACACGCGCACCGTCGCGGTCGAGCAGGAGGACGGCACGACCGTCGACGTGCCGGTCGAGTACTGCGAGTCCGTGGCCTGGGCCCAGTGCGACAACGCCGTGGACGGCGACGGCGCCGGCAAGCTGATCCTCCCGCTCGACGGGGTCGTTCTCGCGCAGGTCCCGCCGCCCGGCTCGTTCACCGAGGGGCACGGTTGTGGCACCGTCGACGAGCCCGTGTTCGGCAACACCGTGCTCGGCGCCGGCCTCTACCACTACTACCTCGACGGCTTCCTGCTCGACGCCGGCAACGTCGACACGCTGACCTTCGAGGTGCACTTCCTCGGTCCGAACGTGGGCTACTCGGGCCAGGAGGTCGCGACGAACCTGCGCATGACGATCGACGGGGTCTCGCTGTTCGGCTTCGACGAGGGCCTCAACGTGCAGGGCGAGCCGTTCCAGGCACCCAAGGAGCGGACCGTCTCCACGACCGCGATCGTGTCCGACACCGGTGCGTCGTCGAGTCTGCTCATCACCGTGACGGGCATCGCCGACTTCATGGCCGAGAACTTCGCGGCCGAGCCCGGTGGCGGCAGCGCCTTCCGTCAGGTCCAGATCGGCATGAACTTCCCCACGATCGCCGACGCCCCGTGCGTCGCGACCCCGACCAACGGCACCGACCGGTGCCCGCCCTTCGGCGGCTCGCCGATGGTGATGGGTGCTGACGAGATCCCCACCGGCGTGACCCTCAACAGGGCCGGTGACCTCGGCACCGAGACGCCGGCCGGTGACCTCGACGAGGACGCCTGACGACACGACGAACGTGTGACGGCCGCGGGCATCGCCCGCGGCCGTCGTACGTTGCCGCCACCGGCGCAGGGGGACGCGGTGGCACGGGCGGAGGACGCAGGGCGATGGCGGGCACTGGCCGTGCTCGCCGTCGCGATGGTGCTCGCCATGTCCACCTGGTTCTCGGCCAGTGCCGTCGTGCCGCAGCTGCGGGTGCGGTGGGACCTCGGGGACGCGGCCGCGGCGTGGCTGACGATCGGCGTCCAGGTCGGCTTCGTGCTCGGCGCACTGGTCTCCGCACTGCTCACGCTCGCCGACCGCGTCCGCCCCGTGACGGTGATCCTCGGTGGGGCGCTGCTCGCCGCGACCGCCAACCTCGGGCTGCTCGCGGTGGACGGCCCGGGCGGCGCGATCGCGCTGCGCGGCGTCACGGGCGCGGCGCTCGCCGGGGTCTACCCGCCGGCGATGAAGGCCATGGCCGCGTGGTTCCGCCGCGACCGCGGCCTCGCGCTGGGGGTCATGGTCGGGGCCCTCACGCTCGGCTCGGCGCTCCCCCACCTGGTGAACGGGCTCGGCGGGCTGTCGGTGGAGGTGGTCGTGGTGACGACCTCAGCGCTGACGGTCACGGGTGGCCTCCTCGCCTTCGTGGCCGTGCCCGACGGCCCCTTCGCCTTCCCGAGCGCGCCGTTCCGGCCGCGTCAGGTGGTCGAGGTGCTCCGCCACCGGCCGACGCGGCTCGCGACGGCCGGCTACGTCGGCCACATGTGGGAGCTGTACGCGCTGTGGGCCTGGATCGTCGTGTTCCTCGGTGCATCGTTCGACCGTGCCGGGGTCGGCCGGGCGGCGTGGGCGCCGCTGGGGGCCTTCGCCGTGATCGGCATCGGGGCGCTGGGCTGCATCGTCGGGGGCCGCATCGCCGACCGCAGCACCCGTGCCCGCGCCACCCGGATCTCGCTCGCGTCGTCAGGGACGGCCGCCGCGGTCGCCGGCCTCACCTACGGGGCGCCCGTCTGGGTGACCCTGCCGGTGGTGCTGTTCTGGGGCTTCTGGGTGGTCGCCGACTCGGCGCAGTTCTCGACGGTCGTGACAGAGGTGGCCGACCAGCGGTTCGTCGGCACCGCCCTCACGGTCCAGCTCGCGCTCGGTTTCGCGCTGACCGTCGTGACGATCTGGCTGGTGCCCGTCGCCGAGTCGCTCGTGACCTGGCGGTGGGCCTTCCTGCTGCTCGTGCCGGGCCCGGTCCTGGGCCACGTGGCGATGGGCCGGCTCGCCCGCCTCCAGGCGGCTCAGTCGTCGGACGTCGCCGCGGCGTAGAGCTCACCGAGGTGCAGGTAGCCCGCGACGTTGGGATAGGGGTCACGCCCGTCGCCGAGGTCCTTGCGCACGGTCGCGGGCACGCCGACCACGAGCGAGTTGGGCGGGATCTGGTCGCCCTCCCGCACCACCGCGCCGGCGGCGACGAGCGACCCGGCTCCCACGACCGCACCGTTGAGGACCACGGCGCCCATCCCGACGAGCACCCCGTCCTCGAGCGTGCAGCCGTGGATGACGGCACGGTGGCCGATCGTCACGTCGTCGCCGACGACGCAGGGCGAGCCGGGGTCGGCGTGCAGCACGCTGCCGTCCTGCACGTTGGTGCGGTCCCCGATCGTGACCGGGGCGTACTCGGCCCGGGCCACGACCCCGAACCAGAGCGTCGAGTCCTGCCCCACCGTGACGTCGCCCGCGACCACCACGTCGTCGGCGACGAACCGGGCCCGTTCGACGTCCGGGGTGTGGTCGTTGATCGTGAGGATCGTGGGCACGTGCATGCTCCGCGGTCGGGGGGGCGGACCGAACCACGTCGCGCCGCCCGGAGCCAGCCGCCGCCGCTCAGCCGATCGTGGCGATCGAGTCGCGCACCATCAGGTGGGGTTGCAGCCGCACGATCCGGGTGGGCTGGTCCGGGTCCTCCATGCGCGACTTCAGCAGGGAGGCGGTCGCCTCCGCCAGCTCATCGATGGGCTGCCGGACGGTGGTCAGCCGGGGCCGGAACAGCTCGGCCCACTCGAAGTCGTCGAACCCGACGACGCTGATGTCGCCCGGCACGTCCAGCCCGTGCTCCCGCACCCAGCGCATGATCGCGATCGTCGCCTGGTTGTTGCCGCCGACGACCGCCGTCGGGCGCGGCGCGAGACCGAGGAGCGCGTCCACCGCGGCAGCGGTCTCGTCGGGGTCCAGGGAGGCGTGCTCGATCCGTGGGCCGGGTCCGCCCGGGATCGCCGCGACGGCGTCGCGGTAGCCCTCGATGCGCTCCGTCGTGGTGGGGATCCCCTCGAGGCCCGCGAGCAGCGCGATCGAGCGGTGCCCCCGCTCCACGAGCAGCTCGACGAGCTCGCGCATCGGGCCGCGGTTCTCGACGCCCACGGCGTCGACACGCGGCGGGACCGTCGCCGGCACGCGGTCGACCAGCACCGTCGGCACGCCGCGGTCGAGCAGCAGCTCCAGCGCCGGCGACGCTTCACGCGCCTGCGCGAGCAGGATGGCGTCCGGACGGTGGCGCAGCAGCTGGCGGACGGCCTCGAGCTCGCGGTCGGCCCGGTCCGCGGTGTCCACGAGCAGGACCGTCTGCCGCAGGTCGGCCACCCGCTCCTCGATCCGGTGCGGGAGGGCCGCGAAGTAGGGGTTGCTGATCGCCGTGATCGCGAGGCCGATGATGTTGCTCCGGCCCGTCCGCAGCGAGCTGGCGACCGAGTCGTGGACGTATCCGGTCTCCTCAATCGCGGCCTCGATCGCGCGGCGCGTGTCGGGGTGGATGCTCCTGGTGCCGTTCACGAAGTGCGAGACCGTCGACTGCGAGACACCAGCTCGCTTGGCGACGTCCTGCATCGTGACCATCAGCCGTTCCGCTCCCGCACCGCCCGGGCGCCCGCCACCTCGGCGGGCTCGAGCCGGACGTCGACCACGCGGTCGGCACGGTCGCGTGTCGCCGCGATCAGGCGAGCGTTCGCCTCGTCGCTGCGCGCGACCCAGTCGGCCGCTTCGTCCGGGGCCTTGCCCGACTCGACGTGACGCGCGACCAGCCGCGGCACGCGCAGGTCCGGGTCGCTCTCGAGGTACCAGGCCTCGTCCAGACAGGCCCGCACACGCTCCCAGGCCGGACCGTCGGCGAGCAGGTAGTTCCCCTCGACGATGACGACCTCGTGCCGCGCCTCGACGGCCAGCGACGCGTTGATCGGCTCCTCGAGGTCGCGTTCGAAGGTGGGCGCGTAGACGACGTCCTCGTCGGCCGCACGGAGCCGTTCGACGAGCACGGCGAACGAGGCCGCGTCGAAGGTGTCGACCGCACCACGCCGTCGCGCGAGCTCGGTGCCGGCGATGATGTTGGATGCCAGGTGGAAGCCGTCGAGCTGGACGACGACGGCCCGGTCACGCCCGATCGCGTCCCGCAGCGCGACCGCCACGGTGGTCTTGCCGGTCCCCGGCGGACCGCAGAGCCCGAGCAGGACACGCCCGCTGCGGGCCGCGGCCAGGGCCTCGGCAGCAGCGGCGAGTTCGGTGACCGTCGTGACCTCGGCGCGACCCGTCGACATGGAACTTCCTCCCACTTCGCGCTTGACAATACCACACGAATACGATTTCGTGGGGGTCGAATACGTATGCGCGATGCTGGAGAGCGCGTCATACGCGCCGGTGTCCCAAGCGGCCATCAGCGTTCCAAGCGGGAGAGGAGCCCCGAAATGTCCAGGAAGAAGTTCAAGTGGCCTACAGCACGAGCGCTCGTCGCGAGCGTCGCGCTGGCCCTGGTCGCGACCGCGTGTGCCGGTGACGGCGACGAGCCGGCCGACGACACCGAGACCGAGGCGACCGACGACGGCGCTGCCGACGACGACGCTGCCGCGGACGACGGTGACGACGACGGTGCCACCGACGACGGCGGCGACGAGGAGATCGGCATCGCGCTGATCCTCAAGACCACCACGAACCCGTTCTTCGTGTCGATGCAGCAGTCGGCCGAAGCGGTCGCCGACGACCTCGGGGTGAACCTCACAGTCGCCGCCGGTCAGGTCGACGGTGACACCGACTCGCAGATCCGCGCGATCGAGGACGCCATCGCCCGCGGCGACGCCGGCATCCTGATCACGCCGAGCGGCGACGCGGTCATCCCCGCGATCGAGCGCGCCCGTGAGGCAGGGCTGTTCACGATTGCCCTCGACACGGCACCGCAGCCGCCGGACGCCGTCGACATCACGTTCGCGACCGACAACACCGAGGCCGGCCGCCTCATCGGCGCCTGGACCGCCGGGCAGCTCGACGGCGAGAAGGCTGTCATCGCGATGCTCGACATCTTCAACGACCAGGTCGTCTCGGTCGGCGTCGAGCGCGACCAGGGCTTCCTGATCGGCATGGGCATCCTCACGGAGGTCGACTACTCGGGCAACGGCAAGGAGCCGCCGACCGGGCAGTACCTGCCGCCGAGCGACGCCTACTCCGGCGGCGACTACGAGGTCGTCTGCCACGAGCCCACGCAGGGCGCCGTCGACGGTGGCCGCTCTGCGATGGAGACGTGCCTCGCCCTGAACTCCGACATCAACGTGGTCTACACCATCAACGAGCCGGCGGCGCAGGGTGCTGCCGACGCGCTGGAGGCTGCAGGTCGCGACCTCTCCGAGGTGATCATCGTCTCGGTGGACGGCGGTTGCTCGCCGGGCCTCGAGCTGGTCTCGGAGGGCGTCATCGGCGCCACGTCGCAGCAGTACCCCGGCCAGATGGCGACCCTCGGCATGGAGGCCATCGCCAACCTGGTCCGCACCGGTGAGGCACCGGAGACCAGCGAGGGTCTGACGTTCTTCAACACCGGCGTGTCGCTCATCACCGACTCCCCCGTGGAGGGCGTGGAGAGCATCTCGGTGGCCGAGGGCCAGGAGCTGTGCTGGGGCTGATCGACGCTCTGGCAGTATGAGCCGGGCCGACTGACGTCCCCCCGTCGGTCGGCCCGGCTCGTCACAACGGCATGGAGGGGAGACCATGACCGCAACGGACGCAAGCGCACTGATCCACAAGGGCGACGGGATCCTCGACCGGGTCCAACGCCTGCTGCACGCCTATCCCGTCGTCAGTCCGGCCGTCGTGCTGCTGCTGTCGTTCGTGGTCTTCACGATCACCGGCGACGGGCGCTTCGGCAGACCCGAGACGATCGGGTTGATGCTGCAGCAGACGGCCGTCCTCGCGACGCTCGCCATCGGCCAGACGCTGATCATCCTCACCGCCGGCATCGACCTCGCGGTCGGGACGGCCATGATCCTGGTGCACCTGGTCATGGCGAAGGCGGTCGTGGACGGCCTGCCCGTCGTGGGCACCGTCCACCCGGTGACCGCGCTGGTCGTCGGGATCCTGCTGGGGATGCTCCTCGGCGCGATCCACGGTGGTCTGGTCACTCGCCTGGCCCTGCCGCCCTTCATCGTGACGCTCGGCACCTTCTACGTGTTCCAGTCG
>JBFKQZ010000137.1:0-8382 GCA_041627475.1 Nitriliruptoraceae bacterium | reverse complement strand
AGAAGAAGGGGACGCCAGCCTCGCCCGCGACGGCGCGCGCCAGGAGGGTCTTGCCGGTCCCGGGGGGTCCGAAGAGGAGGACGCCCTTCGGGATCTTGGCGCCCATGGCCTGGAACTTCCCGGGGTTCTCGAGGAAGTCCTTGATCTCGCGGAGCTCCTCCTTGGCCTCCTCGGCCCCGGCGACGTCCGCGAAGGTCACCTTCGGCGAGTCCTTGCTGACGAGCTTCGCCTTGGACTTGCCGAACTGCATGACCCGTCCGCCGCCGCCCTGCATCTGCTGCATCAGGAAGAAGAACAGCAGGAAGATCAGCGCGAACGGCAGCAGCGTGAACAGCAGGTTGACGAGCGTGCCGGACTGCTCGTTGTCCGCCCGCATCGTGACGAGGTCGTCCTCGATCAGCTGCGCGAGCGTCTCGCCGTTGATCTGCGGCGAGTAGGTGGTCTGGAACCGGACGGGGTCGTCGGCGCCCTCGGGGGTGTACTCACCCGTGATCGTGTAGGACTGCAGCCCGAAGGTCTCTGCCCGGTCGAGCTCGGTCTCGGTCTCACTGACCGAGCTGTCCTGGAACGCGCCGTCGCGGGCGAGCTCGACGAACCGGTTGAACGTCAGGGTCTCGGGCGCCGAGGCGCTGTTGATGAGGTTCACCGTCATGAACAGCGCGACGAGCAGGACCGCGATCCACACGAACGGACCGCGGAGGAATCGCTGGTTCTTCACGTCGAAGGGCCTTCTGCAGGTGACCCGAACGGGTCCGGGTCGGTCGTCCCAAGGTACCGGTGACCGGCAGTGACGCGTCGGGCGTCATGTCCGCGCGGCGGGAACTGTCGCCGTGCGCACGGAGGGTTCGGAACCCGCGACGCAGGGGTTGGACCGACTCGGCACACCCGCCCGCAGCCCCACCGAACGACCGGGGCCTTGTCCCCTTGCAGGTCGTGGCGTCCCTCGGCGTACTGGGGACGTCGCTCGGACGAGGTGGAGCACGTGCGCACACTCATCGGCTGGGCCCTGATCATCTGGCCTGCGGGAGTCCTCCTGCAGTCCCTGGTCGGCGTCGCGATCGCTGCCATGACCGGCGGCTACGCCGAGGGCGAGGCCGGCGAGGCGCTGCTGCTGCTCGGCATGGGGGCCGTCGTCGCACTGCTGCCGATCGGCCTCGGGATCTGGCTCGTGCAGGGACCGCGGCGGGCGCGTCCCGACGGCACGGGCCTGCCCCCACCCCGACGGAGCACCCGTGAGCTGGTCGGCTGGGCCCTGACGGTCCCCGGGATCGCTGTCGGGACGCTGTGGCTCGCCGCGCCGGGCGGCTCGGGCGGGAGCCGGACACTGGCGGGGGTGGTGCAGGCAGCGGTCCTCTGCCTGCTGCTGGCGACCGGTGTCGTCCTCGTCGTCGCAGAGCGACGCCGTGCCCGGTCCATCCGCGACCACCTCGCCGGTCCACACTGACGACCGCGCGTCTCGGAAGCAGCCCGTCGCCCCCAGAGTGTGCGCCGACGCACACTCTCAGTGCGTTCGCCGCCGTCGATCGCAGAAGGGCGCGCATGCGCACAGTTCGGCACGACTGCCGGACTCAGCCGGGGATGAGCTCGTCCTTGAGCGTGCCGATGTAGGGCAGCTCGCGGTAGCGCTCGGCGAAGTCGAGGCCGTAGCCGACCACGAACACGTCCGGGACCTCGAAGCCGACGTAGCGGTACGGCACGTCGACCTCGTGCCGCGACGGCTTGGTCAGCAGCGCCAGGACCTCCACGCTCGCGGGGCCGCGCGAACGGAGGTTGCGGACGAGGTACTCCAGCGTCAGGCCGGAGTCGATGATGTCCTCGACGATCAGGACGTGCTTGTCCTCGATGTCAGCGTCGAGGTCCTTGAGGATCCGGACCACGCCGCTGGACCGCGTCGCCGAGCCGTAGGACGAGACCGCCATGAAGTCGACCGCGTTGGGCACCGTCAGGCGGCGAGCGAAGTCGGCCATCACCATGAACGCGCCCTTGAGGACCCCGACCAGCAGGACCTCCTTGCCCGCGTAGTCACGGTCCACCGCCGCGGCGAGCGCGTCGAGCCGGCGACCGATGCGCTCCTCGTCGATGAGGACGCTGGCGATGTCCGGGTGCATGGCCGACGTCGCCTCGTCGAGATCGACCTGCTCCACCTGCGGTTCTGGCACGGCGTGTCCCCGGGTCCGGTCGGTGCGGAGCCCAGACGGTAGTGCCCTCAGCCGTCGCGTCGGAGCACACGGGCGACCAGCGCGGCCTGCGGTGCGCGGCGGCCCTGCTCGACCAGGTCCACGTCGGCCGTGATCCCCGGCACCCACAGCACCCGCTCGCCGGCCGCGAGCACGGGGACGAGGTCTCGGACGGCGCGGGGCACCCCGGCGTCGACCAGCTCGTCCTGGAGCTTGCGGGTGCCGCCCGCCGTGACGACCCGGTCGCCCGGGCGACGCGGGCGGAGGACGGGCTCGGTCGGCAGCCGACCCGCCAGCAGCACGCCGTACTCGGGGGTCGCGCCGGGGGGCAGGGCCGCTGGCTCGGGCTCGAGCTCGGGCGGCGTCCAGCCGCCGTCGATGACCAGCCGCAGCTGGCCGTCACCGTCGACGGCCTGCTCGGTGATCGTGTCGACCTGGACCCCCGTGGCGTCCCACCGCGTGGTGCCGGGCAGCACCAGCGGTCGGACGGGCGGGGTCGCGACGTCACGGGGAACGAGCGCGATCCACCCACCGCCCCGGGTCGCGGTGACGTCGGGGAGGTCCACGGCCGAGCCCACGCTGAGCTCCGCGAGGTCCGCGACCTGCGCCGCGGTCGGCGGCGCGTCGCTCGGACGGGCGGCCGTCACCGCCGCGCGCAGCACCCGGGCGGCGAGCGCGGGTTCGAGCTCGGCGAGCAGGTCGTCGCGCACGGCCACGGCAGGCCCGTAGCGCACGAGCGCCTGCTCCGTCACCTCGTCGGCCAGCCGGTCGAGCGCGGCCGCGTCGGCGCGGGCGAGGTCGGCGAGCCGGGCGATGGCCGCCACCGGGTCGCCGCCGAACTCCTCCAGCACGGGCAGCAGGCGCTTGCGCACCAGGACCCGCGCGATCGACGGGTCCTCGTTGGTCGGGTCGCGCGCGACCGGGAGCCCCTCGTAGAGCACGAACTTCGCGAGGTCCCGGCGGCGCAGGTGCAGCAGGGGGCGGACCAGCCCCCCGCGGACGGGGGACATCGCCGACAGGCCGGCGACCCCGGTGCCTCGCAGGAGCCGCAGCAGCACCGTCTCCGCCTGGTCCTCCGCCGAGTGGCCGAGCAGGATCCACCCCGCCCCGACATCGGCGGCCTGCCGGCGCAGGGCGGCGTAGCGGTGCGCTCGCGCCGCGGCCTCGAGCCCGCCCTCGCCGGCCACGTGCACCTCGGTGACCACGAGCTCTGCACCGAGCCACTGCGCGTGTGCCTTCACGGCGGCCAGGTCGCGACTGTCGTCGCGCAGGCCGTGCCGGACGTGGCCGAGCGTCAAGCGGAGGTCTGGCCGCGCCTCGGAGGCGAGGAACGCCAGTGCTGCGGAGTCGGGGCCACCGGAGCTCGCCACGAGCGCCGCGGCGTCGCGCGGTACTGCCCGCAGGACGCGGCGGACCTCGTCGACGAGCACGCCGCGGGGCTGGCCGGGCGGGAGCGGTCCGCTGGTCGGCCACGGTCGTCGCGTGGCCCCCTCGCCGCTGCCCGCCGTGCTCACGCGACCGTGCGCGTCAGCCAGGACGCGGGGTCGCCGATCTCGTCCATCGTCGGCAGGTGCTCCGGCCGCTCGAAGGCACGGTTGAGACCGGGCACGCCGGCCTCGTCCACGACGTGGCGCACGAACGCCTCCCCCTCCGCGTACTGCCGCTGCTTGCGCTGCAGGCCCACGACCTGTCGCAGCACCTTGCCAGCCAGGTCGTCGCGACGTGCGGCGAGTGCCTCCTCGACGCCCTCGGGGTCGTCGACGACCTCCGCGGTGGCCAGGTGCATCGTCGCGTTGCCGTGCCCCTCGAGCAGGGACATCAGCGCCTGCGCCCGGTCCAGCGTCGTGACCTGGGCCGCGGTCAGCAGCGCCTGCATGATCGGCTCGACGCCACCGCCCCGGAGCGCATCGACGACGGCACCGGGGAGGCGCTGCACGATCCGCAGGAGGCTCGCCGGGTCGGTCGGCCCCTGGTCGAGGTAGCTGGCCACGAGGTCACGCAGGTGCGCACCCAGCCACGGCACGCCGTCGAACTGCAGCCTGTGCGCGACCTCGTGCAGCAGCACGGTCCGCCGCAGGTCGTCCGCCACCTCGGGCGAGCGCTCGGCGAGGTCGAGCACGTTGGGGCCGACGACCACGAGCTGTCCGGCGCCGGGGCCTGCGAGCGGCAGCACGAACTGTCCGAGGACACGGGTCGACAGCAGCCCGAAGAGCGTGCCGAGCTGGACGGCGACGACCTGCGCGCTGCCGGCCGGGCGGGTGGGCAGGCGGGCAGCAGCACGGTCGAGGATCGCCCCGACGACACCGAGGTTCGCCTCGATCCATCCCATTCGGCCGACCACGCGCACCTCGGTCGGCGGGAGGTCGACGCCGAGCCGGGTCCAGCCTCGAGCGGCCGCGTCGATCGCCGGGAGCTCCTCGCGGACGGCCGAGCGCAGGTGCGCTGCCGCCGCGGGCGACGTCGTCGCGGTCGGCATGACGAGCCGTGCCGCGGCACGCGCGACGCGCAGGTCGACCAGGCCGCCGGACGCGCCGCCCGGCATCGTCAGGACTGCTCGCTCCGCTGCCGCGGCCGTGCCACGCGCAGGTAGTACATCAGGCCGAGGTAGCCGGTGATGGCGAGGAACAGGGCGAGGAGGCCCTTGCCGCCCGCTCGCCAGGTCCAGTTCGGCTCGTACTGGGCGGGCGCGAACTCGTTGTCCTCGTCGTCGGGCGACATCGGGTCGAGGCCCTCGGTCGAGGTCGGGCCCTGCGCCGCGAGGACGGCGACGGAGTCGGCGCCCATCGCCGGCAGCGCGGTGAGGGGCAGCAGCAGCGCGCTGCCCAGCAGCGCGGCGGTGAGGATCGTGGCCAGTCGACGGCGCATGCGCGATTCGCCTTCTACTCACGGGACGGTTCGTGCGCGTGGGCGCACCGGCGACCGCCGGGGCGGCCGCGCCGAGAGCCTACCGGGCGGGGCCCGGGCGCTCGACGGTCGGGTCGGCCACGACGGCTCCGTCAACGGCGCCGCTGTCGGGCGTGACGCCTGCCTGCTCGTCGGCACCCGGGACCTGACCGCCCTGCGTCCCCGGTTCCTCGTCCTCGTCGGCCTCGGGGGTGGGCGCCGTCGGCAGCGGGGTCGGCCCGGGGGCGGGCCCGCCGTCCGGTGCCTCGTCCGGGCCCGGAGCGGCGGCCGGCGGCCGGTCGGTCCCACCGACCGTCGGTGGCGCGTCCTCGTCCTCCGCCAGTCGACGCACGAGGTCCCTCACCTCGAGCAGCGCGAGCTGCTCGGTCGCCGCGACGGTGCCCGGGTCGGCGGTCGGCACCGGACTGGGCTCGGTCGTGATCGCCCGGTCCGCGGGCGGGACGGCGTCGGAGGGTGCCCGCCGCGCCGCGAGCGACGTCCCCCCGACCGCCTCGGCGAGGCCGGCGTCCGAGGCACCGACGACCGGCGTCCCCGTCGCCGGGGCCACCGTGGTCCACCCGGCCACGCGCAGGACGTGGCCCCCGGGCGACAGCAGGATCGCGATGCCCACGACCGCGGCCGCGGCCGAGGCCAGCAGGCGGAGTACCACGGGGTCACCCGAGGGCGAGGGGGCGTCAGCGCCCTCGGACGGGGGCGGCGTGACCGGCGGGGCGTCGACCGACCGCACGGGGACGAGCGACGCGCTCGGCGGGGTCGTGCACGCGACGCCGACGACGTGCTCCGCCTCGCGCTCGACGGCAGCACCCGCGATCCGCTGGGACAGCCGCTCGTGGAGGTGGGTCAGGGCGACGCGCTGCTCCTCGAGCACGGCGGCCGCCAGGTCACGGTGCCCCTCGGTCGCGAGGCGCTCGGCCTCGTCGAGTGCCGCGCGCAGCGAACCGCGCAGCTCGGCGACCTCGTCCCGGACGTCGCCGGCGAGCCTGGCGGTGGCGTGCGACGACGGCCGCGGCCCGGCTCCCTCCCGCATGTCCGCCTCCGTCGTGGTGGTGTCCACGAGGTCTTCGCCGTGCGGGACGGCGACTCCTGCCTGCTCGGGGACAATGTCGAGGAGGTGTCGACGCGAGCCGCGGACGGCACCCCGCGCGGCCGCCTAGCCTGCCCGCGCAGCAGCCGAACGACGAGGAGCCCGCCGTGTCCGCCAAAGCGCCCGCCTTCGGATCCGTGTTCGCCCCGACGATGACCGTCGCACGGGCGGTCGACGGGACGTTCGGCGACGCCGAGGTCGTGCCGGTCGAGGACCTGCGACTGCACCCCGCGGCGCACGTGCTGCACTACTGCTCGGCCTGCTTCGAGGGCCTGAAGGCGCACCGCGGCACCGACGGCACCGTGCGGATCTTCCGCGGCGCCCGGCACGTCGAGCGGATGCGGCAGAGCGCGGCGATCCTCCGGCTGCCGGTGCCGCCGGCGGAGCTGCTGCACGGGATGCTCCGCGACATCGTGGCCGCGAACCTCGACCAGGTCCCGGAGCAGCCCGGCTCGCTGTACCTGCGGCCGACCCTGATCGGGACGCTGCCCAACATCGGCGCGGCGGCCTCGCCGTCCTCGAGCGCCCTGCTGTACGTCCTGCCCTCCCCGGTGGGCGACTACTTCGCCGGCGGGGTGCGGCCGCTGTCGCTCCTGGTGGAGGAGGACCTCCCCCGCTCGACGCCGCAGTTCGGCCAGGTCAAGTCCGGCGCGAACTACGCGATGGCCCTCGGCCCGACGCTGGACGCGAAGGCCGAGCACGGCGTGGACCAGGTGCTGTTCGCCCCCGGTGGCAAGGTCACCGAGACCGGCGCGGCGAACCTCCTGCTGATCGACGGGGACCACGTGGTCACGCCGGAGCTCGACGGCTCCCTGCTGCCGGGCGTCACGCGCGACTCGATCCTCCAGCTCGCCCGGGACGGCGGCCGCAAGGTCGAGGAGGCACAGCTGACGATCGACGACGTCGTCGCCTGGGCCGAGAACGGCGGCGAGGCGGCCCTGTCGGGGACGGCGGCGGTCCTCGCCCCGGTGGGCACGCTGCTGTGGGCCGACGGCCGGACCGTGACGTTCAACGACGCCGAGGTCGGCGACAACGTCCTCGAGCTGCGCGACGCACTCACCGCCCTGCACCGTGGCGAGGCCGAGGACACCCACGGCTGGCTCGAGCCCGTCGGCTGACCGCGAGCCAGGACCGTGACGTCACTTGACGTCACATTGTCGCCTGCATAGGTTGCTGAACATCGTTCAACAACCTGGGGCACCCCGTGGGCATCCGCGTCGCCATCGTCGGCACCGGCTTCGGCGGGATCGCCGCGGCGATCCGCCTGCTGCGTGATGGCGTCGAGGACGTCGTCCTGCTCGAACGCTTCGAGGACACCGGGGGCACGTGGCGCGACAACACGTACCCGGGGGCGGCCTGCGACGTCCCGGCGCACCTGTACTCACTGGCCGACGAGCCGAATCCCGACTGGTCGCGCCACTACGCCCGGCAGCCCGAGATCCGCGCCTACCTCGATCGCGTCGTGGCGAAGCACGGCCTGCGCGCGCGGACCCGGTTCGGCTTCGACGTCCGCCGGGCCACCTGGGACGACGCGACGGCGACGTGGACGCTGGTCGCGGCCGACGGCCGCGAGGTCGAGGCGGAGGTCGTCGTCAACGCGGTCGGACCGCTGAAGGACCCGAAGTACCCCGACATCGACGGGCTCCACGACTTCGCCGGTCCGGTCCTGCACTCGTCGCGGTGGGACCACGACGTGCCGCTCGACGGCCGACGCGTCGGCACGATCGGGACCGGCGCGAGCGCGATCCAGCTGGTCCCGGAGCTCGCGAAGGTCGTCGGCGACCTGACCGTGTTCCAGCGGACGGCACCGTGGGTGATCCCCCGGCTCGACCGCGCCTTCACCGCCGCCGAGCGGTTCGCGTTCCGCAACGTGCCCGGCGTCCGTGCGGCCTTCCGCAGGGCGATCTACGTCGAGCACGAGTTCTTCCACAGCGCCTTCCTGGCCGACCACCCGATGAACCGGTTCGGCGAGGGGCTCGCCCGCGCCCAGCTGCGCCGGCAGGTGAAGGACCCGGTCCTCCGCCGGACGCTCACGCCCGACTACACGTTCGGCTGCAAGCGCGTGCTGCGCAGCGACGACTACTACCCCGCCCTGACGCAGGACCACGTGACGGTGGAGACCACCGGGATCGCGCGCGTCCTCCCGCACGGGATCGAGCTGACCGACGGTCGCACCGTCGAGCTCGACGCGCTCGCCCTGTGCACCGGGTTCACCGT
>JBFKQZ010000136.1:0-8401 GCA_041627475.1 Nitriliruptoraceae bacterium | reverse complement strand
GCTGCGGGCCGAGCCGTGGCCCGACGGCGCACGGTTCGTGCTGTGGCTGCCCGACCCCGCCGCGGCGGACGCCCAGGTGCCGACCCGCGTCCTCGTCGTGGCGGACGGAGACGTAGCGCCGGAGGAGCTCGCACAGCGGCTCGGCCACCGCAGCTCGCTGCGCCTGGTCGGTGCCGTCACCTCGGTCGCGGACGCCGTGGTCGCGGCGCGCGACACCCGGCCCGACGTGGTCCTGGTCGCCGAGGCACTGGCCGGAGGGCGCGGCGACCACGACGGCGTGGTCGAGATCGCCCGGGCGCACCGCGACGCACGCATCGTCCTGCTGCTCGACGCCGGCGCCGACGACGACACGACGGCCCGGGGCGCGGGTGCCGTGCGCGCCGTCGACCTGCACATGGACGACGACCGGCTGGTCGGCGGCCTGCTGGGCACCGGGGTCTGAGCGGCCTACCGTCGCCGGCGTGACCACCGAACCGCTCCTGCACCTCGTCCCGGCCGCCGACTTCGACGCCGCGGCGACCGTGCCGTACGCGCCGCCGTCGCTCGAGAGCGAGGGCTTCGTCCACTGCTCCACGCCTGCGCAGGTGGCCGGCACGGCACGACTGTTCTTCGCGGGGACGGCCGACCTGCTGCTGCTCGTGCTCGACCCGCGCCGGCTCGGTGCGGTCGAGCTGCGCTGGGAGGACACCTACGGGATCGGGCAGGAGTTCCCGCACGTGTACGGCGCGATCCCGCGGGAGGCGATCGTCGAGGTCCGGCCGTACCCACCTGGGCGTGGGGGGCGGTGGTCGCGACCGGAGCTCGAGCCGCTGCCGTGACCACGCCCGGCGTCGTGCTGCACGTCGACGCGGATGCCTTCTTCGCCTCGGTCGAGCAGCTCGACAACCCGCGCCTGCACGGGCTGCCCGTCCTCGTCGGCGGCACCGGCGGCCGTGGCGTCGTGGCGTCGGCCAGCACGGAGGCGAAGCGGCTCGGTGCGCGGTCGGCGATGCCCATGGGTTCGGCGCGCCGCCTGTGTGGCCCCCACCACGTGGTGGTCACCCCCCGGTTCGAGCGCTACCAGGAGGTGTCGCGCGCGATGTTCGCGGTGTTCGAGCAGCACGCCGAGGTGGTCGAGCCCCTGTCGATCGACGAGGCGTGGCTGGCGCTGGCGGGGGACGAGCACCCGGCGCGGGTCGCACGGCGGATCCGCGAGGACGTCCGGCGTGCGGTCGGCATCACCGTCTCGGTCGGTGCGGCGACCACGATGGTCTGCGCGAAGATGCTCTCGACCTGGACCAAGGCGGCGCGGGGCCCCGGCAGCCAGGCGTGGCTGGGCAGTCACGCTGCCGAGCGGGCGTGGATGGCCACGCAGCCGGTGCGGGCCCTGCCCGGCGTCGGGCCGGTGACGGCCGCGACGCTGGCGGACGAGGAGCTCGTGACCATCGGTGAGCTCGCCGGCGCCGACCGCGGCCGCCTCGAACGCCTGCTCGGCACCGCCGCTGCGACCTCGCTGCTCGCGCTCGCCGCAAACGACGACCCCCGGCGGCCGGGGCCCGCCGCCGAGCGCAAGCAGCTGTCGACCGAGCGGACCCTGGCCGACGACCTCACGACCACGGCTGCGGTCGCCGCCCTGGCCGGCGAGCTCGCGCACGAGGTCGTCGACGGGCTGCGCGGTCGGGGCGGTGGGGCCCGCACCGTGACGGTCAAGCTGCGGTCGTCGTCCTTCGACGACCTGCGGCGATCGCGGACGTTGGCGGCGCCGACGGACGACCCCGACGTGCTGGTGCCGGCGGCGCAGGACCTGGCCCGTGCCGCGCACGAGGCGCTGGACGGCGTCCCGGTCCGGCTCGTCGGCGTCGCGGCCAGTGGGCTCGCCGACGCGACGCAACCCACCCTCGACCTCGGCTGACGGGCCCCGACCGGCCCCCTCGCACGGGGTACCGTCGTCCCTCGATGAGCACCCGCGCACCCCACCTCGTCCTCCGCGTCCTGCTCGCCCTCCTGCTGGGCGCAGCGACGCTGCTCGCGACCGCCACACCGGCGACCGCGCACGCATCCGTGCGGCAGACCACGCCCTTCGACGGCGAGCGGATCGAGCCCGACGACGTCCCGGGTGCGGTGACGATCGAGTTCAACGAGGCGGTCGAGATCCCGCCGAACGGGATCCGGGTCTTCGACGGCACCGGCGCTCGGGTCGACACCGACGCAGCCGTGCCGGGCACCGACGACCCGTTCCTCGGCGGCGTGGCGGTCGAGGACGACCTCGGCGACGGCTCCTACGTCGTGACCTGGCGGGCCGTCTCGGCCGACGGCCACCCGATCCGGGGCGCCTTCGTGTTCACGGTCGGCGCTGCCGCAGAGGCGTCGGACACGCTCGTCGCGGACCTCGTCAGCGGTGACGGCGCCGGCATCGCGATCGTGCAGCGGCTCGCGACCGCCCTGACCTACGCCGCCGTCCTCTTCCTCGTCGGTGCGCTGCTGACCGGTCGGGTCCTCGGCCGGGCCGCCAGCGAGCGCAGCACGGACTGGGTCCGGCGCGCGCTGTACACGGCGATCGGCCTGACGGTGCTCGCCGTCCCGCTCCAGGCCATGGCCGCCTCGGGCGACGGTCTCGCCGCCGCGTTCGACGGCGCGCAGCTGTGGACCGTCCTGACCGCGTCGGTCGGCCTCGCGGCAGTGGTGCGACTGGTTGGGCTCGTCGGTGTCCTGCTGACCGACGGCAGGGCCCGTGTCGTCGCCGGCATCGTGACCCTCGGTTCGTTCCTGGTCGACGGGCACACCCGGACCGTCGAGCCGCTCTGGGTGATGGTCGCGGGCGACACGCTGCACCTGCTGGCCGGCGCCGTCTGGTTCGGCGGGCTCGTCGTGCTCCTGCGCGAGCTGCGGGCGCGGCAGCTGGTCGACGACCCGGTCGGTGGCGCCACGATGCTGGCGGGCTGGTCGCGCCTCGCCATGTGGAGCGTCGCCGGCGTGGTCGTCGGCGGTCTCGCCATGTCGTGGGCCACGGTGCGTGACCCCCTGGCGCTGGTGACGACGTCCTACGGGCAGCTGCTCCAGGTGAAGGTGCTGCTCGCACTCGTGGTCATCGGGATGGGTGCGTGGAACCACTTCAAGCTCGTGCCGACCGTGCAGGAGGCCGTGCCGGTCCCCGCCGGCGGCTCGGCGACGACCGAGCCCGCGACCGGGGCGGCGGGCGAGGACGAGGAGCTGCGGGTCCGGACCGGGCTCGCGTGGCTGCGCCTGCGGCGCACCGTGCGGTGGGAGGTCGGGCTGCTGGTCGCCCTCCTGCTCGTCACCGGCGTGCTCCAGAACGAGCGGCCCGCCGCCGAGGCGCTGGGCATCGGCGGGGCGTTCCAGACCACCGAGGCGCTGACCGAGGACCTCAACCTCGACATCGTCGTCGACCCGAACATCGCCGGGCAGAACCAGATCCACCTCTACCTGCTCAACGACGCGGACCGGACCGTCTCGGACGTCGAGGGCGTCACGATGGAGCTGACGCTGCCCGAGCAGGACATCGGGCCGATCGAGCGCGAGCCCGTCGTGACCGGCCCGGGCCACTGGGTCCTCAGCGGGCGCGAGCTCGCACTGCCCGGGACGTGGGAGATCACCGCCCGCTTCCGGATCGACCGCTTCACCGAGGCGTCGGTGACCGTCCCCGTCATCGTCGCCGCCGACTGAGGAAGGACGCCACGTGCGCGCCCTGCGTCTCACCCTGCTCACGTTCGCGTTGCTGCTCGTCGCGGCGGCGCCTGCCCTGGCGGACCCCGCGCTGCCGTCCAACTACGACTCGCGGCTGGTGGGTGACGTCGACGTCGCGACCGTGGAGGTCCGCGTCGAGGGTGGTGACTCGTTCTTCGTCCTCGAGGTCGCGCCGGGGACCGAGGGCGTCGTGCCGGGATACGACAACGACAACGACTTCAGCGACGTAGCCGAGCTGGAGCAGTACCTGCGGGTCCTGCCGGACGGCACGGTGCAGGTGAACCTCCGCTCCCAGGCGTACTACTCCAACGAGGCCCGCTTCGGTGCGACCGCACCGTCCGGCGTCCCGGTGGGGCCCGACGTGCCGCCGCAGTGGGAGACCATCGGTGACGACGGGCGGGTCGCCTGGCACGACCACCGCATCCACTGGATGTCGCCGACGCCGCCCGAGAGCGTCGACACGGCCAACGGCGGCCGCGTCACCGAGTACCTCGTGCCGCTGCTCGTCGACGGCGAGCTCGTCGTCGCCGAGGGGACGCTCGACTACGTCCCGGAGCGCTCGCCCGTCGTGGTCGGGCTCCTGGCCGTCGCGGGCCTCGTCGCCGGGGCGCTGCTGACACGCAGCGACCGTCGGCTCGGCGCCGTGCTCCTGCTCGTGGGGGGTGGGGTGATCGCCGGCCTCGTCGTGGCGAGCACCAGCGGTCGCCCCGTCGGCTTCGACATCGCGACGCCGCCGATCGCCCTGGCCGCCGTGGGTGCGCTGGCCCCGTTGCTCGGCGCGACCGTCGGGAGTCTGAAGGAGGGGCAGCAGCGCGGGTTGCAGCTCCTCGGTGCGGGCTCGCTGTTCGCCTTCGGCGTCCTCGCCACGGGGCTCGCCGACGGGTTCGTCGGGGGACCGGGGGAGGGGTTCGGCAACTGGTGGACCAACCCGACCCTGCCCACGGACGTGGCCCCGACGGTGCTCCGCTACGCGATCGCCGCCTCGACCGGCCTCGCAGCGGGGTTCTTCGCCGGCGTGGTCGCCGACCCGGACGCCGAGATGGCCGCGCTCGAGGCCGAACTGCGCACCACCCCGCGCGAGGACGACCCGGACACCGACGCCTGACCCTCGCCCGGCGGGCAGGGAACGTGACAGTGGCGGTGTCGCATACGAGGTGGTGCGTGCCTAGGCTGCGGCAGACCGGCGCCGACGAGCGGGGATCACGTGGCGAACATCCTGCCGCAGCTGCTGCACGACCTCGAGGCGGAGGGGCAGGCGCTCGATGACCTCGTCGCCGACCTGGACGACGAGCAGTGGCAGGCGCCCACGCCGGCCGAACCGTGGAGCGTCGCGGACACCATCGGGCACCTCCTGTGGACCGACCGCGTCGCCGTGGTCGCCGCGACCGAGCCTGAGCGCTTCCAGCCGTTCATCGGCGACATGTTCGCGGAGCTGGACAGCGACGACCCGGTCACTGCCGCCGCGCAGCAGGCCGGGTCGATCCCGCACGACCGCCTGCTCGCGGAGTGGCGGGCACTGCGCGACGTGCTGCGCGACGCGCTCGGTCGGGTCCCGGACGGCACGAAGCTGCCCTGGTTCGGGCCGCCGATGTCCGCTGCGTCCATGGCGACCGCCCGGCTGATGGAGACGTGGGCGCACGGCCAGGACGTCGCCGACGCGCTCGGCGTCGAGCGCACTCCCACCGCGCGGCTGCGACACGTCGCCCACCTCGCGGTCCGCACGCGGGGATTCGCGTACGTGGCGAACGACCTCGACCCGCCGTCCACCGACGTCCGCGTGGAGCTGGCCGCGCCGGACGGCGCGACGTGGGCGTTCGGCCCGGAGCACGCCGAGCAGACCATCACCGGCAGCGCGCTCGACTTCTGCCTCCTCGCCGTGCAGCGCGTCCACCGCGACGACACGGACCTCGTCGCGACCGGGGCCGACGCCGACCAGTGGCTCGACATCGTCCAGGCCTTCGCCGGACCGCCCGGCCCCGGCCGCGCGCCGAAGGACGGGGCATGAGCGACAGCGCCGTCCGTATCGCCAACTGCAGCGGGTTCTACGGGGACCGGCTGTCGGCCCTGCACGAGCAGGTCACCGGCGGTCCGGTCGACGTGGTCACCGGCGACTACCTCGCCGAGCTGACGATGCTCATCCTCGGTCGTGACCGGATGCGCGACGCCTCGCTGGGCTACGCCCGGACCTTCCTCCGCCAGCTCGAGCAGTCGCTGGGCGAGGCGCTCGACCGTGGCGTGCGGATCGTGGTCAACGCCGGCGGGCTCAACCCGGCAGGCCTCGCCGAGGCCGTCGGCGAGCTGGCCGGGAAGCTCGGTCTCGACCCGGCCGTCGCGTCCGTCGCCGGTGATGACGTCCGCGCCCACGCCGACCAGCTCGGCGTCGACGGTGCGCTCACCGCCAACGCGTACCTGGGCGGGTTCGGCATCGCGCGGGCGCTCGCAGCCGACGCCGACGTGGTGGTCACCGGCCGGGTGACGGACGCGGCGCTCGTGATCGGCAGCGCGGCGTGGCACCACGGCTGGACACCGACCGACCACGACGCCCTCGCCGGGGCACTCGTCGCCGGGCACGTCATCGAGTGCGGCTGCCAGGCGACCGGCGGCAACCTCGCCGGGTTCACCGCCCACGACGTCCAGCGTCCGGGCTTCCCCATCGCCGAGGTGGCGGTCGACGGCAGCAGCGTGGTCACCAAGCACGACGGAACCGGCGGTGTCGTCGACGTCGACAGCGTCGCTGCGCAGCTGCTCTACGAGGTCGGTGGCCCCCGCTACGCCAACCCCGACGTCACGGCACGCCTCGACACGGTGCGGCTCGAGCAGGTCGGCGACGACCGCGTCGCGATCACCGGCGTGGTCGGGGAGGCCCCGCCGCCGCAGCTGAAGGTCTGCGTCAACTCGCTCGGTGGGCACCGCAACGGGGTCGAGTTCGTGCTGACCGGCCTGGACATCGAGGCGAAGGCCGACCTCGTCCGGGCGCAGGTCGAGGCCGCTCTGGCCGACGACCCGCCCGCCGAGGTGGTCTGGGACCTCGCCCGCACGGACCACGAGGACGCCGTCACCGAGCAGGCGGCCTCGGCGCTGCTGCGGCTGTCGGTGAAGGACCCCGACCCCGACCGCATCGGTCGTCGCTTCACCAGCGCCTGCATCGAGCTCGCACTTGCCAGCTACCCGGGCTTCCACGTCACCGCGCCGCCGTCGAAGGCGACGCCCTACGGCGTCTACACGCCGGCGTACCTCGACCGCGACCTCGTCGAGCACACGGTGGTGCTGCCCGACGGGACGCGCGAGGTGGTCGAGGACCCCGGGGACCTGCTCGCCCTCGAGGAGGTGCCCGTGCCCGCCGCGCCTGCGCCACCCGCCGACGGCCCGACGCGTCGCGTCCCGCTCGGTCGCGTCGCCCGCGGTCGCAGCGGGGACAAGGGCGGCGACGCGAACATCGGCCTCTGGGTCGGCACCGACGAGGCCTACGCCTGGCTGGTGCACACGATCGACGCCGACACGGTCCGCACGCTGCTGCCGGAGGCCGCGGACCTCGAGGTCGACGTCCACCCCCTGCCGAACCTGCGCGCGGTCAACGTCGTCGTGCACGGGCTGCTCGGGGAGGGGGTCTCGAGCGGCACGCGCTTCGACCCGCAGGCCAAGGGCCTCGCCGAGTGGCTCCGCTCCCGCCACGTCGACGTCCCCGTCGCCCTGTTGCAGGACCCCGCGGCACTCGTGCCACCAGCAACCCCCGAGGACGTCACGTGATCAACGTCGAGACCGAGCCCCACGCCGATCCGTTCGCGACCGAGGAGCGGCGCGCGCTGGCCGACGTGGCCACGCGGTTCGTCGAGAAGCACGTCACCGACCGCCACGACCAGTTCGAACGCGACGGTCGGCTGCCGCGTGACCTGCACGTCGCGGCCGCCGAGGCGGGCCTGCTCGGGCTCGGGTTCCCGGAGGAGGCCGGCGGCAGCGGCGGGACGCTCGTCGACGTGACCGTCCGCGACGAGGCGATGCTGGAGGCCGGTGCGTCGAGCGGCCTGATGAGCGCGCTGTTCACCAACGGGATCGCGTGTCCGCACATCGTCGGGCACGGCACGCGCGAGCAGGTCGAGCGCTGGGTCGTGCCCACCCTGGCCGGCGAGCTGATCGGGTCGCTCGCCATCACCGAGCCCGGCGGCGGCTCCGACGTCAACAACCTCACGACCCGCGCGGAGCGCGACGGCGACCACTACGTCGTCAACGGCGCCAAGACCTACATCACCAGCGGCACGCGCGCGGACTACTTCACCACCGCGGTGCGCACCGGTGGCCCGGGTGCCGGTGGCATCTCGCTGCTGGTGATCGAGCGCGACGCCGAGGGCCTGGAGGTGTCGGCGCCGCTGGACAAGATGGGCTGGCGCTGCTCGGACACCGCCGAGCTCGCGTTCACCGACGTCCGCGTGCCGGTGTCGCACCTCGTCGGCGAGGAGAACCGTGGGTTCCAGTACATCGGCGAGAACTTCGTCGGCGAGCGCATCGGGCTCGCGGTGCACGGCTACGGGCTGGCCCAGCGCTGCCTCGACCTGACGGTGCAGTGGTGTCGTGACCGCGAGACGTTCGGCCGCCCGCTCATGGGCCGGCAGGTGGTGCGGCACAAGCTGGTCCGCATGCGCGAGTCCATCGAGGCCTCCCGTGCGTACACGCGCCAGGTGACCCTGCGCGCTGCGGCGGGGGAGCAGGTCGTCGCCGAGGC
>JBFKQZ010000135.1:0-8407 GCA_041627475.1 Nitriliruptoraceae bacterium | reverse complement strand
GGACGAGCTGCTCTCGGCCAACCGCATCGTCCTCGGCGGACTCCGCCGGCGCGTCGACGGAGCGGTCGACGAGGACTCGGAGGTCGTCGGCAGCGTCGTCATCGAGGAGGGCGCCGAGCTCATCAGCTCCAACGTCCGCGGCCCGGCGATCATCGGCGCCGGGACGAGGCTCGTCGACACCTACGTCGGGCCCTTCACCTCGATCGCCAGCGACTGCCTGATCGAGCGCACCGAGATCGAGTTCGCCGTCGTCCTCGAGCGCTGCACGGTCAAGGACATCCCGCGCATCGAGGGATCGCTGCTCGGGCGTGACGTGACGATCACGCGTGGCGAGCGCAAGCCCGCGGCCTACCGGTTCATGCTCGGCGACGACAGCCAGGTCGGGCTGCCCTGAGGAGTCGGCTGCGCTGACATCGACCTTCGTCCATCCAAGTGAGTACTCCATGCGACTCTTCGTGACCGGCGGAGCCGGCTTCATCGGCTCCAACTTCATCCGGTACGTCCTCCAGAACACGGACGACGTCCGGGTCACCAACTTCGACATCCTGACGTACGCCGGCAATCCCGAGAGCCTGCGTGACGTGGCGGCCGACGACCGGTACGAGTTCGTGCGCGGTGACATCTGTCAGGCCGAGCAGCTGCGCGAGGCCATGGCGGGCCACGATGCCGTCGTGAACTTCGCGGCGGAGTCGCACGTCGACCGCTCGATCGACGGGCCCGCCCCGTTCCTCTACACGAACTCGTACGGTGCGGGCGTCGTGTTCGAGGCCGCCCGCCAGCTCGAGGTCGAGCGGTTCCTGCACATCTCGACGGACGAGGTGTACGGCTCGATCGCCGAGCCGGCCTCGTTCAGCGAGGGCGACGGACTCGAGCCGAACTCGCCGTACTCCGCCTCGAAGGCCTCGGCCGACCTGCTCGCGCGTGCGTACAACGTCACCTATGGCTACCCGATCATGGTGACGCGGACGGCCAACAACTTCGGGCCGTACCACTACCCCGAGAAGGTCATCCCGCTCTTCGTCACCAACCTCATGGACGGCCGGAAGGTCCCGCTCTACGGCGACGGCCGCAACGTCCGCGACTGGACCTACGTCGTCGACAACGCGGCTGCGCAGTGGCTCGTGCTGGTCGAGGGCGAGCCCGGTGGTGTCTACAACGTCGGTGCGGGCAACGAGCTGAGCAACAAGGAGCTCACCTACGCGATCCTCGACCGCTTCGGGCTCGGCGAGGAGATGATCGAGTTCGTGCAGGACCGCCCCGGGCACGACCTGCGCTACTCCGTCGACACGACGCGCATCCGTGAACTCGGCTGGAAGCCGGAGCACAGCTTCGAGGAGGGGCTCGATCTCACCATCGAGTTCTACCGCGAGAACGAGTGGTGGTGGCGACCGCTGAAGCAGGGCGGGGCATCGGACCGCCGCGGGCAGAAGGGCTGACGGTGCGGGTCCTCGTCACGGGTGCCGGCGGCCAGCTCGGGCTGGACGTCCTCGACGCCTACCGCGAGCGCCCCGGCACCCACGTCACTGGCCTCACCCACGTCGACCTCGACGTCTCCGACGAGGCCGCGGTCTCCGCGGTCGTCCATGACCTCGAGCCCGAGCTCGTCGTCAACTGCGCGGCCTGGACGAACGTCGACGGGTGCGAGGGCGATCCTGACCGTGCCCACCGCGACAACGCCCTCGGGCCGTGGTGGCTCGCCCGCGCCTGCCGCAACGTCGGCGCGGAGCTCGTCCACCTCTCGACGGACTACGTCTTCGACGGCGCAGGCACCCGCCCGTACACCGAGTTCGACCCGATCGGGCCCGTCAGCGAGTACGGGCGCACCAAGGCCGCCGGCGAGGCGCTCATCCGCCAGACCCTGCCCGCGCACTACATCGTGCGCACCGCGTGGGTCTGCGGCGCGCGTGGCAGCAACTTCGTGAGGACGATGCTCCGCGTCGGCCGTGAGCAGGGAAGCGCCCGGGTCGTCGACGACCAGGTGGGCTCGCCGACGTTCACCCGCGACCTCGCGGTCGCGATCCGCGAGCTCGCCGCGGGTGGTCGGCACGGCACCTGGAACCGGACGAACTCGGGGACGTGCTCGTGGTTCGACCTCGCGGCGGCCACGTTCGAGCTCGCCGGACTCGAGGTCGACCTCCAACCGATGAAGTCGAGCGAGCTCGATCGGCCCGCGCCGCGCCCCGCGTACTCGGTGCTCTCCGATCGCCACGCGACTCAGGCCGGCCTGACGCCGCTGCGGCCCTGGCGCGAGGGCCTCTCGCGGTTGCTCGGCGAGCTGGGTGACCACGAGGTGCATGAGTGAGCACGATCGTCATCCTCGTCGCGTCGATCGCGCTCGCGACGACGGGTCAGGTCCTGCTCAAGTCGGGGATGGATCGGGTCGGCGAGATCTCCGGGGTGGCCATGGGCGAGGTTCTCGCGCTCGTGCTGAAGGTCCTGTCGACGTGGCAGGTCGTTGCCGGGCTGGCCGCGTTCGGTGTCTCGGCGATCCTCTGGCTCGTCACGCTGTCGCGCCTGCCGCTGTCTGTGGCCTACCCCGTGGTGGCGTTGGGCTACGTCTTCATCCTCGCCTTCAGCGTGCTCGTGCTCCACGAGCGACCGACCCCGATGGTCTACGTCGGGACGGCACTGATCATGGTCGGGATCTCGCTCATCGGGATCGGGCAGCGCACGTGAGCACCGCATCGGCCCCGGCACCGGTGAGCATCGCGGACGAGGATGCGCCCGTCGCCGTCGTCATCGTCACGCACCAGACCCGCGACGAGGTCCTCGGCTGCCTCGCCACGCTCGACGACGCTGGCGCGGACGAGATCGTCGTCGTCGACAGCGGCTCGACGGATGGCACGGGCGACGCCGTCCGGTCCGCGTACCCGGACGTGACGGTGCTCGAGTTGGCGAACGTGGGCTACGGGCGGGGTGCCAACGCGGGGGTGGCCCGGACGTCGGCGCCGGTCGTCGTGGTGGCCAACGCCGACACCCGCTTCTCGCCGGGCTCCCTCGACGAGCTGCGCCGGTCCATGGCAGAGAGCCCGGAGATCGGCGCCGTCGGCCCGCTCGTGCTGTACCCGGACGGCCGCCGCCAGGCGTCCGCGCGGACGTTCCCGACGCTCGGGCAGGCTGCCGGCCACGCGCTGCTCGGCCTGTGGCTGCCGTCGAACCCGTGGACGCGGTCGTACCGCCAGACCGACGTCGACCCTGATGCGGAGCGGGACGTCGACTGGGTCTCGGGCTGCGCGGTCGCGTTCCGCCGGTGGGCGTTCGACAGCGTCGGCGGCTTCGACCCGGGCTACTTCATGTTCGTGGAGGACGTCGACCTCGGATACCGGCTGCGCCAGGAGGGCTGGCGGATCCGGTTCGCACCGTCGGCACGTGTCGTCCACGCGGTCGGCGCCTCAACGCGACGGCGGCGTGCCCGCATGGTCATCGCTCACGCACGCAGCCTCGACCGCTTCTACGGTCGTGCCTACGCCCGTGGCATCGGACGGCTCCTCCAGCCGCTCGTCCGGGTCGGGCTGGCCGGGTGGGTGGCCCTGGTGCTCGTCTGGGGCTGGATCGCAGGTGTTCGACACGGCAGGAGCACGACTGGTGAGTGACGACACGGTCAAGGATGCGCTGATCGTCGCGGGCGGTCGGGGTACGCGCCTGCAGCCGTTGACGTACGACACGCCGAAGCCGCTGCTGCCCTTCTGCGGTGAACCCTTCCTCGTCGGCGTGATCAGGCGACTGGCGGCGGCCGGTGTCGTACGTGTCCACCTGGTCGTTGGTCAGGACACCGCGCCCTTCGACGCGCTCACGCCGGTGGCCGGCGGCCTCGGTGTCGAGCTCGCGACCGTGCCGGAGCCGGAGCCCCTCGACACGGCGGGAGGTGTCCGTGAGGTCGCACGAGGGCTCGACGAACCGTTCCTCGTCCTCAACGGGGACATCCTGACGGACGTCGACTTCCAGGCCGCCATCCGCCGTCACCGTGAGACGGAGGCCGACGCGACGCTCGTCCTGACGCGAGTGGAGGACAACTCGACGTTCGGCGTGTGCGTCCGCGACGGCAGCCGCATCGTCGCGTTCGTGGAGAAGCCCGAGCCGGGCACACTCGACGACGACACGATCAACGCCGGCACCTACGTGCTCAACCCCGACGTCTTCGAGCCCTACGACGGCGGCCGCCTCAGCTTCGAGCGGCAGGTCTTCCCCGAGCTGCTGGAGCGCGGCGGCCACATCGAGAGCGTCGTCTGGGACGGCGTCTGGGCCGACCTCGGCACACCGGACCGCTTTCGAGACGGCCACGCGATGGCCCTGGCTGGCCAGCTCTCGTGGCCGTCCGTGGAGACGGTCGCGGACCGCGGCAACGGCGTCCGGGTCGCTGCGGGAGCCGACGTGCACGAGGCTGCCGACCTGCGCGGGCCCGTCCTCGTGCTCGATGGCGCGGTGGTCGGTGCAGGTGCGGTCGTCGGGCCCAACGCGGTCGTCGGGCGGAACGCGCAGATCGGCGCGGGCGCCGTGCTGCCGGGACTCATCGCACATGACGAGGTCGTCATCGATGGTGGCGCGCGTGCGATCGACCTGCTCGCCGGGCCCGGCTCGTTCGTCGACGGGGCCTGTTGGCTCGGACGTGGCGTCGTGCTGGGCAGCGGGGTGCGCGTCGAGGCGGGGGAGGAACTCCGCAACGACGAGCGCCGACCGCCGGCGGAGGCCTGAACGGCCCCGGCCGTCGGATCCACGCGCAGACACACGTCTGATCGGCGGTGGGCGGACGGCGGTGGCAACAGGTGCAGGACCTCGCGCGAACTACACGGCTGTGGTCCCCCTACCTTCGACACGCTACCGTTACCCTCGTAGAGGACTGTTAACTCCTGTGGCTCGTGAGACGCCTGGTGCCTGAGCTCGGCGTGCCCACTCCGCGTGCGGGCGGAGTCACGAGGCGAGTCGCTCGCCTCGTGGCGGCAGCGTCGCTACTGGCCTCGCTGCTGGTCGCTGCCGCGTCACCGTCAGTGGCGCTGGCGCAGGACCCCCCGCCCAGCGGGTGCCAGCCCGCCGGTGGGATGGACCTGCCGTTCACCACCGACCCCGGGACCCAGGCGAAGCTCGACGACGGCTCGATCGACGTCGTCGTCAACGGCGGCGGATTCGGCCACGGCGTGGGCATGAGCCAGTACGGCGCCCAGGGCGCAGCGAAGCTGGGCTGCACGCACCCCGAGATCCTCCAGACCTACTACACGGGCTCCCACCTCGGCCCGGTGGCCTCGGAGCGCAGCGTCATCCGGGTCCACCTGCGCAAGATCGGTACCGATCAGACGACCGTGAGGACCACGTCCGCAGCGGCGGGTGGCCGCCCGATCGACTGGACGATGTGCGACTACGACGGGGTGACGTGCACGACCGTCGCCACGCAGCCCGCGGGGGGTGTGTGGGTCGTGTGGCCGAACGGCGACGGCACGTTCACGCTGGCGGACGAGGGGGTCGGCGCGTCGTGCACGCCGGGCACCGATGCCGGATGCCACTTCCGTGGGACGGGCGGCTTCAGCCCCTACTGGGGCCGCCTGCGCCTGATGCACGACGGCACGGTCGTCCGACTCGTCCAGGTCACCTCGTCGGCCTACCCCAGCGGCCTCCGCGTGAAGTGGGGTTTCACGGAGTTCGACCACTCGTCGATCAACGGCACGACGACCTACGTCACCCAGTACATCACCGCCGGCAACGGCCAGACCGCCATGCAGCGGTACCTCTACGGCCTCGACGAGATCCCGGTGAGCTGGGAGGTCGAGGCGCACAAGGTCCAGGCGATCGCGGGGGCCAGCTACGCCGAGGCCACGATCCGCACGCGCGAGTCGGTGTGGGACCGCGATGCGACGGGCGGCTACCTCGAACACCCCAGCGGGACCTGTCGCTGCGACCTGTTCAAGTCGACGTTCGACCAGCACTGGACGGGCTGGGAGCGCGAGAACGTCGATGCGAGCGGTCGCTGGCGCGCCGCCGTCGACGCCACGACCGGCCAGTACCTGCGCTACGACGACGCCGGAACCGTGAGGATCGCGGCGGCGTTCTACTCGTCGTCGCACGGCGGCTGGAGCGAGGACGTCAAGCACGTCTGGGGCACCGCGTTCAGCTACCTCGTGCCGGTCGACACGTCACGGTGGGAGCACCCGGACAACTCCGGGAACCCCTTCCAGCGGTGGTCGAAGGGCTTCACCAATGCCGACCTGGCCGCGAGGTTCGGGCTCGCCTCCTTCGAGCGCATGGTCATCGAGCACCGAGGCCCGGGTGGTCGCCCGACGTGCTGCTTCACTGCGGAGGGCAGCACCAAGCGGATCGCCGGTGCCGTCGTGTACGGGCGCGACGGCGCGGGCGAGACGGTCACGAAGCGCTATTCCGGAGAGTCCCTGCGCAGCAAGCTCAGCACCCGGTCGGGGCTGATCCATGTCGGCGAGTACGCGCCCGAGCCCGAGCCCGAGCCGACGCCGGAGCCCCCGCCACCGGTCCGGACGGCTCGGCAATGGGGGCAGAGCCGCATCGACACCTCGGTCGCGGTCTCGGCAGCCGGCTGGGAGTCGTCCGAGCACATCGTCATCGCGCGGGACGACAACCCGGCGGACGCCCTCGCCGGCTCGGGCCTCGCCGGCAAGTACGACGCGCCGCTCATCATCACGCCGCCGACCGGCCTCGCCGGCCCGGTCCGCGACGAGGTGAAACGCCTCGGCGCCACGACCGCGTTCGTCCTCGGCGGCGAGGCGGCGCTGAGCCCGCAGGTCGTCGCCGACCTCGAGGCCGCGGGTGTGACGACGGTCACGCGGCTCGAGGGCGTCAATCGCGAGGCGACCGCGGCGAGGATCGCCGAGCACATCGCGCCCGAGGGTCCCGTCGAGCGCGTGGTCCTCGTCCGCGGGCGCTTCCCCGGCGCACCGACGCGCGAGTGGCCCGATGCACTCGCCGTGGCCGGCGTGACGGCACGGCAGGCGAAAGCCGCTGCGCCATGGCCCGTCCTCGTCGTCGACGACACGGTCCCGCAGGTGACCAGAGACGCGCTCGCCCGCCTGAAGCCGGCGGCCGTGACGATCGCCGGTGGCACCGCGACCGTGCCCGCAGAGGTCGAGCAGCAGCTCCTCGACCTCGGGTACGCCGTCGACCGGCTCGCGGGCTCGACCCGCTGGCACACGAGCCGACTCGCCGAGGGCCTGTCCACCGAGTCGCCCGCGCAGGTCCTGGTCGCCGCGACGGGGGCCAACTACCCCGACGGGCTGTCAGCGGGGCCGCTCGCCGCCCACCTCGGCGGCCGCCTCCTCCTCGTGCCCATCAGCCACGAGGCCAACGCGGCGCCCTGGCGCGCCGAGGAGCACCCGGCGTGGGTCACGGCACTCGGGTGGCGAGCGCCCGAGCTCGTGATCATCGGCGGCGAGGGCGCCGTCTCGGCGCCGGTGGTCGACGTCCTCAAGGCCTCACTCGAAGCCGGTCAGCAAGCGGCCGGCTGACCGGTTCTCCGTGCCCTGGCCCCGTCGGGCGAGTGGGCGTCGTCGCCACCGCGAGCAGCAACGCGAGCAGCGCCCCGAACTGGCCAAGCGCAGGCAGGGGGGCCCACGGGCTCCAGGCGCTGGCTGCCTGCAACCCATCCACCCAGCCGCCCTCCCAGAAGCCGATGGTCACCGTCCGAAGTCCCGAAGCCTGCATGGCCAGTGCGGCCAACCCGGCGGCCGCCGAGACGAGGCTCGGGCCGAGCTGGTAGCGGCCAGCGACCTCTTCGAGCCCGGCGGCGACGATGATCGCGAGCCCCGGGAGGGCCAGGAACAGGTAGCGACCATGGATCCCGCTGGTCACCCCGGTGCGGGCGTAGCCCTGCCAGGCGCCGAACAGCACGCCCGCCAACGTCGTCACCGCTGGTGCCAGCAGGATGGCCAGCCGGACACGGCGAGCATCCGCGTGCCAGGCCCGGCGGCCCTGCAGGCCGATCACCAGGAGGGCGACCGCCACGACCGTCGCGACCACGTGAACGCTCCAGGGCAGCGTGTGCTCCTCGGCACCGAAGAACCCCCAGAACGTCCGCATACCGCGGGACAGCACGTACCCCAGCCACCACAGGGGACGGACAACGGGCTCGGCTGCCTCCGCGTACCCGAAGGGCGTCGGGACGACCTCGCCGTGCCGCAGGAGCTCGCGAAGTGGCCACCACCCGCCGGCCGCGAGCAGGGCCACCGCGGCTGCAACGAGCTGGGTGACGGAGCGTCGGAGGTCCCGGTGTCCGAGCCACCCGGCGAAGACAGCCAGCGCGATCCACGCCGGCGCGGCGTAGGCGAACGGCTTGGTCAGCACGGCAGCTCCGGCGACGACGCCCGCGAGGCCGCCGAGTCGCCACGACGCGGTGGGTTCGGCCAGTCGCACGAGGAGGTGCAACGTGACGGCGCTGAGCAGCACGAGCAGCCCG
>JBFKQZ010000134.1:0-8558 GCA_041627475.1 Nitriliruptoraceae bacterium | reverse complement strand
TGGCGAGGAAGACGCCGTCGCGGGCGCGCTGGTCGGCCTCGTCCTCGATGATCGACCGGCCGTCGACCTCGATGTCACCACCGGTGATCTCGTAGGACGGGTGCCCCGCGATGGCGTAGGCGAGGGTCGACTTGCCGGAGCCGTTGGGGCCCATGAGGGCGACGGTCTCGCCGCTCTTCACCTCGAGGTTCACCCCCTTGAGGATGGGAGTGCCGTCGACCTCGACGGTCAGGTCGGTGATCTTCAGGTCTGCCATGGGAGTTCCTTCAGGCGTGGTCGGGCACGGGGGCCGCGTTGGTGGGTGTGGTTGCGTCCACGAGGACGTCGTCGCCGTCGACGGTGACCTCGTAGGTGGGGACGGGCTTGGTGGCGGGGAGGCAGCTCGGCGCGCCGGTGTCCAGCGAGAACATCGCGCCGTGCAGGTGGCACTCGATCTCGCGGTCCCAGACCTCGCCCTCGGAGAGCGACGCCTCCTGGTGGCTGCAGGTGTCGTGGACCGCGAACACGTCGTCGCCGATCCGGACGAGCGCGACGGGCTCACCGTCGACCTCGACCCGCACCGGTGTGCCGGGTTCGAGGTCTGCGAGGCTGGCGACGCGGCTGCTCATACGAGGTCGTCACCGGTGAGCGTCGCGTCGGTCATGCCGAGGCGGCTGAGGTCGACGTGGCTGACCTCCTCCTCGACGCGGGCCATGACGCGCTCCTCGACGAGCGGCACGTCGACGCGGTCGAGGACGTCACGGAAGAACCCGGTGACGATCAGGCGGATGGCCTGCTCGCGCGGGATGCCGCGGGCCTCGAGGTAGAACAGGGCGCGGGCGTCGACCTGGCCGGTGGCGGAGCCGTGGCCGGCGGTGATGTCGGCGCAGAAGATCTCGAGGAACGGCGTCGCGTCCGCGCGGGCACCGTCGGTGAGGATCAGCGTGCGGTTGTTCTCGTCGGTGACGGTGCCGACCGCGTCCTCGACCACGAGCACGTTGCCGCGGAAGACGGTGCGGCTCTCGCCCTGCAGCGAGCCCTTGAACAGGACGTCGCTGGTGGCGCGCGGCGCGAGGTGCCGGACGTAGGGCTGGAGGTCGAACCACTGCCCCGCGTCGGCGGCGTAGACGCCGGCCGGGTAGGTCTCGCCGCCGGGGGCGACGAGGTCGGTCTCGGGGCGCATCCGGACGGTGCCGCCGCCGAAGTTGAGCTCGACGGGGTCGAACCGGGCGTTGCGCTCGACGCGGCCCTTGTGTAGACCGAGGTGGTCGACGCGACCGGTCCAGTCCTGGAAGCTGACGAGCTTCAGTGCGGACGAGTCGGCGCAGAATGCCTCGACGACCTCGTCGACGAGCACGCGCTCGTCACCGGGGTCCTCGCTGGTGTGCTCCAGCACGACGGTGGCGCGGGCGTGGTGCCCGAGGTCGACGAGGACGCGGGGCAGGTGCGTCCCGGCCTCGGTGACGTGCACGCGGACGAGGATCGGTGCCGAGAGCTCGACGTTCGCCGGCACGTGCACGAGCACACCGGCCGTCCACGCGGCGTCGTTGAGCGCGATCGTCCGGTCGAACTCGTCGTACCCGGTGTCCTCACGCCCCGCGGTGAGCGTGGTCAGCCGCTCCCCCACGAGGTCGGCGTGCTCCGGGTCCGAGAGCGACGCCACGACGACGCCCTGCTCGGCCAGCTCGGTCGGCACGGTCGTCGCGACGAGCGCGCCGTCGACGATCGTCGCCGTCGCGAGCGCGGCCTCCGCGTCGTCGGCCAGCGACGACCCCGGCGCGGCCGCGTCGGACCCGTCGACGACCGGCAGCCCGGTCTCGATCCGCCTGAACGGCGTCGACCGCCAGAACTCGTCGGTCGACGAGTCCGGCCACGCCAGGTCCTGGAACGCCTTGTACGCGGCGAGACGACGGTCTCGGACCGCAGCAACCTCACCACGTGCCTCCGAAACGGAGATCACGTCGCGCTCATCGAGCTCGTTGGGAACCACTTCTCTTCTCTCTCTCACACGTCTGGATCGTGCTGGGCACCGCAGTGACCTGCGGAGGCCGGGTCCGGTTGCGGTGGTAGCCGACTCTCAAGCGGAGCGCAGGCCCCAAGGGGCCGAGCACCAAGCGAGGAGGCTGCCGCCGTTGCCGGACCAGGCCGGACGGACCGGATCAACCGATCGCACCCTCCATCTCGATCTCGATGAGCCTGTTCAGCTCCACCGCGTACTCCATGGGCAGTTCGCGCGCGATCGGCTCGATGAAGCCGCGCACGATCATCGCCGTGGCCTCGTCCTCGTCGATGCCGCGGGCCTGCAGGTAGAACAGCTGGTCCTCGGACAGCTTCGAGACGGTCGCCTCGTGCTCGATCGTGGCGTCGTCCTGCTCGATCTCCATGTAGGGGTAGGTGTCGGAGCGGGACTGGTCGTCGAGCATCAGCGCGTCGCACTTGACGGCACTGCGGCTGTTGGTCGCACCCTCCTCGATCCGGACGAGGCCGCGGTAGCTGGTGCGGCCCTTGCCCTTGGAGATCGACTTGCTGAGGATGTTCGAGGTGGTGTTCGGCGCGGCGTGGACCATCTTGGCGCCGGCGTCCTGGTGCTGGCCGTCGTTGGCGTACGCCACCGACAGGACCTCACCCTTGGCGCCCTCGCCCGTGAGCCACACGGCCGGGTACTTCATCGTCACCTTCGAGCCGATGTTGCCGTCGATCCACTCCATGGTGGCGTTCTTCTCGGCGACGGCGCGCTTGGTGACGAGGTTGTAGACGTTGTTCGACCAGTTCTGGATCGTCGTGTAGCGGACGCGTGCGCCCTCCTTGACGATGATCTCGACCACGGCCGAGTGCAGCGAGTCGCTCGAGTAGATCGGCGCGGTGCAGCCCTCGACGTAGTGCACGTACGAGCCGGGCTCGGCGATGATCAGCGTGCGCTCGAACTGGCCCATGTTCTGCTTGTTGATGCGGAAGTAGGCCTGGAGCGGGATGTCGACCTTGACGCCCTCGGGGATCCAGATGAACGAGCCGCCCGACCACACGGCCGTGTTCAGCGCCGCGAACTTGTTGTCGTTGGGCGGGATGACCGTGCCGAAGTGCTTGCGGAACAGCTCCTCGTGCTGGTGCAGCGCCTCGTCGGTGTCGAGGAAGACGACACCCTGCTCCTCCAGGTCCTCACGGATCTGGTGGTAGAGCACCGTCGACTCGTACTGCGCGGCGACACCGGCGATGAGGCGCTTGCGCTCGGCCTCCGGGATGCCCAGCTTCTCGTAGGTCTCCATGATCTCCGGCGGGAGGTCCTCCCAGGAGTTCACCTTCCCCTCGGACGCCTCGACGTAGTAGTAGATGTCGTCGAACGCGATGCCGGAGAGGTCCGAGCCCCAGTTGGGCATCGGGCGGCGCTCGTACGCCTTGAAGGCGCGCAGACGAAGGTCACGCATCCACGTGGGCTCGTTCTTGCGCTCGGAGATCGCGGCGACGGTGTCGGCCGTCAGACCGCGCCCAGAGGTGAAGGCGTAGCCCTCGTCGGAGTCGGACCAGCCGAACTTGTAGTCCTTCAGCTCGTCGGCGACCTTCTGCTGCCGGTCGCGTGCCGTCTCCTCGGCGGGTGCCGGGAGGGGGATCTCTGAGGTGCTCATGCAGCGTCCTCTGGCGTCGTGGGCGGGATGGGGTTGGTGTTCGTCGTGCTGCGCTGGCCCGATGGGCCGTCGCAGCAGGAGGTTGTGGGGCTGGTGACCGGGATGACCGGCAGCGTGTTCGCGACGGGCTCACGCACCTGGACGTGGCAGACGCAGGCGCCGTCGCCCCTCGCGATGGTCTCGCGGCGGGTGACGCGGACCTCGTCGCCGAGGAGGCGGCCGAAGGCGGCGGCCTCGTGCGCACACAGCAGCGGCTGGTCCGCGGCGACGTCGGCGATCGTGCAGTGCTGCTGGCGGAGCGTGAAACCGTCGCCGGTCGCCTCGACCTCGGCACGGTAGCCGTCGCGGGTCAGCAGCTCGGCGAGCTGGGCGACGCGGCCGGGCAGGTCGTCGGCGTCGACGTCGGCCGCGTAGGTCGAGACCTGCTGCTCCTGCCGCCAGCGGAGGAACGCGCCGAGCTGCTCGCGACCGCCCTCGGCGAGGAAGTCGAGCAGCTGGTGGGCGAGCTCGTCGTAGCGGCTCGGGAACAGCCCGACGCCGCGTTCGGTGAGCGACCAGCGGGCCACGGGGCGACCGCGCCCCGGGTTGACCGTCTCGCTGTCCACGAGGCCGTCGTCGGCGAGACGGTCGACGTGCCTTCGGGTCGCGACCTCGGAGATGTCGAGGTGCTCGGCGAGCTCGGCGACACTGGCGTCACCGGCGTCGCGCAGGTGCTGGACGATCGCGGCACGCGTCTCGCCGAGCAGGTCCACGAGGGACCGCTCGGCGGTGATGGCGCGGGTGTCGCTGATCGCGGGCTCCGGTGCGCTGACTTACCCAACAGTTCTGTTTCGAAAGTGTAGCGATCCCGGGCACCGTTCCCAAGCGTCACGTCCGTGTCCGGTCGGCCGGGGCGCCGTACGGTCTCGGCGACCGAGATGCGGGATGCCGCTGGACGACGCGACGAACCGTGACGAACTCGTGCTTGGGCGTGCGCCGCGCACGGCGATGGTCACGGTCGGCCTCGCCGCGCTCCTCGTCGTCCTGCCGCTCTACGCGGTCAGCGCTGCGTGGGACGGCGAGGACTACGGGATCGACGCCTTCACCAACGCGGTCACGGCGTGGTACCTCGCGAACACGGGCTCGCCGGTCGTGTCGGGCCACGAGCCCATCGTCGAGCGAGGCGTCCGGGGCTACGTGGCCTGGTTCGTCCCCTCGGAGAACGGGCCGGTGTCGCAGTACCCACCGGGGACCGCAGCGACGCTGGTGCCGTTCTACTGGCTCAGTGGCGTCGAGACGACACCGCAGACGAGAACCGAGACACGACATCCGGAACTCGGTGCGGTGACGGTCCCTGTCCCGCCGATGTGGCCGGCGACGATCGCCGCGCTCCTGGTCACCGCCTCGTTCTGCGGCGCCGTTGCAGCAACGATGCTCCAGCTCGGGACCGGACGACGCGACGCCATCGTCGTGGGTGTCCTCGCCGGCACGGCCACGAGTGCCTGGAGCGTCGCTGCGAACATGAGTTGGACACACGGACCCGCGATGCTGGCCGTGGCGGCAGGCGGTCTCGCCGCCGCGCGGGACCGATGGTTCGGGACGGGACTGGCGTACGGTGCGGGCATCCTCGTCCGACCCCACATCGCGGTCGTCGCGGCGGTGCTCGGGCTCGTCGTGGGGTTCCGTCGGCGTGACTGGCGCCCGGTGGTCGCCGTGGGTCTCGGAGCCGGCATCGGACTGGCCGCGCTGCTCACCTACAACGCCGCCGTACACGGCGCACCCTCGGTGTCGGGCGGCTACCCACCCGTGCTGCTCGAGCGCGCCCTCGCCGTGGACGCATGGTCGTTCGTGCGGAACGTCGCCCGGGGACTCGCCCACCCCCGCTACGGGCTGCTGATCTGGGCGCCCTTCCTCCTGCCACTGGGCCTGGCTGCATGGCGTGATCGCCGTGCTGTGCCGGACTGGACCGTCGCGGCCGCCCTGGGCGGCATCGCGTACCTGCTGCTGCAGTGGAAGGCGAACCGTGCCTCCGGCGGAGCCGGGTACTTCTCCTACCGCTACCCCTTGGAGGCACTGGCGGCCGCCGCACCGCTCCTGGGCCTCGTCGGCATCCGACTCCTCCGGGGGCCGGAGGCACTCCTGCGTCGCATGCTGATCGCCGGCCTCGCGATCGCCGTGGTGATGCAGGCGATCGGCGCGTTCGCGACGTAGGAGCTCAGCTGACGAACCGGTCGATCAACTGCTCGAGCTCCAGCGGGTCGAACGGCTTGGTCATGTAGTGGTCCGCGCCGGCCTCGATCCCGGCCCGGGCGTCGCGGTCCTGGGCGCGGGCCGTGAGCATGATCACGGGGATGCCCGCGGTCGCCGGATCGGCACGCAGCTCGCGCAGGGTCGTCAGGCCGTCCTTGACCGGCATCATCACGTCGAGGACGACGAGGTCGACCGCCGTGCCCCCGGCAAGCAGGTCCAGCGCCTGCTGTCCGTCCTCCGCGAGGTGCACCTCGTGGTCGAACGCGAGGGTCACCTCCAGGAGCTGGCGCACGCTCGGGTCGTCGTCACAGACGAGGATCCGGGCCATCACACACTCCGACAGGGCTCGAGCCGCCACGGACACCCCGCAGCGGCTCGCACACTACTGACCGGTCGCCGCCCTCAGTCGCGGCCGCCGCGCGGCTCGAGGACGTCGAGTCCCTCCAGTTCGCGCGAGAGCCCCTCGGTCAGCAGGCGCTCCATCGTCAGGAGCAGCGCGCGCTCGGCGTCGGGGCCGCGCAGCAGGAGCAGCGCCTGGAACGCGACGTCCCAGCCGAACTCGATGACGAGGACCTCCACCGCCTCACGGGCCTCGAAGGTCCCGAGCAGGGCACGGGCGACGCCCATCACCGAGGAGAGCCGGATCGGGTCGGACGGCTTGCGCTTGGCTGCCATGGGAAGTCGCTTCTGTCGGAGGGGGGGTGTGCCCCCTCCAACGAGCGACCAGCACGCGGGTGACGCGTCCGCTCAGTCGTGCCCCCACAGCGGTGCTCCGCGGTAGCACAGCCGGCGCGGGTACTCCCCCACGACCCGGTCCTCGATGCCGTGACGGGCAGCCCGCTCGACGAGCTCGCCGTGGTCGAGGTCCCCGGCGACCCAGGCCCGGACCGTCTGCGCGAAGGACGGGGCTCGAATCGGGAGGGCGAGGTCGACCACCCGGCCGTCGACGACGACGAACACGTGGTCGAGCTCGGCACCGCCGACGTCGACGCGGCCCCGGACCATCATCGGCTCGAGCCCGACCGTCGCCGCGGCCCCGGCCACGCGACGGGCGGTGGCGCGGACGTCCAGCGGGCCGAACGGCTCGTCGGCGTGCAGGCGCTCCAGCGTCGTGACGAGCTCCCCACGCACGTCCGCGGGGAACGGCACGGGGTCGTAGACGACGGATCGACGCACCTGCACACCTCCTTGCGCCGCTCCTCCTGTTCTACCCCAGCATCCGCACGCGTGCAGGCACCCGCGACCGCGCACCCGGCCGCCATAGCCTCGCCGCGTGCCCGTCCCACTCCCCCGCCTCCTCCTCGCCACGCTGGTGCTGGCCCTGCTCGCCCGTGCGGCGTGGGTCGCCTGGGGCCGCCGGGCGCTGGCGGTGGCCGTGTGGCGGTCGATCCGTCCCCGCCACGTGCTCGGCAGCCTCGTGCTGCTCGTCGTGGTGGTCACCACGAGCGTCGCCGCCGCGGCCGCCGTGCCGGTCCTCGGCCGCGGGCTCGGGGACCTCGTCGCCACCTCGGGCAACGCCGTGTTCGCGCCGCTGGACGTCGCCGCCGAGGCCACGGGTCCCGCACCGGCCGACGGTCCGGACCTGCTGCTGCTCGGCTTCGTGACCCTGTTCCTGGCCCTTCTCGCCTGCCTGCTGCCGTGGTTCGCCTTCGTCGAGGAGGAGGTGTTCCGCGCCGGGGCCGAGACCTGGGCGCTGCCCACGCGCGTGTGGGCGGCCCTCGTGTTCGGCGCGGCGCACCTCGTGATGCTGGTCCCGTTCGCCGCGGCCGTCGGGATCTCGGTGGCCGGCTTCGTCTACGGCGAGCTCTACCGCCGGGGCGTGGCACGGGGGCGGCCCACGGCCCCGGCACCGCTGGTGGCCGCCTTCCGCCCGACGCGTCGGTCGGTACGCAGCGTCCGCCGGCTGCGCACCGACCCGCTCGACGACCGCGACCACGCACGTCGGCAGGTGGACGGCATCTACGCCTCGACGGTGTGGCACACGGCCTTCAACACGACGGTCGTGGTGCTCGTGTGGAGCACGTTCGTCGTCGACCAGCTCGCCTAGCGCTGCGACGGCTCCGGTCGGCTCACGGACCAGCGCAGGGTCCGCAGATCGGCCACCGCGTCGAGCTGGCCGCGCACGTCCCCGAGCCCGGCCGCGGTCGGCCCGGCCCCCGCACCACCACGGACGAGCCGTTCGGCGGCCACCAGCGTGAGATCCGCCGCGGCGACGACCGGGTCCGTGCCGTTCGCCCAGGCACGCACGACGCTGCCGTCCTCGTCGAGGCACTCCACGACGACCGCCCACCGGACGTCCGCCGTCGCCCCGACCCCGCCACCGTGGCCCGCTGCACGCCGCGTGAACCAGGCACCCACACCCTCCGCCGGGTCGAGCCGTCCCACGGCCTGCAGGGCCTCCGCCGCGAGCGAGCGAGCGGCCACCCAGGTGCGGACGGTCGGCACGTCCGGCAGGGCGAGGTGCTCGAGCCCACCGACCGCGACGGCATGCGCAGGCCCGACCGGTTGGGGGAACCACGCGAGGCGGCGGCCCGCGGCGAACGGCTCGGCGACGAGCTCGCCGTCGATCCGGGCGACGGCGTCGTCGGTGACCAGTCCGACCAGCTCACGACGCACCGTCGAGCTGCACCGCGCCAGCAACCGCCGCGCACCCGGGAAGCCGTACGCGACGTGCACGGCCTGCGGCGCCTGCGCCTCCTCGGCCGCGACGACGGCGAGCAGGCTGCCGAG
>JBFKQZ010000133.1:0-8579 GCA_041627475.1 Nitriliruptoraceae bacterium | reverse complement strand
GACGAGGACGAGCAGCCGGACCCGACCGTCCTCTCGACCGTCGAGGACGCGCTGGACGGCTACCTCGGAACGGTCCACGGCTCGTTCGTCAGGCCGGCCGAGCCACCCCCCGCGCCGTCACGTCTCGTCTCGGCGGCCCCCGACGGGTCCGCCGGGCCGGACCTCACGGTCGCGGCCCACGATCGCGAGGCGCAGCGACGGCTGCTGCCGGCACTGGTCGACGGGCACGGCTCCGACTGGCCGCTCTGACCGTGCGACTCAGCCCCTGAGCTCGTCGACGAGGATGCGACGGCCCTCGTCGTCGCGGAACGTGAATCGCCCCCGCACGGTCACTGTCCGCCCCACGTAGGCGTCCAGCCCCTCGCCGGGCACCAGACCCACCCGATGGGTCGCCCCGTCCTCGACCCAGTAGTGCAGCGGGTCGTCGACCGAACCGACGGTGCCGGTCACCTCGACCAGTCGACCGTCCCATGCCTCCTGCTCGTCGGCCAGGGCCTCGAGCGACACGGCGGTGTAGCCAGTGCTGCAGCCCGCGACGGCGACCAGCAGCACCACCACCAGGCTCGTCACGAGACGGCGTGATCGATCGGACACGGCCACGCTCCACTCGACGACACCCGTTCGTGGGCGGTGAGGGGCTCGAACCCCCGACCTCCTCGGTGTAAACGAGGCGCTCTGGCCAGCTGAGCTAACCGCCCGGCACGTCGAGCCTACGACGTCGGCCCCGGCGCCCCGGTCGCCACCGGACCCCGGTCCGGTGGCCGCGGGTCACAGGTCGAGTGCCAGCAGCGCGCGCCGCATGACCGCGGGGTCCGCCTCGATCCCGGTCCAGTGTCGCAGTCCGATGACGCCCTGGCCGACGAGCATGGCGAGGCCGTCGACGGTCGCGCAGCCACGCTCCCGGGCGGCCTCCAGGAGGCGCGTCCGCGGCGGGTTGGTCACGACGTCCGCGACCACCGTCGAGGCGGCCAGCGTGTCGTGGTCGACGTCCGGCGTCTGCGCGACGTGTGGGTGCAGCCCGATCGGCGTCGCGTTGACGAGCACATCGGTACCGGGCGGCACCGGCAGCGTCCCCGACCACCGCACTGCGGTGGCGTCCGCCGGTGTCCGGTCCCGGACCAGCGCGGCGACGGCCTCGGCGCGCTCCGGCGTGCGGTTGACGACCGCCACGTGGGCCGCACCCGACAGCGCGAGCTCGACGGCGATGGCGCGCGCGGCCCCGCCGGCGCCCAGCAGCACCACGTCCGCCCCGGCCGGGTCGCGGACCTCGCGCAGGGCAGCGACGAAGCCCTTGCCGTCGGTGTTCTCGCCGACGAGGTCGTCGCCGTCACGCACGACGGTGTTCACCGCACCGATGATCGCGGCCGACTCGCCCAGCCGGTCGAGGTGCTCGATGACGGCCACCTTGTGCGGGATCGAGCAGTTGAAGCCACGCCATCCCATCGCCCGCGCGCCCCGCACGGCGTCGCCCAGGTCCTCGGGCGCCACCTCGCAGTTCAGGTAGCGCCAGTCCAGGCCGTGGTGCCGGTAGGCCGCCTCGATCATCACCACCGTCGGGTTCTCGGCCGCCGGCCGGGCGAACGAACCGGTCAGGGGGCGGAGGAAGTCAGCTGCCACGCGTGCTCCTGTCCAGGCGGCATCCGCGCGAGTTGACCACGTGGCGAACCGGATCGGGCGGCTGCACCGAACGTCACGTGGCACGTTGGTGACCCGCGACACATGGTGCAGCCTTGAGCCCCTCCCTCCCCCGCATACTCGACACGGCCCTCGAGGCCACGATCGTCGGCTCGTTCACGAGGATCGGTCCGGCGGTGCGCAGCCGGCTCGACGACTGGCAGCCCCTGGCGGACTTCGACCTGACCGGTCGCACGGTCCTCGTGACCGGCGGCAACGGGGGGCTCGGCACGGCGGCTGTCGAACTGCTCGTCGAAGCGGGCGCGACGGTGCACATCACCGTCCGCAGCGAGGAGAAGGGCGTCCAGACCGTCGACGAGGTCCGCCGCGCGACCGGCAGCGACGACGTCGTCTTCTGGACGCTGGACCTGATGGACCTCGACGCCGTTCGGGCCTTCGCGGCCGAGTTCCGCGAGGAGGTCCCGGTCCTGGACGGCCTGGTCCACAACGCCGGCGCGATGTTCGCGGACCGCGAGGAGGTCGACGGGGTCGAGCGCACGGTGCTGCTCCACGTCGTCGCGCCCTTCCTGCTCACCCACGAGCTGCTGCCGGCGCTGCGTGCGTCGGACCACCCGGGCCGCGTGGTCTGGGTGAGCTCGGGCGGCATGTACTCCGAGCCGCTCATCGTGAAGAAGCTGCAGTCCCCCGACGACTTCGAGCCGGCGAAGTCGTACGCCCGCGCCAAGCGCGCCCAGGTCGTGCTCACCGACCAGCTCGCGGCGCGCCTCGGCGACGACGTCAACGTCAGCGCGATGCACCCGGGCTGGGCCGCCACGCCGGGCGTCGAGCGGTCGCTGCCGACGTTCAACAAGGTCATGGGGCCGTTGTTCCGCGACCCGCGTGGCGGCGCCGACACCGCCGCGTGGCTCGTCGTGGCCGACGAACCGGTCGAGCGCCCCGGCCGGTTCTGGCTCGACCGTCGCGTCCGCCGCACGGCCTACGTCCCGGGCACCGAGACGCGGCCGGAGCAGGCCATGGCGCTGTGGGCCGAGGTCTGCGAGCTCGCCGGGCTCGACGCGAACGCCTTCAGCGACTGATCTCGCGCCACCCCGTCCGGTCGGACGGGGGCCCGGCTCCGAACGCGGTGCGACCCACGACGCAGAGGAGTCCATCGTGGCGATCCACCTGCTCATCGGCGCAGCCGGCGGTATCGGCAGCGCCCTCGCCCGCATCCTGACCGAACGCGGCGACACCGTCGTGCTCGCCGGCCGCACCGCGTCGGACCTCGAGGTGCTCGCCAAGGAGCTCGACCAGCCCTGGCGGGAGCTGGACGCCCGTGACTTCACGGCCGTCGACGAGGCGGTCGAGGCGATCGTCGAGGAGCACGGCCAGATCGACGGCGCCATCAACTGCGCGGGTTCGGTCGTGCTCAAGCCGGCGCACCTGACGACGCCGGACGACTACGAGGGCGTGATCGCCACCAACCTCACGACGGCCTTCGCGCTGGTCCGTGCGGCCGCCCCGAAGATGCGGAAGGAGGGCGGCTCGATCGTGCTCGTGTCGACCGCCGCCGTCGCCACCGGCCTCGCCAACCACGAGGCGGTCGCCGCGGCCAAGGGCGGCGTCGAGGGGCTGGTCCGCTCGGCAGCCGCGACCTACGGCGCCCGTGGCGTGCGGGTCAACGGGGTCGCGCCCGGCCTCGTCGTGACGCAGCAGACGCAGAAGCTCGTCGACAACGAGCGGCAGGCCGACGCCAGCCGCTCGATGCACGTGCTCGACCGCTTCGGCCAGCCCGAGGACGTCGCCAGGGCGATCGCCTGGCTGGTCGACCCGGCCAACGACTGGGTCACCGGGCAGGTCCTCGGTGTCGACGGCGGCCTCGGCCGGGTCCGGACGCGCGCCCGTGGCTGAACCCGTCACGCCCACGATCCACACGCTGCACCTGGACGACCACCACCTCGTCCTCGACACGCCGGACGGGCCGGCCATCGGGGTCTGGGACGACCTCGTGGTCGCGATCGCCTTCGCCCGCACGCTGGTCGCCGCCGACCCCGAGCTGCGGATCATCCTCTCGACGTGGCCCGACGACGCCCGCGGCCACATCGCCGAGCACCTCCACCGGCAGGGCTGGCGGTACGGCGAGGACTGGCAGCCGGAGGTGGCGCTGACCGGCGGCGGTCGGTCCCGGCGCGCCCGGGCGGTCGTGGAGGAGCTCGCGGCGCAGGGTGCCGAGGTCCCGTCACGGACGGCGCCGATCACCGGCCCCGAGCCCCTGCGGCGCCACCACGTCTGGCACGACGGCGACGGCGCGACGGTCGCCGAGGTCGCACTGGACGGCACGCCACTGGACCGGGGTGCCGACTGACCCGTTATCGTGGCCCCAGCGTCCGGACGAGGCGGAGGTCCATGTTCCTGCTCGCGCCCGGCGGTCGCCACGACGAGTGGGCTGCGACGCCTGCGGAGCTCGTCGCACTGGACGTCGACGGGACCCTGATCGGTCTCGACGGGCGCGTCAGTGACGCCGTGGTCGCAGCCGTCGCCCGTGCCCGCGGCGCCGGGCTCCACCTCGGCCTCGCCACGGGCCGCATGGCCGACGGGGTCGCCGACGTCCTGGACCGCACCGGACTGCCGGGGCCCCACATCTTCTTCAACGGCGCACAGGTCCGCCGTGGCGACGAGGTCCTCGCCTCGTGGCCCGTCGCGCGCGACGCCCTCGCGGCGCTGCTCGACGCGTGCGAGGACGCCGAGGTCTACCTCGAGGTCTACGCCGACGACGGCTACCTGGTCAACCGCATGGACGAGCGCGCCCGACCGCACTGGGAGCTGCTCGGCAAGGACCCCGACGGCGTCGTGCGCAGCATCGACGACGTGCCGGGCGAGGTGCCGAAGGTCACGGCGGTCGTGTTCGACCGTCGCGCGATGGACGAGGTGGTCGGCCTCATGGAGGACGTCGGGGTGCGGCCCGGGCCGGCAGGCTCCCCCGCCACCCCGGGGATGCACTACGTCAACGGCAACCACCCGGACGCCGACAAGGGCCGTGCGCTGCTCGCCGCCGCCGAGGTGCTGGGGATCGACCCGGCCGCGACGGTCGCGATCGGCGACGAGCGCAACGACCTCCCCCTGCTGGAGGTGGCCGGCACCGCGATCGCGATGGGCAACGCCACCCGCCAGATCCGCGAGATGGCCCACCTCGTCGCACCCGACGTGCAGCAGCACGGCGCCGCAGCAGCCCTGGACGCTGCCGCGGCGCAGTGGCGCGGGGTCACCGGGGCACGCTGATGGACGTGCACGACCTGCCGGAGCACATCGCCCGGCCGCACCCCGACCGGCTCTCGCCCGACCACCCGCAGTACGACGCGGTGATCGCGGCGCACACAGCTGCGGTCGTCGGCGACGTCGACGGCTACATCGACCCGATCAGCGGCTACTGGGTCTTCACGGCCCGCTTCCTCGACGAACGAGGCCACTGCTGCGAGATGGGCTGCCGGCACTGCCCGTACGAGGAGCGGCCGGCGACATAACCCCCGGTTGACACGCCCTGTCGCCGTGTCCCGCAGGCACGTAGGCTCCGCGACCCATCGCAGCAACCGACCGGGAGACGACGGTGGCGGAGTTCCTCGAAAGCCTGCTCAACTTCCTCGGCATCGCCGTGGTCGTCGGGATCATCCTCGTCGTGCTGTGGCTCGTCTACCGCCGCCGCTACCGGCGCATCGGTCCCGACGAGGCGCTGATCGTCTACGGCTCGCGCGCCCGCAAGGACCGCGACGGGTTCCGCGTCATCGTCGGTGGCGGCACGTTCGTCAAGCCGTTCATCGAGGAGGCCGAGAAGTTCCCGCTCCACGCGATGCAGCTGGACGTCGTGCTCTCGGGCGTCCTCGCCGGTGACCAGCGCACACCGGTCAACGTCAACGGCACCGCGACCGTCAAGGTCCCCGTGACGCCGGACGAGCGCACCAACGGCTTCCCCACGGTCCGCCAGGCCGCCGGGAACTTCCTCGGCATGTCGACCAACGAGATCAACAACGCCCTGACGAAGGTCGTCGCGGGTCACCTCCGCACCATCGTCGCGGGCCTCACCGTCGCCGAGCTCTACAGCGACCAGGCGCGGTTCACCGAGGAGCTGAAGTCCAAGGCTGCCGGCGAGCTCCAGTCGCTGGGCTACTCGTTCCTGTCGTTCGTGTTCGAGTCGATCACCGACGACAACGGCTACCTCGACGCCCTCGGTGTCCCCGAGATCGAGCGGGCCCGTCGTGACGCCCGCATCTCGCAGGCCAACAACGACCGCGACGCGACCCTCCAGGAGGAGTCGGCCCGCCTGCAGAAGGAGCAGCGCCGCTTCGAGGTCGAGGCCGACATCGCCGAGGCCGAGAAGCAGCTCAACCTCAAGCGGGCCGCCATCCAGGAGGAGGTCGACGTCGCGCAGGCCTCGGCCATCAAGGCCGGCCAGCTGCAGGCGAAGGAGGAGGACATCCGCCTCGCCGAGCTCGAGGCGGACCGCCAGAAGAAGGAGCTCGACGCGACCGTGCGTGAGCAGGCCGAGGCCGAGAAGTTCGCCAAGGAGCGCGCCGCAGAAGCCGCACGCTTCGAGGCCGAGCAGGAGGCGACCGCCCGCAAGTTCGCCGCCGAGCAGGCCGCCGAGGCCGAGCGCATCAAGCGGCAGAAGGCCGCCGAGGCCCTCAAGCTCGAGGCCGAGGCCCAGGCCCAGCAGGCCCGCGACGTCGGTCTCGCCGAGGCCGAGGCGATCCGCGCCAAGGGTGAGGCCGAGGCCGAGGCCCGCCGGCTGCTCGCCGACGCGCTGCGCCAGTACAACGAGGCCGGTGTCTCGCTGGAGGCGCTCAAGGTCCTGCCGGAGATCGTCGCCGCGGCCGCCGAGCCGCTGTCGCGCGCCGGCAAGACCACGATCATCTCCAACGGCGGCAGCGGCGGCGGGACGGGCGTGTCCAAGCTGACCGGCGACGTCACCGAGGTGCTCTCCACGACCCTGCCGGTGGTCAAGGACCTCTCCGGCGTCGACCTCGCCCAGATCGTCCGGGCCGCCCTCGGTGGCCAGGACGACGAGGACGCCGCCGGCGAGCTGGGTGACGGCGCGACGTCGTGAGCGACATCGACGCGGTCATCGAACTCCTCGAGCGCTGGCGCGACGCGACCGGCATGGGACGCCTGCGCATCGGCGTCGACGCCACGCGAGTGATCGCCCAGCTGCCGGCCGAGCGCAAGCGTGCGCTGGCGGTGGAGGTGGCCGAGCGGGTCGCACCCCAGCTGGTCCCGGCGATCGAGGCCGAGTCGGGCGACCTGAGCGCCGAACAGGTCGGCGCCCTCGTGGACCTGCTGCGCCGGGCCGACCCCGAGCAGCTCGACGACCTCGTCGCGGCACTGCGCGAGGGTGACATCGGCGAGGCCGCGGAACTCGTCGGGGAGGCGGTCGCCGTCGTGGCGCCCCCGGACCCGGACACCGCCGAGCTGCTGGACGACATCGCCACACCCGACGTCGAGGAGGCGGCCGCGGACGAACTGCCGCCCCCGCCGGTCGAGGACGAGGACGACGACGAGGACGGCCTGACCGTCGAGACGACTGCCGCCGCTGCTGCCGCGATGGCCGGCCGCGACGACATCGAGGTGACCGCGGACGGCCAGATCGAGCTGGACGAGGAGGCCGTGCGCGAGCAGCTGCGCGTCGAGGCCCGCGCCCGGGCCGAGCAGTACCGCGACAGCTCGCAGGAGACGTCCCGGGCACCGGCCTACCGGGCACCCGAGGTCGACTTCATCTCCGAGCGCGACGACGAGCTGGAGCTGCCCGACCCGACCGTCGAGTCCGTCGCCCCGCTGCAGGCCCGCACGGGTCGCGGCCGGCTCGCCGCTCCCCCGGTCAGCCAGACGGTCGCCGCACTCACGGCCACGCCCGACGGCTACCGCCGGCGACGGGCGGCGTTGCAGGCGATCCGCGACGGCCGGCTCGCGACCGAGGACGTGGCCCCCGTGGTGCGCAGCTTCTCGCGCGACACCGACCGCAGCTGGGTCGCCGGCGCGGCGCTCGACGCCGGGCTCGTGGACCGTGCAGACCTGTCCGACCTGGGGCTGAGCGAGCCAGCCGTGGCGCGACTCGCACGCCGGGCGCGATGAGCGGCCGGGTCCGGGTACGACGGCGGATCCTGCACTGGCGGCCGAGGTGGCGAGGACTGCGACGCAACGTGGACGCGCCGGAACCCGACGGTGACGTCGGGGGCAGCGGAGGCGGGTTCTCGTTCCTCGACCTGCTCGACGACCTGTTCGCCGCGGTCCTCGTCGCGATCGCCGTCGTGGTCGTCGTGGCGACCGTCATCCCGGCGGTCGTGTTCGCACTCGAGCTGCTGCTGGTGGCACTCCTGGCCGGGGTGGGCATCGTCGGCCGGTCGCTGCTCGGTCGTCCGTGGACGGTCGAGGCAGTCGACACCGACGCACGGACGGTCGTGGGCTCGTGGCAGGTCGTCGGCTTCCGTCGCGCCGGACAGGTCGCCGCTGCGATCCAGGCCCGCGCCGACACCGGACGACCGCTGCCGCCACCCGGCGACGGCGCAGCGGCGCTCGACCCACGGTCCGACGAACCCACCTGGCCGACCGCGTGAGCCGCTACGAGGTCCGGCGCCGCGTCCTGGCCCGCGACCTGCGCCGACGGCGTCGACCGCACAGCGCGGCAGCGGCGGACGGGCTCTGGGACCGGGCCTGAGTCGCCGGTGCGGGAGTGTCACACCCCCTTGGCAGGGTGTGGCCATGACCTCGTACCGCCGCTTCGACGATCGCGGGCCCCGCTGGGCCGGCGAGTCTGGTGGTGCCTACGAGTACAACCCGTTGGGGCGCCTTGCTGGTCTGCTCGACGAGTTCGAGGAGCACAAGCGCCGCATCCTCGACGCGTTCCGTGACGTCGCCGCGTGGGGCGGGACCGCCCAGACCACCGGCTACACGCAGTCCGAGTGGCTCGCGCTGGTCGG
>JBFKQZ010000132.1:0-8612 GCA_041627475.1 Nitriliruptoraceae bacterium | reverse complement strand
GTGCCGACGACCGCCGGAGCAGTGTCGGCCGCGGTGACGGCCTGGTCCTGCAGGTGGGTCGCTCGGACCGCACGGACGCGGCGAACATGGGTGCGTGGTCCGAGCACGTGGTCGGCGGGCGCCTCGCGCAGGGACTGGGCTGGCTGGACGAGGAACCGGACCTCGTCTCGGTCGTGACGGTGCTCGGACCGGGCCATACTGCAGCTGCCGTGCCGGTCCGTCTGCCGCCGTCCGACGACGGCTGGTCAGAGGTGGCGGAGCCCCTGCTGTCGGTCGACGGCGCGCTGTGGCTGCGGACGCGCGACGGCGCACCCCCGGTGCGGATCGTGCCGGCGGGCGGACTGCCGGGTCCGACCGACCTCGCTGGTGGTCCTGCACCGCTGCCCGAGGCCGTCGTGGGCGTGGCCCTGCCCGACCGAACCGGTGGGGCCGGTGACGTGGTCGTCGTCGAGCACGGTGGGACGGGTGCCGTGCCGGCGACGCCCGTGACAGGGCGTGAACTGCACGCGGCGCACCCGGGAGGCTGCTGCTGGGTGCCCTCGACGATCTCGCCCGACGGGACGCTGGCCGTGTGGGCGGAACCCGGTGGGCTGGACTCCCGCGGCCGCGACGTCCAGGTGGTCACACCGGAGGGTGCGACCGAACGTGTCTCGGCACGCGACCTGTACGGCACCGACCGGGGCCCGGCACTCGCCTTCGACGACAGTGGCAACCTCTGGGCGCTCGCGGACCGCTGGTGGTCGCACGCCGGCTTCCCGGACCTCGTGGTGCGACGTCCGGGGGAGGGGTCGTTCACGTCGCTCGGGCACCTGCCGCTCGACGCCCTGCTCGGCAGCGACGCTGGTCGGGTGGTGTTCCACGTCGAGGGCGACGAGGTCGCGCTCGTGGGCTGGACGACGGACGCGGCGGGTCGCCAGGTGCTCGCGGGCCGGGTCGTCGTCGCGGCCGCCGGGCAGGCCCTGTCGGCGGAGCAGCGAGCGGCGCATGCGCTCCCCGGGCCGTCCCCGGCGATCACGAGCGGGACGTTGCTGCCGCACCTCCGGGTCGGCACCGTCGACCCGTCGCCCTCGGCCAGCCTCAGCGGTCCCTTCCTCGGGCAGGTGCTGCCGGCATCGGTCCGGCACACCACGTCCTACATGGGCCTGCCCCACCGGCGCGACCTCGTCGGCGGACTCGTGGTCGCGGCCGGGCCCGCTGATGACGAGGCCACCACGACCGTGCTCGTCAGCGACCGGGCGGGCGTCACCGCCGGGCTGCTCGTCCGGGGAGGTGCCGAACCCCTGGCAGCGGCGGACGGCTCGGTCTGGGCGGTGGTCGACGGCGCCAGCGTCGTCCAGCTGCTGACGCACGACTGGCGACCGGCGGGCTGACCCGTCACCGGGCGTGCCACTGCTGGTCGGTGCAGGTTCGAGGTTCTCCACAGCCTGACTAGTTAGTGTTCGCTGCACGTCAACGTCAGGTAGTGCAGTGCGCGCCACGTCAGCGTCCCGTCCGTTCCCACTGGTGCTGGTGGTCGCACTGGCGGCCTCGCTGCTGACCGGGCTGGCTGCGACGCCGGCCGCGGACGCCGCACCGCTGGGGACGCCGTGCCAGAGCAGCGGCACCTGGACCCAGGGGGAGCTCGACGTCTGGTTCCTCGACGTCGAGCAGGGCGACGCCCAGTTCATCGTCGGCCCGACGGGGAGGACGATGCTGCTCGACCTCGGCGAGAACGTCTGGAACCGCACCACGAACACCAATGCACAGTTGGTCGCCCAGACGATCCGGGACATCTGCGACGTGCCCAGCGGCCCGGTGCACATCGACTACGTGCTCGCCTCGCACCTCCACCTCGACCACATCGGCTACGCCGGCAACCCGCACGACACCACGGCCTACGGCAACGGCATCTACGAGCTGCTCGACCCGGGCCAGCTCGGGTTCACCGTCGGAGAGCTGGTGACCCGCGACGCCGGGTACTGGCAGGACAGCAACGGCGACGGCGACTGCGAGGTCGGCACCAACGCCAGCCCGAGCCCCGACGTCGTCTACACCAACGCCGGCACGATGAGCTCGACCGGTCGCCGCTGGATCTGCTGGCTCTACGGCCCGAGTGGGCAGGCCGACCGCGCGAACATCGAGGGTCGCGTGACGACGCTCACGAACGACATGCCGTCCTGGCCGTCCTTCGACATGGGGCCCGGCGTCACCGCGGAGGTGCTCCAGGCCAACGCCAAGGGGATCATGCAGGCCGACGGCGTCACGCCGGTCGCCGGTGACCACGTGAACGACCCGGTGCCGCCGTCCGAGAACGACTACTCGGTCGCGGTGAAGTTCACCTACGGGAACTTCGAGTACGCCACCGCCGGCGACGCGGACGGTGAGTACGCGACGTCCAGCTTCGGCTACTCGTACAACGACATCGAGACGCCGCTCGGCCCGCTGTTCGGCAACGTCGAGACGATGCGCGTGAACCATCACGGCTCGTCGCACTCGACCAACACCTCGTACGTCGCCGACCTGGCGGCCGAGACGGCGGTCATCCAGTGCGGCAACAACAGCTACGGGCACCCGGCCGCGAACGTCCTGGACAACCTCGCCCAGACGATCACCGACGACGGCGTCGGCTCCGACGTCTACATGACCAACAACCCGTGCGACCCGAACGTGGGGACCGTCGCGGGCGCCTTCAACAGCAACGGTGACATCCACCTCGTCACGACCACGGGCGGCGCCGGCTACGAGCTGCGCTACGACACCGGCACCAACGCCTACGTCGCGCGCGACGACGCGTCCGAGATCGGCGGCGGGTCCGGCGGTGGCGGTGGGGGTGGCACCGGCGACCCGACGCAGGTCGTGATCGCCGAGGCACGAACGCGCGGCCCGGGCGGCGCCAGCGACGAGTTCGTGGAGGTCGTCAACACCTCGGGCGGGGACGTCGACGTCTCCGGCTGGGCGCTCGAGGGCTGCGCCGGGGGGTCGGGCAACGCGTCCAACCGCGCCACCGTCCCGGCCGGGACGATCCTCGCAGCGGGCCAGCACCTGCTGTTCGGCAACAACGGCTACACCGGCGCGGTCGCCGCGGACCTGACGTACTCGACCGGCATCAGCGACAGTGGCGGGATCCGCATCGTCGACGCGGCCGGCGTGTTCGTCGACGGGGTCGGCAGCAGCAGCGGGGGCAACTCCGAGTGTCGTGAGGCCGGCGGCCTGGTCTGGCCGACCAGCGGCGCCGACGAGGCCGCGACGCGTGACGCCGGCAACACCGACACCGACGACAACGCCGCCGACTTCACCGTCGCGGCGGCCGATCCCGAGAACCTCGCCTCGCCGTTCGACGGCACCGGTGGCGGGTCGGGCGGTGGCGGGGGCGGCAGCGGGACCGTGACCGACCTGCTGATCAACGAGTACGTGCCGGACAACAACGCGTTCGCCAACGAGTGGGTCGAGCTCTACAACCCGACCGGCACCGACATCGACGCCAGCGGCCTCCAGCTGGACGACATCGCCGGTGGTGGCGGGTCACCGCAGACGCTGCCGAGCGGTGCGATCGTCCCGGCGGGTGGGCACTACGTCTTCCAGATCAGCGGCTACCTGCTGAACAACACTGGCGACGACGTCCGGCTCCTGACCGCGGACGGCGCCACCGTGATCGACAGCCACAGCTACGGCTCGTCCGCCGACGACCAGTCGTGGCGTCGTTCACCCGACGGCGGCACGTGGTGCGGTGCGTACGGCAGTGCCACGCAGGGCACGAGCAACCCGGCCAGCTGCTGATGGTCCGCACGCTCGCCGCCGGCCTCACCACGACGACGCTCCTGCTCGTCGCCGGCTGGCTGCTGCTCGACGTCGGGCCGGTCACGGCGGAGCCCGACGTCGGCCGGCCCATCGTGCTGGTCAGCGGTCGTGACGACCACGGGCTGGTCGCCAGCGACGAGGTCGCGCTGCTCGCCGAGCCGGCGCTCGAGGGCGACGAGGTCGTGGTCACCACGCTCGCCGACGGGACGCTCGTCCGGGTCCTCGGTGACGACGGCGGCTCGTGGCTCAACGTCGTGCCGCTCGATGGCGGACCGGGTGGCTGGATCGACGACTTCCACCTTCGCGGCACGGCCCACGTGGTGGGTGAGGAGCAGGCCTGCCCGACCGCGCTCCACGCGTCGGTCGACGGCCCGGTCCTGCGCGAGCTGCGTGCCAGCGAGCAGGTCGAGCTGCTGGACGACCACACCACCGAGGACGGCCGCCGCTGGGTCGGCGTGCGGAGCGTGCAGGGCGGCGTCGTCGGGCTCGTCCCGGCCGCGACCCTCAGCCAGCAGCCGGGTCCGCCACCGGTCCCGGGTGTCGACTGCGCGACGATCGAGCCCGACCCCGAGGCCGTCCCGCACCAGCACTGACCCGCGTCAGGCAGTGACGTCCTGACCCGCGTCAGGCAGTGACGTCCTGACCCGCGTCAGGCGGTGACGTCGTCCAGGTGGTCGACGGCGGAGAAGTGCTGGAGCGACCAGATCGCGGCGTTGGCGATGTTGGTCGTGCGCAGCGTCGTGATCGCGGCGTGGTTGGAGTTGAACCGCTCCCACTCCCACGGCTGCGGGTCGATGCCGAGCAGGTGCGAGAGGATGACCGAGTTCGTGCCGTTGTGGGCGACGATCACGAAGCGGCGGTCGTCGTCGCGCGCGACGTCCCAGAGGTGCTCCGGGTCGTCGGTGTTGCGCTGCACACCACGCTCGGCGAGCAGCCGCTCGATGGTGGTGGTGATCCGGGTGTGGAAGTCGCGGAACGGCTCGCCGTGCGGCCCCTCCCACCAGGCCTCGCGGGGCTTGTGCCGCCACTCCCTGAACGTCGCGGCGACCTGGTCCGCCGGGGCGCCGTGCCACTCGTCGGGCGGTCGGACCTCCCAGAGGTCCTCGTCGAACGTCACGTCCTGCTCGAGCATCCCCGCCAGCGGCCGGACGGTCTCCTGTGCCCGCTTCGCGGTCGAGGCGAGGACCTCGGTCACGTCGGTCGAGACGAGCCGAGCACCGGTCTGCAGTGCCTGACGACGCCCCAGCGGCGTGAGGCCCGGGTCGTTGTCGCCACGCCCGTCGGCGTCCAGCCATGCGGGCTGGCCGTGTCTGATCAGCAGGAGTTCCATGCGCCGGAACCTACCGCCGGCCGAGTGTCCTGCGGCCAACGCCACGGGGGGCGACCGGTGTCGGATGGGGGGCCAACCCCCGTCATCGGTCGACCGGGACCGAGGGAGCAGGGGACAGATGTCCCACATCCGCCGGGACACGGCCACAGCACACTGGCCGCAGGGACAGGGAGCAGACCGATGCAGCGTCGTCAGGCCACCGCAGCACCCCGGCTCGAGGCGGCCCGCCGCTCGCTCGTCGTCCTGCTCCTTGCCTCCCTGCTCCTCGCGCTCCTCCCGGGCAGCGCCGACTCCGACGAGCCGGCGCTGCTCGGGCCCCGCCTGCAGGAGGTCATCGCGACCGACCCGCTCGGCACCCACACCGCCGCGGTCGCGCTCGACACGCTCCTCGACCCGGCCACGGAGCTCGCCTTCGACACGCTGGGCCTCGACCACGTCGGGTTCGACAACTTCCCCGTCGCCGTGGTCCGCGGCACGAGCACAGCGCTGCAGGGGCTGCAGACCGTGCCCGGCGTCCGCTCGGTCTGGCTCGACCACAAGCTGGACCAGGTGCTCGCCGAGTCCCGCGTCGTCATGGGCGTCGACACCGTCCAGGCCGACCTCGGCTACGACGGTGCGGGCGTCGGCATCGCGGTCATCGACTCCGGCATCGAGGCCACGCACGCCGACCTCGAGTTCGGCACCAAGACCATCCAGAACGTCGAGATCGTCGGCGCGCAGGGCCCCGAGTACGACGGTCCACTGACCGCGCTCGCCGTCCCGGTCGAGAATGTCCCCGACACCGACAACGTGACCGGCCACGGCACCCACGTCGCGGGCATCGCGGCGGGCAACGGCGCCCGGTCCAACGGCCGCCTGCGTGGTGTCGCGTCGGGTGCGGACCTGGTCGGCATCGGTGCCGGCGAGATCTACCTCGTCACGACGCTCGCCAGCTACGACTGGCTGCTGTCGAACAAGGACGAGTACGGCATCCGCGTCCTGAACAACTCCTGGGCCGACGGCTCGATCCCCTACGACCCGGCGCACCCGCTGAACCTCGCCTCGAAGGCCGCCTACGACGCCGGCATCGTCGTCGTGCAGGCGGCCGGCAACGGCGGCCAGGCCAGCGGGGACGTCTACAACCGCTACGCGGCTCCCGAGTGGGTGCTCGGCGTCGGCGGCGTCGACAAGCTCGGCAACCTCGGGTCCTACAGCTCGAGGGGGACGGCCGGACGGCACGTCGACGTCATGGCCGTCGGCTCGTACATCGCGTCGACGATGGCACTCACCGGCGCCAGCGGCACCCCGAACCAGCTGCCCTGCGACGCCACCGACCCGTCCAGCCCCCGCTGCCTCAGCGGCAACGAGCTGACCTACTACACCTACAAGGTCGGGACGTCGATGGCGGCGCCCCACGTCGCCGGCATCGCGGCACTGATCCTGCAGGCGGAGCCGACGCTCACGCCGCGGCAGGTCATGGACGCGATCATCGCGTCTGCGATCCCGGTGCCTGGGTGCGCCGAGATCGACTGCGGCCACGGCCTGGTCAACGCCGTCGCCGCGATCGAGGCAGCCCACGACCTCGCGGCACCGCCGCTCGAGGCGCCCACGGCCGCCATCTCCGCAACGCCGTCGACCGGCGAGGCCCCGCTCGCCGTGACCCTCGACGCGACCGGCTCGGTCGACACCGACGGCACCGTCGTCAGCTACGAGTGGGACGTCACCTCCGACGGTGAGGTGGACGCCACGACCACCACCCCGACGCTGGCCCACACCTACGGCGTCGGCCGACACACCGCTTCGGTCACCGTCGTCGACGACGACGGCCTGCGGTCGGTCCCTGCCACCGTCGAGATCGTCGCCTCCGACGCACCGCACGCCGTCGCGACCGCGCCGGAGCGAGCGAAGGACGACCAGGTCGTCACGATCGACGCGAGCGGATCCTCGGACCCCGATGGTCAGATCGTCACCTACACGTTCGACCTCGGCGACGGCACCGTGATCGAGCAGTCGACGCCCGTCCTGCAGTACGCGTGGGACATCGAGCGACCGACCCGCTTCACCTGGGTCGTGACCGTCACCGACGACGCGGGCATCAGCGACGCCGTCGCCGGATCGATCAAGGTCACCCCCGGCGGGCGCTACTGAGCGAGCACCGCCAGCGGCACCTCGAGTGACACGACCCAGTTCGGCGCATCGACCACCTCCCGGATGCGCAGGTCACCGATCACGCTGCACAGCATGTAGGCGTCGACGGCGGCGAGGTCGTGCTCGGCGACGAGCCAGTCGACCATCGCCCGGGTCGCGTCGCGCGTCGCGACCATGAGGTCGTCCGCCACGCCCAGCGTTGCATGCCGCGTCCCGGCCGGGTGCGCCTCGGCGGGGATGGTGAGGTGGGGGAGCGGCGGCGCCGTGCCGCGCTCGAGCTCGAGCCGGAGGCGGACGGTCGCCGAGGTCTCGACCGCCGTGCCGCAGACCTCGCCGTCGCCCTGGACCGCGTGGGCGTCGCCGGCGGACAGCAGCGCCCCGTCGACCGCGACGGGGAGCCGCAGCGTGGCACCCGGACGCACGTCGCGGCAGTCGAGGTTCCCGCCGGTGGGCAGTGGTGGGATCGTGGCGTGCGGCCCCGGTGCTGCCGGTGCCACGCCGATCGTCCCGATGAAGGGTCGGTGGGGCAGCTCGATGCCCGTCGAGCCGAAGCGGACGGTGTCGCCCGTGATCCGAGAGAGCGCCAGGTGCGGGTCCGGGAAGTCGTCGGGCAGGAGCCCGAACCCGGGGATGACGGCGGTCCAGCCCCAGTCCTCGGTGTGGACGGCCTCCACGTGGACGAGCAGCGTGTCGCCGGGGCGTGCGCCCTCGACTGCGACCGGACCGGTGAGCGGGTTCGCGCGGTCCGGGTCGAGGTCCGTGACGTCCTCGGTCACCGCCGCATCGTCGAGCTGGCCGTCGGAGGCGTCGCGCAGCCTCAGCTCAACCACCGCTCCCGGTGCCACCGTGAGCATGGGGGGTTCGTCGCGGTCCCATGCGTACGCGACGTGCCCGTCGCCGAGCGTGTGCACCTGCCGCTCCTGTCGTGCGTCGGACGTCGACCCTAGGAGGGCAGTGTCACACCCACTCGGCAGGGTGTGTGGCATGACCTCGTACCGCCGCTTCGACGACCGCGGGCCCCGCTGGGCCGGCGACGTCGGTGGTGCCTACGAGCACAACCCGCTCGGTCGCCTCGCTGGCCTTCTCGACGAGTTCGAGGAGCACAAGCGCCGCATCCTCGACGCATTCCGTGACGTCGCCGCCTGGGGCGGGACCGCCCAGACCACCGGCTACACCCAGTCGGAGTGGCTCGCCTTGGTCGGTCGGCTCCCCGGTCGTGACGCGTGGAAGTTCGAGCTGCTGGTCCGCCGTCTGCCGGCCATGCCCGTCACGGCGACGCTGTTGGAGACCGGGCAGCTCACGCTCGACCAGGCCGTGTCCATCGTGTCGGGCACCAAGTCGCTGTCGGGCGAGACGCTCCGCAAGGTCGACCACGAAG
>JBFKQZ010000131.1:0-8653 GCA_041627475.1 Nitriliruptoraceae bacterium | reverse complement strand
GAAGGCCGCGGTCAGCAGCTCGCGGTCCTCGGCGCCGAAGCGGTACTTGTACGGCTCGTCACCACGCAGCAGGTCGAAGGCCGTGCAGCCCTCGCCGGCGGCGACGCGCAGCAGCTCGCTCACGATCACCATGCCCGGCGCCAGCATCGCCAGCGCCTCGTCGAACGCGCTGTTGTAGAGCCCCCACTCCTCGCCGTGGACGAGCGAGACGCACGAGGCCCCGGGCATGCCGCCGACGTGCAGCTCGTGCAGTCGGAAGCCGCCGTCGCGACCGAGCCGCGACGCGAGGGCGCGGAACCACTCCTGCATGTCCTCGTTGGCGAAGAACCGGCCCTTGTCGTCGGTGGTCGCGGTGTTGAACGCGAAGAAACGCTCCAGCGCGGCGTCGAGGTCGTCCTCCTCCACCTCGACCAGCTCGAGGTCGCCGGCGTCGCGGGCGAGCTTGCGGGTCTTGCGGCGCATCTCGTGGCGCAGCTTGCTCGGCAGGCGCTCGAGGTACGCACCGAACCCACCGGTCAGGTCGATCCTGGGGCAGACGTCGTCCCGCGCGGCACCCAGCGTCGTCAGGCCGTGCTCCTTCGCCTGCGCCAGCCACAGCTCGTCCCAGCCCGACCCGACGACCATGCCGCCGACGACGAGCTCGTCCCAGTCGCCGTCCCCGACCAGCTGGTCGAGGTAGGTCGCGACCACGGTCGCGCGGTGCTCGGGCGCGGCCACCGGACCGAGGTAGTCGGTGACCTCCGTGCCGCCCAAGAACCGGACGACCTCGAGCGGTCCGGTCGGCGAGCCCTCGCGCTGCAGGGCGACGGGCACCACCCCGATCGTCTCGCCGTCCTCGGTGACCTCGTGGACACGCACGTTGGCGCGTGTGCCCAGCACGTCGGTCCACACCTCGAGGTACTCCGGGGTGTGGAAGATGCTGCCGAGGGGGTCGGCCTCGACGACGGCGTGCCAGCGGGCGCGCACGTCGGGGTCGGCCGGCACGCCCTGGTGGGTGACGAGTGCTGCCACGGGTGTCTGTCCTGACGTCGTCGAGCAGGCTAACCGCGGCCCGGTGGGCCGGGGGCTGGACGACCGACCGCGCCGATCAGGCCTCGTCGGGGTCCTCGGACGGGTCGAGGCTGCGGCGGACGTCCTCGTCGGTGACGTCCCCCGTCGACAGCGCACCGATGACCCGGTCGACGACGCCGCGGTCCTCGTCCTCGCCGTCGTCGTCCGTCGCGGACTGCTGCTCGACCCGTGCGGCCTCGCTGACGCTGCGGAAGGTGCGGTACATCTCCAGCAGGGTCGCACGCTGGTGCTCGGTCAGGTGCGGGTCGCGGGCGATGGCGGACTCGACGTCGCCGTCCTTGCGCTCGTCGAGGATCCCGGCCCGGACGTAGAGCGTCTCCGACGACAGGTCCAGGGCCTTGGCGATGGCCTGGAGGATCTCGGCGCTCGGGTTGCGCAGGCCGCGCTCGATCTGGCTGAGGTAGGGGTTGGACACCCCGGCCAGCTTCGACAGGTTGCGCAGCGACAGCTTGGCCTGCTCCCGCTGCTTGCGGATGAAGGCACCGAGATCGTCGCGTGCGCTGCCGCCGTCGTCCGGGTCGGGCGCGGCGGCGCCGACGTCGGGCTTGCTCACGGGGGATCCTGTCAGCGCTTCGTGCTCACTGTAGCGAGCACCCAGCGATCACCCGATCACGCCGGGCGCGACCCTGACCACGCCCACGACGTCGTCCCCGCCGGTGATGGGTGGGGGTGCCCAGACGTCCGCCGGGACCACCCCCCGGTCCGCCAGCACCGCGACCAGCGCGACCGCCGCGCCACGGGTCTCGCCGTCCTCGGACTTCACGGCGATGCCGTGGGTGCCGTCGTCGTCGCGCCACGCGGCGCCGTAGACGCCCTCGGCCCCGACCTTGGCGACGACGCCGGCGGCGAGCAGGGCGCTCTCGACCCGCCCCTCGCCCCCGACGAGTCCAGGGTGTTCGAGACCGGCGCTGACGACGCGCTCCCACCGGTCCTCGGCCACGAGCCGACGGAAGCCGTCGGCCAGGCCCGACAGCGGCAGGACGACCGCCGGGGCACCACAGCCGTCGACACCCACGCCCTGCACGGGGCCGCACGCGTCGGTGATGGCCGCCAGCACCCGCTGCTGCAGTGGCCCGTCCGCGTCCAGCAGCGCCCGACCACGCAGCCCGAGCCCGCGCCCGGCGAGCGCGAACAGGGCGTGCTTGCCCGAGCAGTTGTAACGGAGGCGCGACGGTGGTTCGCCCGGCGAGGCGGGCGGCCACGCCTTGTCGGCCTCGGGCAGGGCCGGGGGGCAGGTCAGGCCCTCGGGGGCCGTGCCGCTGCGGGCCAGCAGCCGACGGACCGCGTCGAGGTGCCGCTGCTCGCCGCGGTGCGACGCCCAGCTCACCGCGACCTCGGCGGTCGTCAGCTCGTCGACGGGGACCGGTCCGTGCTCGTCGAGCAGCTCCAGACACGCGGTCGCCTGGAACGGCTTCGCGGTCGACCGGACGAAGACGTCGGCGTCCCCGTCGCCCCGGACGAGCTCCTGACCGCCCTCGCCGACGACCACCAGGTGGCCACGGTGTCGCGACTCGACCCGCTCGGTCGCCCCGTCGTGCCGGGTGACCTCGGCGAGCACGGCAACGGCCGAGGGCGTCACCTGACGATCGTCAGGTCGTCCGTCGACCCACCCTCGGTCAGGCCCATCTCGTCGCACATGGTGACGAACTCGTTGGCGAGGTCCGGGTCGAACTGGGTGCCACCGCAGCGCTCGATCTCCTCGAGCGCGACCTCGACCGGCAGGCCCTTGCGGTAGGGGCGGTTGGACGTCATCGCGTCGAACGTGTCGATGATCGAGAAGATCCTGGCCGGGAGGAACACCTCCTCGCCCCTGAGGCCCTCGGGATAGCCCTTGCCGTCCCAGCGCTCGTGGTGGGAGCGGATGATCTTGGTCGCGTCGCCGAGGAACGTGATCCCCTGGACCAGCTGCCAGCCGTTGAGCGGGTGCAGCCGCATCAGCTTCCACTCGTCCTCGTCGAGCGGGCCCGGCTTGTTCAGCACCGCGTCCGGGACGCCGATCTTGCCGATGTCGTGGAGCAGGTAGCCGTAGCCGATCGACACGTCGGCGGCGAGCTCCGGCGCGACGCGCTTCGTCAGCGCCATCGCGAACTGGTAGGTCCGGTCGAGGTGGTCGCGGGTGTAGTTGTCCTTCATCTCGCAGACCACGGCGAGCGTGCGGACCATGTTGACGTAGGCGCTGTTCAGGTCGCGCAGGGCCTGCTCCGCCTCGCGGCGGCGGTTGCGCTCGGCGGTCGTGACCGTCCGCAGGTCCTCGGCGAACAGCAGCAGCTGCTGGCGCATGACCTCGAGGTCGTCGGCGGCTCCGATCCTCATGCGCGGCTCCCCAGCAGTGACTCCAGCACCTCGATCAGGTGCAGCGGGGAGAACGGCTTCTCGAGGTGTGCGCGTGCCCCCTCACCGACCGGGTCGGCCGGCAGCGCGCTCGCCTGCGCGGCGGTCAGCAGGATCACCGGAAGGTCCGCCGTGCGCTCGTCGGCGCGCAGCTCCGCCAGGACCTCGAGCCCGCTGCGTCCGGGCATCATGTGGTCGAGCACGACCGCGTCCGGCAGCGACTCCTGCAGGAGCGCGAGCGCCTCGTCACCGTCCTCGGCGAGGACGACCTCGAACTCCTCGAGGTCGAGCACGGTGGCCAGGACCTGCCGCGTCATCGCGTCGTCGTCGGCGACCAGCACGGTCCGTCGTGCCATCAGTCCGTCCCCCCGAGCAGCTGGCGTGCGTCGACACCGTCACGACGGTAACGCCGGACCAGCTCCTGCTGGAGTTCGTCGAGTTCGTCGAGCAGGGCCCGACGCTGGTCGGAGACCGTCTCCTCCTCGGCACGGAGACGGGCCACCAGCGCCGCACGCTCGTCCTCGTCGAGGTCCTCGAGGTCGTCGGGCAGCGGCCGCAGCTCGACGTCCTCGGCCTCCACGTGCACCGCGCGGACGGCGCCGCCACCGGACGACGGGCCGTCCGACAGCACCTCCGCGAGCATCGCCGCGAAGTCCTCCCGGTCCCCGGACGCCCCGACCGCACGGACCAGGTCGATCTGGGCGTGCAGGAGCCGACGCCGGTACGACAGCTCCTCCTCCTGGTCCCGGACCGCGTCCCGACGGCGGCGCAGGTCGTCGAGTGGCAGCGACGCGAGGTCAGCGCTCATGGACAGGTCCGTCGGTCTCGTGGTGTGCGCGCATCGTGCCAGCCGGGCGCCCGGACCGCACGCCCGCGCCCGAGGAACCTGCCCGGAGGACGCAGTGCAGCCGCGGTCGGGTGGCTACGGTGCCCGCCATGAGTGGGCCGGGGAACGAGACCCTCACCGCCGCGTTGCGGCGGTTGGCCGACGAGCGTTCCTCGGGCCTCCTGTCGGTCGCGACGCCCGGGCGCGACGTGGTGGTCGAGCTCGACGAGGGCACACCCGTCGCCATCGGCCCGACCCACGACGTCGAGGACCGCGTGGGCAGCGACGCCCCCGACGGGCTGACCACCGTCGCGGTCGTCGACGAGCTCCTCGACCGGATGGTCGCCGCGATCGTGACCGGCGAGGTCGAGTGGACCTGGGACGTCCCGTCCGACGGCCCGCGTCTGCCGGTCCCTCCCGGGCTGACACAGGAGCTGGCGCGCCGCGCCGTCGACGCGGCCCAGGCCCTCGCCGCGCTCGAACCCGACGACGTGCTCGAACCCGCCCGCGCCGTGCCGACCACCGGTGAGCTGGACCAGGTCCGCGAGCTCTTCGACGGCGAACGGTCACTCGCGGAGGTGGCCGAGGCAGCGGGCCTGACGCTCCCCACGGTCGCGACGATGGCGGCCGCACTCGTCGCCGGCGGTGCCCTCTCGCTGGACGAGCCGGCCACCGACGAACCCGAGCCGATGAGCTGGACCGACACCGTCGCGGCCGCGGAGGACGAGGACGACGAGCCCGAGCTGTGGGTCATGGAGCCGCCCGAGGACGAAGAGGACGAGGACGAGGAGCCGCCGGCCCCTGCGCAGGCGCCCGCCCGGAGCCTCAGCGTGTCCCGACCGACCCTCCGCGACGTCGCCCCGCCCCCTGCGGCGGATCCGACACCGGAGGACGACGCAGCAGAGGACGCCGACCTCGACGACGACACGCCCCTGCCCGCCGAGCAGCCTGCACCGGCCGCTGCAGCGGCACCGGAACCGGCAGCCGTCGCGCCCGACCCCGACCCCGACCCTGCGCCGTCGACGACCGACGACGTCGACGCGCCGGCAGCCAGCTGGAACGACACGTCCTGGCTGGACGAGCTGTCCCCGACGGACGTCGCGGAGGGCGCACCGCCCGTCCTCGCCGCCGGCGACGAGGACGCACACGACGCGCTGGGGTCGATGCTCAGCGACCTCGAGGACGAGGAGCTGTTCGGCCCTCGCTCGTCCGACGAGGAACCTGCGCCGGCGGCCGGGGCCGACGACGACGCCGACGCGCCCGACGAGCCGACCCCACCCGCCCGTCGCGAGCCACGTGCGGAACCGGGGGACGTCGCCGAGTTCCTCCGCGAGCTCTCGCGCCTCGCCCTCGACGACGACTGAGGAACGGGGGCGGTGCGTCGACCACCCGGCCGACCTGCCGCTGACGACAGGTGACGTCTGCGCCTAGGGTCGTGCCCGGAGCCACCAGCAGGAGTACTCCTTGTCCGAGATGCGCGAACAGCAGCAGTTCGTCGAGGCCGCCACGCTCATCGACGGCCTGCCCAGCCAGTACCCGGACGTCGACGCGACCGAGACGAGGGAGTGGCTGCAGTCCTTCGACGCCGTCGTCGACCAGCTCGGCCGGTCCCGCGGCCGGTTCCTCCTGCTGAAGCTGCTCGAACGTGCCCGCGAGCAGAACATCGGGATCCCGTCGCTGACGACGACCGACTACATCAACACGATCCCGCCGGAGCGCGAGCCGCGCTTCCCCGGCAACGAGCGGCTCGAGGAGCGCGTCCGGCAGTTCGTGCGCTGGAACGCGGCCGTGATGGTCCACCGGGCCGAGCTCGGCCACGGCGTCGGTGGGCACATCGGGACGTACGCGTCCGCAGCGATGCTCTACGAGACCGGGTTCAACCACTTCTTCCGCGGCAAGGACCACCCGGGCGGTGGCGACCAGGTGTACTTCCAGGGCCACGCCTCGCCCGGCGTCTACAGCCGCGCCTTCCTCGAGGGCCGGCTGACCGAGCACGACCTCGACAACTTCCGCCGCGAGGTCGACCAGCCCGGCCTGTCCAGCTACCCGCACCCGCGACTGATGCCGGACTTCTGGGAGTTCCCCACTGTCTCGATGGGGCTCGGCCCCCTCAACGCGATCTACCAGGCGCGCTTCAACCGCTACCTCCACAACCGCGGCATCAAGGACACCTCGCAGCAGCGCGTGTGGTTCTTCGGCGGTGACGGCGAGACGGCCGAGCCCGAGACGCTCGGCGCGCTGGCGATCGCCGCGCGCGAGGGCCTCGACAACCTGACGTTCGTCATCAACTGCAACCTCCAGCAGCTCGACGGCCCGGTCCGCGGCAACGGCAAGATCATCCAGGAGCTGGAGGGCGTCTTCCGCGGGGCCGGCTGGAACGTGCTGAAGGTCGTCTGGGGCGGCGCGTGGGACGAGCTGCTGGCCCGCGACGTCGACGGCGTGCTCGTCAACCGGATGAACGAGGTCCCCGACGGCCAGATGCAGACCTACACGGTCAGCAACGGTGACTACATCCGCAAGGACTTCTTCGGGAAGGACGAGCGGCTGCTCAAGCTCGTCGAGCACCTCTCCGACGACGACATCGTCAAGCTGCCGCGCGGCGGCCACGACCTCAACAAGGTCTACGCGGCCATGGACGCGGCGACGAAGGCCACGGGCGCACCGACGGTCATCCTCGCCCACACCATCAAGGGCTGGACGCTCGGCCCGGACTTCGAGGCCCGCAACGCCGTCCACCAGATGAAGAAGCTGTCGACCGAGTCCCTGAAGCAGTTCCGCGACCGCCTCGGCATCGACGTCACCGACGAGCAGCTCGAGTCCGACCTGCCGCCGTACGTCAAGCCCGCCGAGGACGCCGAGGAGCTCGAGTACCTGCTCGACCGGCGCCGCCAGCTCGGTGGCCCGGTGCCCGAGCGCCGCGTGCAGTTCACGTTCCCGCAGCTGCCCGGACCGGAGGCCTACGACGAGCTCAAGCAGGGCTCGGGCAACCAGGAGGTCGCCACGACGATGGCGATCGTCCGCCAGTTCAAGGACCTCTTCAAGTTCAAGGGCGACAAGGACGTCGACGCCCCGGGGATCGGGCCGCGGATCGTCCCGATCATCCCCGACGAGGCCCGCACCTTCGGCATGGACTCGCTGTTCCCGACGCTGAAGATCTACGACCCGCACGGCCTCACGTTCGAACCCGTCGACCGCGAGCTGCTGCTGTCGTACAAGATGAGCGAGAAGGGCCAGATGCTCCACGAGGGCATCACCGAGGCCGGCTCGATGGCGTCCTTCCACGCGGCCGGGTCCGCCTACGCCACGCACGGCGAGGCGATGCTGCCGCTGTACGTCTTCTACTCGATGTTCGGCTTCCAGCGGACGGGTGACTCCATCTGGTCGGCCGCCGACCAGCGCTGCCGCGGGTTCCTCGTGGGCGCCACCGCCGGCGGCACGACGCTCAACGGCGAGGGGCTCCAGCACCAGGACCGCCACTCGCTGCTGCTCGCCCAGACCAACCCGGGTGTGGAGGCCTACGACCCGGCGTTCGGGTACGAGATCTCCGTGCTCGTCGAGGACGGTCTGCGGCGGATGTGGACCGACGAGGAGGTCGAGGGCGGCGAGGACGTCCTCTACTACATCACCGTCTACAACGAGCCGAACGTCCAGCCGGCGATGCCAGAGCACGTCAGCAACCAGGACGTGATCGACGGGCTCTACAAGTACGTGGACGCGCCGGAGCTCGGCGACGACGCGCTGCGCGCCACGATCCTGTCGAGCGGCACGATCATGTTCGAGGCCCTCCGCGCGCGCGACCTGCTCGCCGAGGACTGGGGCATCGCCGCAGAGGTGTGGAGCGCCCCGGGGTGGAACCGCCTCGCCCGCGACGGTGCGAACTGCGAGTCGTTCAACCGCACGCACCCTGACGAGCAGAAGCGCGTCCCGGTCGTGACCCGCAAGCTCGAGGACTCGGCCGCACCGTTCGTCGCCGTCAGCGACTGGTCACGGCTGACGCCGTTCCAGATCGCCGACTGGGTCCCGGGCACCTACGCGGTGCTCGGCACGGACGGCTTCGGTCGCTCCGACACCCGCGAGCGGCTGCGGCGCTACCACCGCGTGGACGCCGAGTCGACGACCTACGCCGTGCTCGCCGAGCTCGTGCTCGCCGGCCAGCTCGAGGACACGGTCCTCAAGGAGGCCATCGAGAAGTACGAGCTCGACTGGGACCGCTGGGCCTACTGGGGCACCGGTGACACGGACGACGTCACTCGCTGACCGCTCCCTCCGAGTTTCCTCACATGTCGCGAGGAAACTCCCACGCCCTGCGGCAGTTGCCGCGCAGCAGCGGTCTTGTGCCGAGTTTCCTCGCACTGCGCGAGGGAACTCGGCAGCTGTGCCGCGTCAGGGGGTGAGGGTCTCGAGCAGTGCGACGATGCGGCGGCG
>JBFKQZ010000130.1:0-8665 GCA_041627475.1 Nitriliruptoraceae bacterium | reverse complement strand
GCGACCTGCTGGTAGGTCACGACGACGCCGTGCATGTCCCGGGGCCACGGGTCGGCCGACGCCCACTCCGGCTCGAGGTGGAGGCCCTTGTCCGCGGCCGAGCCGGCCCACTGGGTCTTGAGGTGGGTCGTGGGGGCGACGACGACCACGCGCCGGTGCGGGTGGCGCATCAGGTTGCGGGCCACGGCGGTCACCGCGAACGTCGTCTTGCCCGCGCCCGGCGTCGCCACCGCCAGGAAGTCGCGGTCGGGCGAGCGCTCGAGCGCCGTCAACGCCTCGTGCTGCCAGGGGCGCAGCGGGAAGGTCGTCGGCACGCGTGCGGCCTCGGGTCGCGGGAGGATCGCCGATGATGCCGTCGAGGTGGGACGACGGTCCAGCCACCTCGACGGTGCGGCGCGGATCGTGCGTCCGGCGAGCGGTGCCTTGCGGTCAGCGGATCGGTGCGGTCATCGCTGGTCGGCCAGGAGCTCGAGCACCTCGTCGCCGTAGCGGTCGAGCTTGGTCGGCCCGACACCGGGGACCGCGAGCAGCGACGTGGGGCTGTCGGGGTCGCGCTCGGCGATCTGCAGCAGGGTCTTGTTGTCGAACACGACGTAGGCCGGCACGCCGTCGTCGGTGGCCCGCTGCTTGCGCCAGGACCGCAGGGCCTCGTAGGAGGCGGTGACCTGTGGTCGGGCCGCCGCGAGGTGGTCGTCGAAGGTCGCCTCGCCGCCCTCGACGAGCCGGGGCTGCCCGCGTCCGGCCGGTGCGCGCCGCGCCGCCGGCTCGGCACACAACACGTACCGCTCGCCGCGCAGCTCGACCGGCGTCGCCGCAAGCTGCGGGTGGTCGCGCAGGACCAGCAGGAGACGTGCGCCCGTGGGGGCGCCGTCGCGGAGGAACCTGCCGGTGGCGACCTGCCCCTCGACCTCGTCGAGGACGCAGGCAGCACCGCCGGGCAGCCCCAGCCGCAGGCCGGGTGCCGCGACGACGGCGCCGTCGACCACGCGGGCCTCGCCCGGCTGCTCCGGCGCGGGGAGGTCGGCGAGGTGGTCGAGGTCGCCGTGCTCGTCGCCCCCCGGGTCGTCCGCCACGTCGTGGAGCTCGTCGGCGAACCTGCCGGGTCGCTCGCGGTCGACCAGGACGGTGACCGAGCGGCGCCCGCGGGTCACCGCGACGTGCAGGACGCGGCGCTCCTCCTCGGTGTCGTCGGCAAGCCGGTGGGGGACCAGGCCGTCGCTCACCGGGGCGACGACGACGTGGTCCCACTCCAGCCCCTTGACACGGTGCACGGACGACAGCGTCACGCCGTCGGCGCTGCCGGGCCGCTGCAGCGCGTCGCGCAGCCAGCTGCCGAAGGTGGTCGGATCCGGGTGGTGGACCGCCAGCTGCTCCAGCGCCGCGAGGTCGTCGGTGTGGGCCGAGCCGGACGGCCGTCCGCCGCTGCCGTCGAGCAGCGACATCGCCTCGCCGAGGCCGACCTCCTCACGGACCGCCTGCAGCAGGTCTGCCGTGTCCGCCCCGTCATCGGCGAGCGTCGCGAGTCGCCACAGGTCCTGCACGTACAGCTCGAGGCGGTCGGCCTGGCTGTCGGTCAGCACGTGGCCGAGGTCACCCAGCCGACCCAGGGTCCAGTTCCCGCTGCCGCGCAGGTGCGGGTTCAGCGCCGACCGCAGCTGCCGGGACGGTCGGTTGAGGGTCTCGTAGAGGTCCTCGCGGCGGATGCGGTCGGGCCCCGTCGCGATCCGCAGGTACGACAGCGCGGCCCGGATCCCCGTGCGGCGGAGCACGTCGGGGCTGAGCGGCGCCGTCGTCGTGATCCCGGCCTCGTGCAGCGTCACCTGGTACGGCAGCAGGGCGGCGTTGACCCGGCTGAGCACCGCCACGTCCGCGGGTGCGGCGCCGTCGTCGAGCCGTGCCGCGACGACCTCGCGGACGACGTCGGCGATCTCGGTGGCCGGCACCCGGCGCACGTCCAGCCCGTGGTCGTCACGGCCGGGGGCGGCGTGGATCTGCTTGGCGGCGCGGCGACGGTTGTGCCCGAGCAGCGTGTCGGCCGCGGTGACGACGTCCGGTGGGCAGCGGTAGTTGGTGGCGAGCCGCAGGTCGGCCGCGCCCGGGACGAGCAGGTCGTAGCCGAGCAGGAACGCCGGGTCGGCCCCGGCGTGGCCGTAGATCACCTGGTCGTCGTCGCCCACGCCCATGACCTGCAGGTCCGGCCAGGCCAGGAGGCGCAGCAGCAGGACGAACGCGGGCGTCACGTCCTGGAGCTCGTCGACGAGCAGATGGGTGCAGCGGGCCTGCCAGGCGCGCCGCAGCTCGGGGTCGGTGCACAGCAGCTCGATCGCGCGCGTGAGCTGTTCGTCGAAGTCGACGGCACCGCGACGTTCGAGTTCTGCCCGGTACCGCGGGAACACGGCGGCGAAGTCGGGCACGTCGTCGCGTGCTGCCTCCACGGCCACCGGGTCGCGCAGCTCGAGGCGGACCTCGGCGAGGGCCTCGAGCCACGGCTGGTACGGGTCGGTGTTGGGGATCCGGGCGACGCTCACGAGGTCGTCGAGGATGCTGCGGACGCCACGCTCGTCCAGCACCCGGGTGATCCCAGCGTCGCGGCAGATCGCGTAGGCGAGCGCGTGGACGGTCCGGACGTGCAGGCGCGGTTCGGCGACGCGCTCGGTGACCTCCTCGGCCGCGCGCCGGTTGTACGCCACCGCGGTGACCAGCTCGGGCTCGACACCGCGGACCTCCAGCAGGTGGCGCAGCCTGGCGACGAGGACGCGGGTCTTGCCGGAGCCGGCGGGTGCCAGCACCCGGGCCATGGGGCTGGGGTGGGCGACCGCCGCCGCCTGTTCGGGGTCGAGCTCGTCGCGGACGGGACCGCTGCCACCGGGCGCGCTGCCACGGCGATGCAGCAGCTCGACCGACTCGCGGTGGACCAGCGGTGCGTCGATGCCCGGCACCGGTCCGCGGGGACCGCCGTCGACCCAGGCGAGCCGGCCGTCGGGCAGCAGGACGTCGCCGTCCGCGCCGGCCGGAGCGGGCTCGAGCGGGGTGTGGCGGGTCGCCAGCACGCCCCGCCACCACGTGGGTGTGCCGGACCGCAGGTCCCAGCTGTTGGCCCAGACCCGGTGCGCGAGGCGTTCGCGCTCGAACCCGAACCAGGCCCCGAGCTCCCACGGTGGGCGTTCGGTGGTCTCGGGGGCCTGGAGCGCGGCGTTGTCGACGGCGAGCACCAGCACGAACGGCTCGCGTCGGGCCCAGTGGTGGTGCAGCGCCTGGGCCAGGGGTCCCGGGTGCGCCAGCGCGTCCTCGTCGAGCACGTAGCGCGGGGTGCCGGTGAACACCTCCGGGACGGGGGTGTCGGGCAGCACGACCGCCCCCCGGCCGAGGGCCGCGGGGCCGGGGAAGGCGCCGGTGGACGGGGTCATCGTGCAGGACCGTAACCGGGGCCCGTGACAGCGCCCCGGTCGGCGCGCCCCGGTGCGTGGATAGCGTGGGTCGCATGGACCACCACGACCTGATGGGTCTCGCGCTCGACGAGGCCCGCGCCGCCCTCGACCACGACGACGTGCCCGTCGGTGCCGTCGTCGTCCACCACGGACGGGTGGTCGGGCGTGGGCACAACCGGCGCGAGGTGGACCAGGACCCGACGGCCCACGCCGAGGTGCTGGCCATCCGGGAGGCCGCCGCGGCCCTCGGCAGCTGGCGGCTGGAGGACTGCACGCTCGTCGTGACCCTCGAGCCGTGCACGATGTGTGCCGGCGCGATCGTCCTCGCCCGGGTGCCGACCGTGGTCTACGGGGCGACGGACCCGAAGGCAGGCGCCGCCGGGTCGCTCTACGACGCGCTCGACGACGACCGGCTCAACCACCGCTGCGACGTCGTCCGTGACGTGCGTGCGCAGGAGTGCGGTGACCTGCTGCGCGACTTCTTCCGCGCGCGCCGCTGAGCGTCGGTTGCCGCAGGTCGACCTGCGCCCGTACCCTCCGCAGCCGCCGGCGGACGCCCCGCGTCCGCATGGAGGGATCGCATAGTCCGGCCGAGTGCGCTCGATTCGAAATCGAGTAGGGGGCAACCCCTCGGGGGTTCGAATCCCCCTCCCTCCGCCAACGACGCCCCGGTGCCAGCACCGGGGCGTTCGCGTGTCACGGCTGCAGGCGTTCCAGCAACCAGCCGGCGCCGTCGCGCCGCCATCGCAGCCGGTCGTGGAGACGGTTCGGGCGGCCCTGCCACAGCTCGACCTCGTCCGGCACGAGGCGGTACCCGCCCCAGTCCGGCGGCCGGGGGACCTCGGCGTCGTCGTCGAAGCGCGAGGCCACGTCCGCCGCCCGTGCCTCCAGCGCGTCGCGGTCGTCGATCGGCTGGCTCTGCTGGGAGGTCCACGCGCCGATGCGGCTGCCCCGTGGCCGGGAGGCGAAGTAGGCGTCACTCGTCGCGTCGTCGACCTGCTCGACGCGACCGCGGACGCGGACCTGCCGCTCGAGCGTGGTCCACAGGAACACGGCTGCGGCACGTGGCGTCGTGGCGAGCTGGTCGCCCTTCGCGGAGGACCGCGAGGTGTAGAACACCAGCCCGGTGTCGATCCCCTTGCACAGCACGACACGCGCGTCCGGGTGCGGGCCGTCCGGCCTCGTGGCGACGGTGGCGACCGTCATCGCGGTCGGTTCCACCTCCGTCGACGCGTTGACCGCCTCCACCACCCAGCGTCGGACCGCGGCCAACGGGTCCTCGCGTTCGCCCGCACCCAGGGTGCTGCGCAGCAGGGCGTCGCGGTGGTACGGCCGGCGGACCTCGGCGAGCGCGTCGTCCGCTGGGCTCACGTCGTGTAGAGGTGCTCGAGGCTGCCCGGCTTGACGCGGGCGCCCTCGATGAACGCCTCGACGTCCTTGCCCTGGACACGGATCACGCGCCCGAACTTGTAGGCCGGGATCTGGCCGTCGTCGATCAGCCGGTAGAGCGTCCGCGTGTTGATGCCGAGCCGGTTGGCTGCGTCAGCGGTGCTGAGCCACTCGATGTCCTCGTCCACGACTGGTCCCTCCGAACGGGTGCTCCGTGCACCTTGGCGACCGTAGACCATCCACGACCCATCTCGTGGCACGACCTCCCCGGCCCTGTGGACGGTGCGGTGCGGCCTACGCTGCCCCGACCGACGATCGGAGCGCACGGTGGAGGACCTGCACGTCGACCCGCTCGACGACGCCCCCGACGTGTCGCCGCGTGGATCCCTGGTCCTGACCGTGGTCGCGTGGGTGCTCGCCGCCGCCGCGTTCCTGCCGACCGGACTCTCGTTCGTGCTGGGGCCGCTGGGCATGGGCTGCGGACTCGTCGCCCACCTCAAGGGGCGGCGCGCCGGTTTCGCCGCCGCCGTGGCCGCGGCAGTCGCGACGGTCGTGGGGCTGTCGATCCAGTCCTTCCTCGACCCGTTCTGAGGTGGGGCGCCAGCGCGACCGGCAGCGCGACGAGAAGACCTGCGTCTCGTGTGGCCGACGGATCGAGTGGCGGGCGAAGTGGGCCGACGACTGGGAGCAGGTGAAGTACTGCTCCGACGCCTGTCGTCGGCGCAGGGTGCGGCCCGTCGACGAGTCGCTCGAGCGGGCGATCCTCGCCCTGCTCGACCGTCGCGGCCGTGGGCGGACGATCTGCCCGTCGGACGCCGCACGACTGGTGCACGACGGTGACGACGAGGGCTGGCGCGACCTGATGGAGCCGGCCCGCCGCGCGGCCCGACGGCTCGTTGCGGCCGGCGAGGTCGAGATCACCCAGCGGGGCCAGGTCGTCGACCCGAGCACCGCCAAGGGCCCGATCCGCATCCGCCGGACCTGACTCGCGAGCGACCGCCGGTCGGCGGAGCCACGAGTGCGGTGCGACGGCTCGTGGCACGTCCCTGCGTGCACCATCCGACGAGCCGAGCAGGGAGCATCCCGATGGGCATCCTCCACAGCATCATGAACGCGATTCGGTCGCTGGCCTCCGGCGTGATCGGCGCGATCCGCGCACTCATCCCCGGCATGTGACCTGCCCCGGCCCGTTCACGCCGGGTCCGGTGTGAACCGTCGCTCGCGCGCCGTGGTGCGGCGTGCGACGATCGTCCCCCTGTCGTCGCACGCCGCATCCGGCGTGAAGTGACATCCAGCCGGGAGCGGGACGCCCGCCGCAGTCGACTGCGGAGGGCGTCCGGCTGTCGGGGGGTTCATGCGCTCAGCGACGTGCCCATCGAACCGAGGTCCTCGCACGCCTTCACGATGCGGGCGGCCATGCTCTCCTCGCCCTTGCGACCCCAGGTGCGCGGGTCGTAGGTCTTCTTGTTGCCGACCTCGCCGTCGACCTTCAGCACGCCGTCGTAGTTCTCGAACATGTGGCCCGCGACCGGCCGGCTGAACGCGTACTGGGTGTCGGTGTCGACGTTCATCTTGATCACGCCGTAGCTGACGGCCTCGGCGATCTCCTCGGGCGTCGAGCCCGAGCCGCCGTGGAAGACGAGGTCGAACGGCTTGGCGTTCTCCGGGTCGTCCAGGCCCAGCTCGTTCGCCGCCGCGGTCTGGCCGCTGCGCAGGATCTCCGGGCGCAGCTTGACGTTGCCGGGCTTGTAGACGCCGTGCACGTTGCCGAACGTCGCGGCGAGGATGTAGCGGCCGTTCTCGCCGCTGCCCAGTGCCTCGAGGGTCGCCAGGAAGTCCTCGTCGGTGGTGTAGAGCTTGTCGTTGATCTCGTTGTCGACGCCGTCCTCCTCGCCGCCGACGACGCCGACCTCGAGCTCCATGACGATGTTGGCCTCGTTGCACTTGGCCAGCAGCTCCTGGGCGATCTCGAGGTTGCGACCGAGCTCGACCGCCGAGCCGTCCCACATGTGTGACTGGAACAGCGGCAGCTGCCCGTTGCGGACACGCTCGCGCGAGATCTCGATCAGCGGCCGCATGAAGCCGTCGAGCTTGTCCTCGGGGCAGTGGTCGGTGTGCAGCGCGAGCGTGACGTCGACCTGCTCGGCCACGACGTGGGCCATCTCGGCCATCGCGGTCGCACCGACCACCATGTCCTTGGACCAGCCGCCGGCGAAGTAGGCGGCGCCGCCGGTCGAGACCTGGATGATGCCGTCGGAGCCCGCGTCCGCGAAGCCCTTGATGGCCGCGTTCAGCGTCTGCGACGAGGTCACGTTGATCGCCGGATAGGCGAACCCCTGCTCCTTGGCGCGGGTCAGCATCTCGTCGTACTGGTCAGGCGTTGCGATGGGCACGTTGGTCCTCGTGGTCAGGCGGTCGACAGCCGTCAGAGGACGATAGCCACGGGCCCGACGGGGCGTCCTGCTCGTGCCCGCTGCTCGCGCGCCGGGCCCGCGTGACGGGGCGGTCCCCGCTCACGATCGGGTCACTGGCCCTCGGCGATGCGGGCGAGCCGTTCGAGCGACCGCTGGTTGCTCGGTTTCTTGATCGGCAGGAGCACGAGCCAGTAGAGCAGCGCCTGTGCCGGTGACAGGTCGCCGCTGATCTCCCGACCGACGCGGCTGCCGGTGGCGGTCGGGGCGATGGTGAACGTGTGGCGCCACCGACCCGTCGCGTCCTCGACCTCGAGCACCACCTGTGAGGGCGTCGCGTCGACGAGGTGCACGTCGGCCTCGATCGTCCGGCCGCGTGAGACCGCACTGGTGCGGAAGCGGCCGTCGCCGAGCGGTTCCACCTCCAGCGGGTCGTCGGCCCACTCCGCGTGCCGTGTCACGTCGGCGACGAGGGGCTGCACGTCCTGTGGTGGGGCAGTGACGTCGACGCTCGCTCGGTACGAAGGCACGTGCGTTCCCGTCCGTCGGCCCGCCGGCATCCTAGGCTGCCGACCGTGACGACCGGAGCAGCGCGATGTCCGTGATCAAGACCATCGACCTCGTCGGCGTGTCCACGCAGTCGTGGCGCGACGCGGCGGAGAAGGCGCTCAAGGAGGCGGCGCGCACCCTGCGCGACGTCGAGGGGTTCGACGTGCTCGAGACGTCGGCCACGGTCGCGGACGGCGAGATCAGCGAGTTCCACACCCACATCCGGGTGCGCTTCCGGATCCAGCGGTGACCGCCGGCTCCGACCTCTTCACGTTCGAGGGGGTCGAGGTCGTCACGCCCGACGGCACGACGATCCTGCGGGGCGTCGACCTCGCGATCCCGGCCGACCGGACCACGGTCGTGGTCGGGCCCTCCGGTGCCGGCAAGTCCACCCTGCTGCGACTGTGCAACCGCCTCGAGGTGCCGACGAGCGGGACCGTGCGGTTCCGGGGCGCTCCGCTGGACGACCTCGACCCGCGCGCCCACAGGCGGCGCGTCGGGATGGTCTTCCAGCGTCCGACCACGTTCCCGGGGAGCGTCGGCGACAACCTCCTGGTCGCCGACCCCACTGCCGACCACGACCGGCAGCACGACGTCCTGTCGGCGGTCGGGCTCGACGGCGGCCTGCACGACCGCGAGGCGGACGCGCTCTCGGGCGGTGAGGCGCAGCGGCTCTGCATCGCGCGGGCGCTGCTGACCGGCCCGGAGGTCCTGCTGCTCGACGAGCCGACCTCCGCCCTCGACGAGGAGGCCCGCGACGAGGTCGAGGCCCTCGGTGACCGGCTGCGGGAGCGCGGTGTGACGTTGGTGTGGATCACGCACGACCAGGCGCAGGCGGCACGGCAGGGCGACCACGTCGTGGCGATGGCCCAGGGCCGGGTCGTGTTC
>JBFKQZ010000129.1:0-8683 GCA_041627475.1 Nitriliruptoraceae bacterium | reverse complement strand
TTGGCGACGTAGGCACGGGCGAGCGCGACCAGCTGTCGCTCCCCCGCCGACAGGGCGCGACCGCCCTCGCCGACGTTGGTCTCCCACCCGCGCGGCAGCTCCTCGAGCCAGTCGGCCAGGCCGAGCTCGGTGAACGCGGTCTCGAGCTGCTCCTCGACCGGATGGGCATCGTCCTCGGCCAGCCCCATCGCGACGTTCTCGGCGATCGTGCCCTCGAACAGCGAGCCCTCCTGCGGGACCATGACGACGCGACGACGCAGTGACGCGAACCGGACGTGGTCGACGGGCACCCCGGCCAGCTCGACGGTGCCCGCGGTCGGGTCCATCAGGCGGGTCAGCAGCTTCACGAAGGTCGTCTTGCCGCTGCCGGTCTCACCGACCACGGCGACGTTGGCGTGCGCGTCGAGGTGCACGTCGACGTCGTGCAGCACCCACGGGCCGGACGCGTCGTGCGCCGACTCGCCCTTGCGCGGGTAGCGGAACGACACGTCCCGGACCGTGATGTCGAGCCCGCCCGGCGGCAGGTCCTCGCCGTCCTCGCCCGGGTCGGCGACGTCCGGCGGCGTGTCCAGCACGTCGAGCACGCGCGCCCAGCCGGCGACGGCGGTCTGTCCCTCGTTCACGACCTCCATCGCGATGTTGACCGGGTCGATGAAGAGCGAGACGAGGAAGAGGAAGGCCACCACGGTGCCGGCCGTGACGCTGCCGTCGACGCCCGACAGCACGCCGGCGGCCACGACGGCGGCGGTCGCGATCGCCCCGAACACCTCACCGACGCCCGAGAACGAGGACGAGAGCTTCCCGGCCCGCACGGCCGCCACGCGATGCTCCTCGATCCGCTCGTCGAGCCGCTCCTGGGTGCGCTCCTCGACGCCGTAGGCACGCACGACCGGCGCGCCGGTGACGGCCTCGGCCACCACGCCGAGCAGGGCGCCGACCCGTTCGCGGACGAGTGCGTAGGCAGTGGTGAGCTGCCGCTGGAACCAGCGTGCCGCGACCACGAAGGGCACGAACGTCAGCAGGACGACCAGCGTGAGCCGCCACGAGTAGGCGAACATCACGGCGGTCGCGACGAGCAGCTGCCCCGACGAGGTCAGCAGGTTGAGCCCGCCCCACGACATGAAGCGGCTGATCTCGTCGATGTCGGAGGTGACGCGGGAGACCAGCTGGCCGCGCTGCTGCGCCGCCTGGTGCAGGACAGAGAGGTCGTGGACGTGGCGGAAGGTGCGGACGCGGAGGTTGCTCAGCGCGGTCTCGGTGACCTCGGCGAGCCGTCGGTTCATGATCGCCGACGCGATCGCCGTGACGGCCGCGGCGACGACGCCGTAGGCCACGAAGCGGGTGACGGCGTCGAGGTCGACGCCGGTGTCGACCAGGCCACGGTCGATGACCTGCTGGATCACGACGGGCACGACCACGCGGCCGGCGGTCGCCAGCAGCGCGAGCAGGACGGTGGCGAGCAGGCCGTCACGCAGCTCGGGGTTCAGCCGCAGGCCGCGCACGACGGTGCGGAGCGCCTCGACCTCCTGGCGCTCGTCCTCGACGACGGGGGTGGCACTCACGTCCGGTCCCGTTCGTAGGCACTGACGAGGTGCTCGTAGTCGGGCACGCCGGCGCGCAGCTCCTGGTGCGTGCCGCGGGCGGCGACGGTGCCGTGCTGGACGAACAGCACCTCGTCGGCGAGCGAGATCGACCCGTTGCGGTAGGCGACGATGACGACCGTCGACGGCAGGGCCGCGGAGCGAAGGTTGCCGAGGATCTCGGCCTCGACGGCGGGGTCGACGGCGCTGGTCGCGTCGTCCAGGACCAGCAGGCGCGGGCGCCGCACCAGTGCACGGGCCAGCGCGATGCGCTGGCGCTGCCCGCCGGACAGCGTCGCACCACGCTCGCCGACCTGGGTCTCGTAGCCCTCGGGGAGCTTCGCGATGAACTCCTCGGCACCGGCCAGGCGCGCCGCCTCCCGGACCTCGTCGTCGCCGAAGTCGCCGCCGAGCGTGATGTTGCCGCGGACCGAGTCGTCGAAGACGAAGGCCTCCTGGAACACGATCGAGGTGCCGCCCGACAGCGCGTGTCGTTCGAGGTCCTGCACCTCGTGGCCGCCCAGCAGGACCCGACCGGCCTGGGGGTCGAGCAGCCGCACGAGCAGCGAGGCGATCGTCGTCTTGCCGCTGCCGGTGGGGCCGACGATGGCGACGGTCTGGCCCGCAGCGACCTCGAGGTCGACGTCCTCCACGCCGCGGGTGTCGTCCTCGCGCGCCACCGGGGCGTCGCCGCCCTTGCCGGTCTCACGGCGCTCCTCGAGCCCCAACGCCGCTGCGAGCTCGTCGTCGGCGCTGCCGGAGACGTCGGAGTGCCCGTCGGTCGGGTGCAGGTACGCGAGGCCCTCGGTGGCGACGGGCAGGCCGCCCTCCCCCGACGGCGTGACCGCGCCGTACTCGGTCGAGCCCTCGGCCTGCAGGACCCGGTCGACGCGGTCGTAGCCGACGATCGCCCGCGGCAGCTCGCCCAGCAGCCAGCCGAACACGCGGATCGGGATCGCGACGAGGCGGAAGAGGTAGGCGAACTGCACGAGGTCACCGGGCGTGAGCGCCCCCACGGCGACGCGGCGCGCACCGACCCAGAGGACGGCGAGGATCGCCAGGGTCGGCAGCCCCTCCATCAGCGGGTCGAACTTCGCCCGGACGGTCGCGAACCGGATCATGCGGTCGCGCAGCTGCTCGGAGCGGCGGCGGAAACGCTCGGACTCGGCGGCCTCGCGCCCCATCGTCTTGACCACGATCGCCGCGTCGAACGACTCGTGCGCGAGCGCCGACACGTCGGCTCGCGACTGCTGGGCGAGCGTCGCGGCATGGCGCATGCGCCGGGAGAAGTAGCTGTTGACCCCGGCGAGCAGCGGGCCGACGACGAAACCGATGATCGCGAGCAGCGGGTCGCTGACGATCAGCAGCGCTGCGGTGATGGCCAGCATCGCGGCGGCCGCGATCGACATCGGCAGCGGCGCCGCGAGGAAGAACGCGGCCTCGATGTCGGCGTTCGCGTTGCTCAGCAGCTCGCCGGTCGTGTGCCGACGGTGCCAGGCGATCGGCAGCTCGAGGTACTTGCGCGTCACCCGGCGGCGGTAGGTCGCCTGGAGGTGGAACTGCGCGGTGTAGGCGCCGAAGCGGCGGCCGAACACGCCGATCGCCTTGAGGACCCCGACGCCCACGATCGCGAGCACACCCAGCCAGAGCGCGTTGCCGACGTCGAGGCCCTCCTCGAGCGCCGGCTGGATGACGCGGTCGGTGACCCGGCCGATCACGACCGAGCTCACGACCGTCATCGTGGCGAACAGCAGCGCCGCCCCGATGCCGAGCCCGAACTGCAGGCGCGCACCACGCAACGACACGGCCACCACACGGGCGCCGCGTCGGAGCAGGGAGCTGGGAGGGTTCGACACAGGTCGGCAAGCATACGACATGCGTCGAACGAGTTCTGTCGGCGGGGCTCCTCGCCCCGCCCCGCCTCTGTCGCGAACGCGTGTGGGTTCCCGCGCAGTGCGGGCGATCCACCGACGCTCTCGAGGTACTACCCGAGCTCGACGTTGAAGCCGCGGCCCTGGCAGTGGTCGCACTTGGTCGAGAAGGACTCGACGAGGCCGGCGCTGACGTTCTTGCGGGTCATCTGGACCAGGCCGAGCGAGCTCACGTCGCTCACGCGGGTCTTGGTCCGGTCGCGGAGCAGCTCGCGCTCGAGCGTCCGGATGACCTCCTCCTGGTTGGCCTTGAGCAGCATGTCGATGAAGTCGATGATGATGATCCCGCCCATGTCGCGCAGCCGCAGCTGGCGCACGATCTCCTTGGCGGCCTCGATGTTGGTCTTGAAGACCACGTCCTCGAGGTTCGACCCCTTCTTGCCGGTGAACTTGCCCGTGTTGACGTCGATGACCTTCATGGCCTCGGTCGTCTCGATGATGAGGTAGCCACCGGACGGCAGCCAGACCTTGCGCTCGGTCGCCTTGCGCAGCTGCTCGGTCACCTCGTAGGCGGCCAGCAGGTCCTGCTCACCGTCCTTGGACGGGTTCCACAGGTGGACCTTCTCGAGCAGGTCGGGCGCGACCTCCGAGAGGTACTCCTTGACCTGGCCGTGCAGCTCCTCGTCGTCGACGACCAGGCGGTCGAACTCGGCGCCGAAGTTGTCACGGATGACCTTGACGACCAGCGGCGGCTCCTCGTAGACGGGCGTGAGCGCCTTGGCGTCCTTGGCCCGCTCCTCGATGCCCTCCCACTTGGTGATCAGGCGCTCGAGGTCGGCCTTGATGGCCTCGTCGTCGGCATCGGCCGCGGCGGTGCGCACGATGACCCCGTGCTGCTTGGGCTTGACCTGCTTGACGGCCTTGCGGAGCCGGTCGCGCTCCTTGTCGGTCAGCTTGCGCGAGATGCCGAACACGGTCGAGTTCGGGCTGAGCACCGAGTACCGACCGGCCAGGGAGATGTCCATCGTGAGCCGTGGGCCCTTGGAGCCCATCGGGTCCTTGGTCACCTGCACGAGCACGGTCTGGCCCGGGGACAGGGCGTCCTCGATGCGGGTGTGCTTCCCGTTGCCCTCCTCGACGTCGAGCTCGTCGTAGTTGACCTCACCGGCGTACAGCACCCCGTTGCGGCCCTTGCCGATGTCCAGGAAGGCCGCCTCCATGCCGGGCAGCACGTTCTGCACGCGCGCCATGTAGACGTTGCCGACGTAGGTGACGTCGTCCTCGCCGTGCATGTAGTGCTCGACGGCGTTGCGCTCCTCCATCACGACGATCTGCGTCCGGCCGGCCTTGCGACTGACGAGCATCGTCTTGGGCGGCCCGCTCAGCATGGCGCGGCGGACCTCCTCGGGGATCGAGGGCTGGTTGCGGCGACCGCCGCCCCGGCGGCTGCCACCGCTGCTGCTCTTGCGGGCCGCGGCGCGCGTACCGCCCGCGGCCATCGCCTTCTCGAGCTCGGCCTGGCCGCCCTTGTCCTTGCCGCCCTTGCCGTTGCTGTTGCCGTTGTTGCCACCGCCACCACCGCGGCGGCCGCGACGACGCCGACGGCGCTGGCCGCCGCCGTTGTCGTCCTTGTTGTCGGCCTGCTGGCCGTCGTCCTGGTTCTTGTCGGTCATGGGTGTGGGCTCGCTGGTCAGGCGGCCTCCACAGCAGCGTCGGGCACGAGTCGTTCCACCTGGCCGGTCAGGGCCTCCCTGCACCCCTCGTCCACGACCGCGCCCTGGGCCACCCGACATGCGTGTCGGGTGTCGGGCAGCGGGTCGAGGCCGTCGGGCGTCACCTGCGCGAGCGCGGTGACGAGGTCTGGTGGTCGGACGGTGGCCCCGCCGTTGCGGAGCAGCACGCGGAGAACGGTCGCCACGCCCGGGTCGGACGGGGCGGAGTCGGTGGTCGGCATCCCGGCGTGGATCCACGCGGGCGCCGGGGCGGCGGTGACCGCCGCCCGGATGATCGGTGGTCGGACGTCGACGACCTTGTCGCCGGACGGCCGGTGCTTGGTGATCTCGAGGTGGTCACGCGCGAGGAGCGCCTCGACGGCGGCGCGGCCGCGGCGGGCGAGGTCCTCGGCGGCGGCGAGGTCGTCGGCCGGCCACGCGAGCTCCCAGAGCGTGCAGCGCAGCATCTTCGCCAGCTTCGGCGCGCCGTCCGGGACCTCGAGGTAGGTCGTGATCGTCATGCCCTCGGGCAGCGCCGCCGACAGCGAGCCCAGGCCGGGACCGGGGTCGATCGGGGCCGCGAAGCTCAGCTCGGCGTACTCGCCGGTGGACGCGAGGCCGACCGGCATGGCATCGGGGAACGACACCTTCGCGTGGGGGGTGAAGCCCTGCGAGTAGGCGATGGGCAGCTGCGCCCGCCGCAGCGAGCGCTCCCACACCGACGTCAGGTCGCGCGCCGAGAGGTAGCGGGTCCGCCCGAGCTTGGTGTAGCGGATCCGCAGTCGCTGGTGGTTGGTCGTGCTCACGAGGTCGCACCCGACGCATAGCGCTCCGGTGCGGTCGGCAGCGAGTCGTCGTCGGCCACGACCGTCAGCGGCAGCGCGGTGGCCCCGTCGGGGACCATGGAGCCCCCGCCCCAGTTGTTGTGCGAGTACCCGGTGTCGTGCCACACGTCCATGCCGGGGCAGACGCCGCAGTCGTAGCAGGCACTCCAACGGCAGTCGTCGAGCTCGGTGTCGTTCAGCGCGTCCTGCCAGTCCTCCCACAGCCACGACTTCTCGAGGCCGGAGTCGAGGTGGTCCCACGGCAGGGTCTCGTCCTCGTCGCGCTCGCGCCCGATGTGGGCCTCGATGTCGATGCCGTGCTCGGCCGCGGCCTGGTGCCAGAGGTCGAGCGTGTCGATCTCGTGCCAGCCGTCCATGCGGGCGCCTCGGCGCCATGCGCCCTCGATCACGGGCGCGACGTCGCGGCCCCCGCGGGCGAGCAGCCCCTCGATGACGCCCTCCTCGGGCGCGTTGGTGCGCAGCGACACGCCACGCTCCTCGCGCAGCGCCGTGCGGATCAGCTGGAGCTTGCGGTGGATCTCCGCGGGGGTGTCCTGGGCGACCCACTGGAAGGGCGTGTGGGGCTTGGGCACGAAGCCGCCGACGGACACGGTCACCTTGTTGCGACCGCGGTGCCGGCGGGCGATCTCGCCGACCTTGGCGCCCATCTCGGCGATGGCGAGGACGTCCTCGTCGGTCTCGGTGGGCAGGCCGACCATGAAGTACAGCTTCACGTGACGCCAGCCGTTGGCGAAGGCGGTCTCGGCGGTGCGGAGCATGTCCTCCTCCGACACCATCTTGTTGATCACCTTGCGCATGCGCTCGCTGCCGGCCTCCGGCGCGAACGTGAGGCCGGTGCGGCGGCCGTTGCGGGCCAGCTCGTTGGAGAGCGTCACGTTGAAGGCGTCGACGCGGGTCGACGGCAGGGACAGACCGGTGGCCGTGCCCTCGAAGTCGTCGGCGAGCGTGCGGGCGATCGTGGAGATGCCGCTGTGGTCGGCCGACGAGAGGCTGAGCAGCCCGACCTCCTCGAAGCCGGTGTCGCGGACCCCCTCCTCGACCATGCGGCGCACGGTCTCGGGCTTCCGCTCACGGACCGGGCGGGTGATCATCCCGGCCTGGCAGAAGCGGCAGCCGCGAGTGCAGCCACGGAAGATCTCGACGCTGAAGCGCTCGTGCACGACCTCGGTCAGCGGCACCACCTGCTTCTTGGGGTACTGCCACTCCTCGAGGTCCTGGATCGTGCGCTTCGGCACACGCCGGGCGAGGCCCGACTCGACCGGCACCGTCTGGCGCAGGCGGCCGTCGCGGGTGAAGGTCGTCTCGTACAGGGCCGGGACGTAGACGCCCTCGACCTTCGCGAGCAGGTGCAGCAGCGCCTCGCGGTGCCACTCCCCCGTTGCCTGCGCGTGGGACTTCCAGCGCTTGACGGCGTCGTCGACCTCGAGGGTGACCTCCTCGCCGTCCCCCATGACCGCGGCGTCGATGAACGGCGCCAGCGGTTCGGGGTTGTAGGCCGCGTGGCCGCCGACGAGCACGATCGGGTGGTCGGCGGTGCGGTCCTTGGCGCGCACGGGGATCCCGCCGAGGTCGAGCAGGTTCAGCAGGTTGGTGTGGCCGAGCTCGTGCGGCAGCGTCACGCCGAGGACGTCGAAGGCCCACAGGGGGCGGTGCGACTCGAGCGTGAACGCGGGGATCCCCTCACGGCGCATGACGTCCTCGAGGTCGATCCACGGGTTGAACGCCCGCTCGGCGAGGGTGGTGTCGCGCTCGTTGAGCACCTCGTAGAGGATCTGGATGCCCTGGTTGGGCTGCCCCACCTCGTAGGTGTCGGGGTAGCTGACGACCCACCGGGTGTCGGTGTCGCGCCACGGCTTCGCCACGGCGTTGTGCTCACCACCGACGTACTGGGCGGGCTTGCTGACCTCGGTCAGCCACGGCTCGAGGGCCGACCAGACGGACGGCGGCGCGATCCCGGGCACCAGGCGGTGGACACGGCGGTCCTCGTCACTGGGGACGAGCTGGCCGGTCGGGGTCGGTGTGGGCGGGGTCGGGGTGACGGACTGCATGTGAGAAAGCCTTGGCGGGACGGCCTCGACGTGGGCGGTTCCGCGGTGTGTCGGTGTCGCAGCACCTGCGCGGGAGGGGTTCCCGGGCGCGATCCACCGGTGGACCGGAGCGTACCGACGGGCGCGCCGAGGGCGGCACGTCGGACCACGGGGCCGGGGCCGTCCGCATCAGGTGCCGATGGTGACCGAACTCGCCTCGCGGACCTCCGGCAGCGCCCTGGCCAGCAGGAACGCGGCGACCGACAGCGTGGCGAGCGCGACGGGGATCGCGGCCGCCCCGACGACCCCGACGACGAGACCGAGCGCACCCGGACCGAGCAGCCCGCCGACCATCGCCCCGAGGTAGAGCCGGGTGGCGGCGTGGTCGTCCCCCGTCGCACGCGCCATCCAGGCCAGTGTCGTGGGGAACAGCGGTCCGATCCCGACCCCGGCGACGACCCAGCCCACCTCCGGCAGCACGGCCGCCGCGAGCGACGCGACCCCGGCGAGCACCACCGACCAGCGCACGAGCCGGTGCGGCGCCCAGCGAGCCGCCAGTGGCGCGACGAGGAAGCGCGTGGCCGTGAACGCACCGAAGAAGATGCCCACGACCGTGGCAGCAGCATCGACTGCGCGCCCCTCGGCCAC
>JBFKQZ010000128.1:0-8699 GCA_041627475.1 Nitriliruptoraceae bacterium | reverse complement strand
TACCCACGGCTCGGGGAACCGCCGCACGACGGGCCGCAGTTCGGCCACAGCGACGACGACGACTTCCGCGACGCGGCCGCCTGGGTCCAGTCGTGGCGCGACCGCATCGCCGACGCCTGAGCTCGCGCTGGTGCTGACGGAAGTGCGCGTCCGCGCATGCTTTCGTCGGATGGGCCGGCAGGACTCCCGGAAGTCCGCGCATGCGCACAGTTCGGTGTGGCCCGCCCGTCCAGTGCCCCGTCCCGCGTCTGTCGCGCCACCGCGTACGGACGGACCCCGCCACGGGGGCGGGGTCCGGTCGGTCGTGCAGTGAGGATCAGCGGCGTCCGCGTGCCTTGCCCTGCCCGCGGCCGTCGGCGCCGTTGACGCCGTCGGAGACCAGCGACACGATCACCGGGTCGTGGTCCGACGACGCGTACGCCGTCAGGTCGATCGGGTCGTTGTAGTAGAGGAACCCGACCGGCTCACGGCTGTTGGCCTGCCAGACGGCGGCGTCGGTGACCTTCGGGAGCAGCGACGGCGACGCGAACGCGTAGTCGAGCCGCCCGAAGCGGCCGTCGAACTTGTACGTGAACGCGTCGTTGCCGAGTTCCTCGACGAGATCGGTGAACCCGGCCTCGACGAGCGTCTCGATCGGTGCCTCCTCCTCGTAGGCGTTGAAGTCACCGACGAGCAGCGTGTCGTTCGTCGGGAAGCCCGTCGCGCCGCCGGCCACCCACTCGACGAGCCGTTCGGCGGCGTACACGCGGGTGAGGTTGCAGTTGCCGGTCAGGTCGCTGCCGACGTCGTCCCCGAACGCGAAGCCCGGACCGGCCGTGTCGGTGCACGGGGATCCCTTGGACTTGAAGTGGTTGACGACGACCTCGATGAACTCGCCGTCGAGCTTGAAGGTCTGGGCGAGAGGCCAGCGGTTGTTGTCGCTGTCGCCGGAGAGCAGGGCGTCGATGTCGAAGGTCGCGGCGGGTCCGACCGGCTCCGCCTTCGCGGGCTGGTAGATCAGACCCTGAGCGATCGCGTCGGGACCGAGACCACCGTCGATGAGGATGTCCTCGTCCGGGACGACCCAGTCGTAGGTGCCGGGCGCCGTGGCGTCGTTCAGCGCGCCGACGAGCGTCTGCACCGACGGCACAGTGCCCGGGTCGTCGTCGTAGTGGTCGCCGTAGTCGTTCTCGAGCTCGACGAGCCCGAGGACGGCGGCGTCCATCGCGGTGATGGCGTCGACGATCTTCGCCGTCTGGTCGGCGAACTGGTCGGCGTTGCGCGCGCCACGGCCGTCGAAGTCGTTGAAGTAGTTCAGGACGTTGAAGGCGACGACGTCGTTGCCGTCGGCCAGCGCGGGCGCCGGCTGCCGGACGTCGGTGTCGTCGGACTCGGGGAAGAAGATGCGAGCGGACGGGTCGCCGACCTCGTTGTCGACGGGCTCGATCTTGAAGTCACCGAACGAGTAGCCGAGCGCGCCGACGACGCGGCCGGCGGGGAAGGTGTCCCCGGCCGAGAGCCCCTCGTCGAAGCGCTCCCACGGGTACGGGTTCCACTGCCCGAAGGCCTCGTTGCGGTCGTTGACCTTCAGGAGGCGGTCAGCGTTGTCGTCCGCGAGCGCCGCAGCGTCGTCGCCGGGTGCGAACACGGAGGTGGGCTGGATGAGCGGCCCGTCGAGCGCGAGGCCGAGCTCACCGAACCGGTAGGCGGTGAACAGCCCCGTCACCTGCAGGTCCTGTCCGTTGGTGACGAGCATCCCCTCGAGGTTCTCGCGGCCCTGCCGGTCGAGCGGGAGCTGGAGCGAGGTCGGCGCGATCGTGACGAGCTCGGTAGCACACACCTCGGTGTCTGGGAACGACAGCTGGGTCAGGCCGAAGAACGCCGTCACGGTGCCGGTGAGCTCCACGGTCTGTCCCTCGACGGGGAGTTCCCGACGGTCGAAGACGAACAGGCCCTCCGAGGTGGTCGGGTCACCGTCGTCGTCGACCGGCTCCTCCTGCACGAAGTAACCGTCCAGGTCGTCGTCAGCGAGCGTGACGACGCCACGGATCGTGACCTCCTGCCTGTCGAGCGGAGAGTCCCAGCGCGCGTCCGGGTCAGGGTTGCTGCCCTGCACCTCGCTGATGAGCGTGAGGTCCTCGTCGGCGGTCGTGCACGTGGCAGGCGGCGGTGGCGGCGGCGCGGTCGCGACGACCGGACCCAGCGCCTCGGCGGTCACCACGATGTTGCGCGCGGCGAACGTCTCGCCGCCGCTGTTCAGGTTCGCCACCACGGTCACCGCGAGCGTGTCGCCTGCGGGTACTGGCAGCGAGACCGTCGTGAAGTCGGCGGTGAGCGGGACGCTCGGCTCGCTTCCGACGTTCGCTGGGTCATTGAGGACGAACGAGTCACCATCGGCCAGCGTGTAGGTGCGGCTGCCTGCCTCGTCGATCGTGGCGGTTGCGATGATCGCATCGCCGCCGTCCACCGCCGCACGAACCTCCATCACGTCGGAGGCCTCGAAGTCACCCATCGCTGCCAGGTCGACGTTGACGAACAGCGGGCCGGTGACGCCGCTCACGTCCAGCGCCCACGTCGCCGTGGCGTCGGTGTCCGTGTCGACCGCGGCAAGGAACGGTGCCGTGTCGGTCTCGTCGACGATGCCCTGTTCGTCGCCGGGGAAGATCGTCAGCGAGTCGTCGAGGATGGCCCAGGGCGTCGTCGCGTCGTCGTCGGGTCGCCGGACGACGGCAAAGGCGTCGCCGCTCGTGTCGTTGGCGTCAGCGTCCTCGTTGACGAACGAGATGACGTTGCTGTCGCTGTCGTCGGTGAGGGCGGCTGCCACGACCGGCGTGGTGGCGGCAGCGGGACTGGCGACGAGCGTCGCCAGCAGGCTGACGGCTGCGACGGACGCTGGGAGGCGGGAACGCAAGGAGGGGCTCCTGGTCGGGGGCGACCGGAGAACCGCTCGACCCCCCGGCAGGACGACGGACCCTAGACAGGTCGCGTGTCGGAGACCCGGACGCCGGTTTGCGGGTGAGCGTCAGACCCCGGGGACGGCGACCCTGACGATGCTCGTGACCGACTCGTCGACCGAGCCGAGGTAGAGGTGGCCGTCGTGCTCGCGCGCACCGGTGACGAAGCGGCACCTCTCGCCGGTGCCCTGCAGGTCGTGGCGGACCGTGCCGTCGGGGGCGAAGCCGAGCACTCGCGCGTACGGCACCACGAGCCGGTCAGTGATCGCGTCCGGGATGCGTCGAACGACCTCGCGGAACGGTGTCGGCATCGCCTTGAGTCGGTCGGCAACGGGGTTGCGCGGATTGGGCAGTGGGGCCCAGATGGTGCCGTCGGCGCCGATGCTGAGGTTGTCGGGGTACCCCGGCAGGCTGTCGGTCACCCAACCGGGCTCGCCGGCTCGGTCGCCTGTCCTCTGCACGCGATGGATCGCGTAGGCCGCGGTCTCGGCGACCCACACCTCGTCGATCCCGGCGGCCTCGTCGCGGACCAGCGCGACGCCGTTGGCGAAGCTGAGACCGCTCAGGACCTGTTCGACCGTGCCGGCGGGGTCTCGACGCAGCAGCCGTCCCGATCCGTTGTGCTCGAGCATGTCGCCGACGAAGTCGTCCAACGGGTTGCACCGCGTCGACTCGGTGAACCAGATCGTGCCGTCGTCCTCGACCGCAGCGTTGTTGGTCAGCACCAGGCGCTCACCGTCGACGTGACTGGCCAGCACCTCGACGCGGCCGCCGTGACGGGGCACGCGCAGCAGACCGACCTCGGCGTCGCACACGAGCACGTCCCCGTCCGGCAACCACTCGAGCCCCAGCGGCCGCCCGCGAGTGTCGGCCAGGACGTTCGCGATGCCCGTCTCGATGTCGATGCGCACGACGCGACCATCCTCCAGGCCGGTGACGACGCCGCCCTCGCCGTCGATGAGCACGTCCTCGGGACCGTGCCCGGGCACGCCGATGCGATCCACCGCGTCGAGGAGGCCGCGGGGGTCGTAGGCGACGTCAGGCTCCACCATCGGTGCCGGCGTCCAGCGCTGTGATCGGAACTGCACGGGTCTTCCTCAGGCTCGGCTCTTGGGCAGGCTAGGCAGCGATCCGGCACCCTCCGACGACGACCTCACCGATGCCGCCGCCGACCGCTCCGGACAGGACGCCGTGCCCACCACACCGATCGACGAGGCCCGCGAGGTCCTGCCGCTGACGTGGTGGACGCCGGAGGGCTGGGGCGACGCCGTCCTCGCGGACGAGCTGGCACTGCTGGCCGACCACGCCCAGCTCGAGCGTGAGGCCGCGCGCAACGCGCTGCACCTGATGCGTCGCGCCCCGACCGACGTCGACACGCTCCAGTGGACGACGAAGCTGAACGCCGTCGCCCGTGACGAGGTCGGCCACCTCGGCGCGGTCTCGGCACGTCTCGGGGACCGGGGTGGCGAGCTGCCGCGGACGTTCTCGAACCCCTACGCCGCCGACCTTCGTGGCCTGGTCCGCAAGGGGGAGGGCCGCGACGAGGTCGCCGACCTGCTGCTGGTCAGCGCCCTGATCGAGTGCCGGTCGTGCGAACGCTTCGCCCACCTCGCCGCCACCGACCACGACCTCGCGCCCTTCTTCGGCTCGCTGATGGCGAGCGAGCTCGGCCACCACCGGCTGTTCGTCACGCTGGCCGGCTGGGTCCTCGGCGAGGAGGCCGCAGGGGTCCGCTGGCGCGAGCTGCTCGAGGCCGAGGGCGAGATCGCCGCTGCCCAGCCGCCCGGTCCCCGCATCCACAGCGGACCGGCGACCTGAGGGGCGGCAGTAGCCTCGCGGTCGTCCCTGCCACCTCCCGAAAGACCCGTCGTGATCGACCTGCAGCTGCTGCGTGAGGACCTCCCGCGCGTCGTCGCGGGACTCGGCCGTCGTGGGTGGAGCGAGCAGGACGTGCAGGAGCTCGTCCGGCTCGACGAGCGCCGCCGCGAGCTGATCCAGGCCGTCGACGACGCACGGGCCGAGCAGAAGACGGCCTCGAAGGCCATCGGTGCGGCCGCGCCCGAGGACCGTCCGGCGATGATCGAGCACGCCAGCACCCTCAAGGAGCGCACGACGGCGCTCGAGGAGGAGCAGCAGTCGGTCCAGAACCGGCTCGACGAGCTGCTGCTGACCGTGCCGAACCTGCCGCAGGACGCGACGCCCGACGGCGGCGAGGACGACGCCGTCGTCCTGCGCACCTTCGGCGACAAGCCCACGTTCGACTTCGAGCCGAAGGACCACGTGGACCTGCTCGAGGCAGCGGACGCCCTGGACCTCGAGCGGGCGGCCCGGACGTCGGGCGCGCGGTTCGCCTACCTCAAGGGCGAGGCGGTGCTGCTGGAGTTCGCGCTCGTCCGCTACGCGCTGGACATCGCGATGGCGCACGGCTTCACGCCGATGCTGGTGCCGATCCTGGTCCGGCGCGACGCCATGGTCGGCACCGGCTTCCTGCCCGGCGACGAGCAGCAGCTGTTCCGCACCGACGACCGCGACGACCTCTACCTCATCGGCACCTCCGAGGTCCCGCTGGCCAGCTACCACGCCGACGAGATCCTCGAGCCCGAGGACCTGCCGCTGCGCTACGCCGGCTACTCGCCGTGCCTGCGCCGCGAGGCGGGCGCCGCGGGCAAGGACACCCGCGGGATCCTGCGCGTCCACCAGTTCGAGAAGGTCGAGCTGTTCAGCTTCTGCGGTCCGGACCAGTCCGACGACGAGCACCAGCGGATGCTGGCCATCGAGGAGGAGGTCTTCTCGGGGCTCGGCATCCACGCCCAGGTCGTGGACATCCCGATCGGGGACCTCGGCGCGAGCGCGGCCCGCAAGTTCGACATCGAGGCGTGGATGCCGGGGCAGCAGGCCTACCGCGAGGTGACGTCGACCTCGAACACGACCGACTACCAGGCCCGCCGCCTGAACGCGCGCATCCGGGTGGACGGCGGCAGCAACGTCATCGCGCACACGTGCAACGGCACCGCCATCGCGATCCAGCGTGGGATCATCGCGCTGGTCGAGACGCACCAGCGCGCGGACGGGTCGGTCGCGGTCCCTGAGAAGCTGCAGCCCTACCTCGGTCGCGAGGTCCTGTTCGCGGGCTGAGCCGTCAGTCGATCAGGGTCGGCGCGAGGCGCTGGGCCGTGACCTGGCCGAGGTCCTGGAGCGTGATCCCGCCGGCCGGGCCGGCGACGTGCACCTGCAGTGACGCGAGGCCGAGCCGGCGCTGGAAGAACGAGCTGCGCACCGACGTGCCCTGCGTCTTGCGCAGCGGTGACAGCTCGGTCGTCGTGCCGAACAGCCCGGTCCGGCCGGCGACGAGGTGGTCGTCGGCGCCGGACCCGAGCTTGTCGTAGGAGAACAGGCCACCGATCGCGCCGAGCACGAGCAGCACCACGGCTGCCACGGCTGCGATCGGCCGCTGGAACGCGATGGCGAGCCCGACGAGGGGGACGACCAGCCCGAGCGTCCCCAGCAGGCCACGCACGACGGACCGCCGCCGGGCGGCCGGGGGGTGGGGGCGCAGCGCGGGCGTCGCGTCGACCCCGAGCAGTCGGTGGACGAGCGCGTCGACGTCACCCTCCGGCAGCAGGGGCACGGTGAGCGAGCGGTCCAGCTGCTGGGTGCCCTCACCGCCGCCACCGCCGCCGGCCGAGTGCACGGTGACGCTGGCGTACCCCAGCGCCTGCTGCACCCAGCGCCGCCGGACGGTCACGCGCTGGACCCGGCGCATCGGGACGGTCGCGGACCTGGTCGTCGTCAGGCCGCGCCGGACCTGGAGGTCCTGCCCTCGCTGGGTGATCGTGAAACCGCCGTCGCGGATGATCCCGGTGATCGCCGCGAGCAGGATCGACCCGACGAGCAGGGCGAGGAAGAGCAGGACGGCGCCGGCGGCGCTCAGGCCGGCCACGGCACTGCCGGCCGTGTCGACGATCTCGTCGGGGGCGGCGTTCTCGGCAACGACCCCGAAGATGACCGCCGCGGCGGCGGGGATCGTCAGCAGGCGGGGCCCGGTGACGGCGGCGAGGGCGACGTGCGACAGCGGGACGCTGACGAGCTCCTCGGCGACCGGGGCCGGGGGTGCGGGTGTCGCCACGCGGTCGGCGTCGGTCGCGCCGTCGACCGACGCTGGCACGTGGTGGGCGCCGATGCGGTGCGCGAGCAGGCTGCGGAGGCGGTCGGCCTCCTCCTCGGTGACGACGCGCAGCGTGAGCTCGCTGTCCCCGCTGTCCGCTGCGGTCTCCATGCGCAGCTCGCAGGTCCCGACGAGCCGGTCGAGGATGGTCCGCTCGACGTCGACCTGCTGGATCCGCTCGACCTCGAGCGCCCGTTCCTTGCGCGAGACGATCCCGGACTTCTCGATGATGCGGCCGCCGGCGAACTCGTAGGTGTGGCGCTGCCAGGCCAGGACGCGGACCACGCCGGTGAGCACGGTGAAGAGGACGACGAAGCCCAGCAGCACGACGCCGGGCACGTCGGGGTTGCCGCCGAAGACGATCAGGGCAGGGATGGCACCGAGCAGCGATCGCAGCTGGATGCCGCGGATGATCGAGAACGGGTGCAGCTTCCGCGGCGGCTGACGCAGGGGCGCATCGCCAACGGCAGGTGGTCCACCGGTGGTCGGTGGCGGCGGGTCGCTCGCCGGTTGCTCCAGCGGCGGCGTGGGGCCGGGTGGCGGCGGCCACGGCTCCGGCATCGGGGGCGGTGGCAGGTCGGGCCGCGACGGCGGCTCGATCGGTGGTGGCAGGTCAGACGGCATCGACGTCCGCCACCCCGAGCTCCTCCGCCGCCCGTCGGGACGCCGCCAGGATGTCGTCGCGCACGCGCTCGGCGTCGTCGGCGTGCAGGTCGGGGAGGCGTACGTCCGCAGCCGGGGCGGCGGTGTGGATCGTCAACGTGGCGAGGCCGAACGACAGCTGGAGCGGCCCGCGGTTGATGTCCACGTGCTGCACCCGGTAGAGCGGTGCGATCGCGTCCGAGTGGAACACCACCCCGTCGCGCACGCGCACGACCTCGTCGGTCAGCACGTAGCCGAACCGCTGGTAGCGGCGGTTCGCCCACACGACGCCGAGGGTGACGAGTAGCGCCACGGCGACGACCGGCAGGAGCAGGGCCCATCGCTGTTCGAGCAGGACGGCGAGGATCGCGGTCGGTGGCGTCGACACGGCGACCCCGAGGAGCAGGCCGAGCAGGGCGCCCTGCACCCGCCACCGCGTGCGTGCCGCGGTCGGGAGCGAGCTGAGGGGCGTCGAGGTGTCCACGGTCACGACGCTAACGCGGGTGGGTGGCCACGTGCCGCATGCGTACGCTTCGCGTCAACGGAGGGTTGGCAGAGCGGACGATTGCACTCGCCTTGAAAGCGAGCGTGGGGCAACCCACCGGGGGTTCGAATCCCTCACCCTCCGCTCCTGCGCAGTGGTGCGAGGTCACCGGTCGTTCGCGTCCTGGTTCTGCTGCTGGCGCTGGCGGCTGCGGACGCCCTCGACGAGGCCGGGCATCGTCTGCTCCAGCCGGTCGCGCGCAGCGCTGCCGGCCGACGACTCGAGGACGCGACGACGCAGGCGCTCTGCTCGCGGGGCGCGCTGCTGTTCGGGCGAGGGCCACATCCGCTCGAGCTCCGCGTTGAGCTCGGCGCCGAGGATCACGCCGAACGCGAGCAGGTACAGCCAGACCAGCAGCACCAGAGGACCGGCGATGACCTGGAAGACCTCACGTCCGATGAAGGCCTGCTCGGCG
>JBFKQZ010000127.1:0-8794 GCA_041627475.1 Nitriliruptoraceae bacterium | reverse complement strand
TCCTCCTCCGTGAAGGCACCGAAGGCGTCGTTGATCGGCGCGAAGACGGTGGCGCCCTCGAGACCGTTCAGGGTGTCGACCAGGCCGGCCTCACCGACAGCGGTGACCAGCGTGGACAGGAGCGGGTTGTTCGAGGCGGCGGTGGCGACGGGGTCGTCGGCCATGCCCTCGGACGAGCCCTCACCCTCGGCGGGGACGGCCGAGCAGGCCTCACCGACGGGGTCGAGCGTGAGCGCCGAGTCCATGTCCTCGGACATCTCGGTGTCGGACGCGGTGTCGTCAGCGGTGTCGGCGTCGGTGCTGCACGCGGCGAGAGCCAGCGAGAGGGCAGCGACCGACCCGAACAGCGCTGCGCGCTTGCGGATCGTGTTCATCATGCTTGGTGCTCCAGGTGGAGTCGGGGTGGGAGGGGCGGGGAAGTCGTGGAGTGCGTGCCCCTGTGCGTACGACGGCTGTCGTAGACGCGCACTCGGTGGCTAGTTCGTGTGCACTGCCTGTCATGGTCTGCCCGGAGGGGGAGAATGTGCGCTCGGCGAAACCGGGCCATCCGCGGCGGCGCCGGCTGCGAAGTGGCTCAGACGAGGACGACCACCGAGTGCCAGCCGGTCGCGCCGTCCGGGAACGGGGGCTGACGCTCCTCCGTCTGGGTCTCACCGGTGGCGTCGGTGGCGCGGCAGCGCACCTCGTGCCGGCCCGTCTCGAGCCCTGCAGTGTCCCAGCGGTAGACCCACTGCCGCCACGTCACGTCGTTGAACTCCGGCCCGAGCTCGGCCTCCTGCCACGGTCCCCCGTCGATGGACACCTCGACCCTCGTGATGCCGCGGGTCTGTGCCCAGGCGACGCCGGCGACGGCGACGGTGCCGCCCTCGATCCGTTGGAGACTGCTGGGCGTGTCGATGCGTGAGAACGTCTTGATGGGCGCCCGTGGCTCCCAGTCCCGCTCGACCCAGTACTGGTCGAACGCCTCGAAGGTGGTCAGCTCGAGCTCGGTGAGCCACTTGGTCGCCGAGACGTAGCCGTACAGGCCGGGCACGACCATCCGCAGCGGGAAGCCGTGCGCAGCCGGCAGGGGCTCGCCGTTCATGCCGACGACCAGCATCGCGTCGCGGTCGAAGGCAGCCTCGACCGGGTAGCCGACCGTGAAGTCGTCGAAGGCCCGGCCCACGACCTGTGTCGCCGACGCGTCGACCCCGGCGGCCTCCAGGACGTCGGCGACGCGGACACCACGCCAGACCGCGTTGCCGGCCAGGTTGCCACCGACCTCGTTGCTGACACACGTCAGGGTGATCGCGCGCTCGATGACCTCGAAGCGCTCCTCGAGCTCGTCGAGCGTGAACTCGAGCTCCTCGTCGACCAGCCCGGTGACACGCAGGGTCCAGCCCTCACGTTGCAGCTGCGGCGTGTCGAGCCGGGTGTCGATGCGGTAGAAGTCCGAGTTCGGCGTCTGGAACGGGGTCAGCCCGTCGATGCCGAGGTCCTGTCCCGCCGGGATGGTCACCGGGTCGACGGGCCGGGGCAGCCCGGTCGACTCCCGGGCCGCCTCCAGCTGCGACGAGCGGAACCCCGCGAACAGCCGCCCGCCACCGCCGACCACGGCTGCACCCACGGCCACCAGGCCGAGGTCCCGGAGCACTGTCCGTCGGGTCCCGTCGGGCGTCGGCTCGGGCGCTCTCGTCAACCACGACAGGACCGCCACGGCGACCACGCCGGCGACCACGCTCGGGATGGCTGCGGCGACACCGAGCGACGGGTCGGCGATCGCCGCCGCGGCGCCGATCGCCCCGAACGAGGCCGTCAGCACCAGCGCCGCCGTCCGGCGCGTCCGGGCGAGCACGCCGATGCCGGCCGCGAACAGGACGAGGAAAGCGACGATGCCAGCCAGCAGCGCGATCTTGTCGGCGGTGCCGAACACGTCGATCGCGAACTGCTTGACGGGCTGCGGGACGGCGTCCACGACCCGGTCACCGATCGCGACGACCGGCGACAGCCAGTCGCGCACCGGAGCGGCGACGGCCTCACCGACGGCGAGCCCGGCAGCGGCTGCGAGGACGCCGCCAGCTGCAGCGGTCGAGGTGGACGAGGGACGACGGGAAGTGTTCATACCCAGGCGTTCGCAGCAGACCGCCGGGATGTTTCCTCCGGATCGCGCCGCAGACGCTCACCGCACGCGGGGAGGTGCTACTCGTCGTCGTCCTCGTCGTCCGGCTCGTCGTCGGAGTCCCAGTCGGCGTCGCTCACCCGCTCGAACAGGTCCTCTACCTCGACGATCCCGGCTGCACCGGCCACCGCACCGGCGACCGCCGTGATCTTGTCGTAGACGGCCGTGAAGTAGTGCTTCGCGATCTCCTCGCGCCCCGGAAGGGGCGGGTTCCCGAGCGAGTGCACGACCGCGGCCGGCTCGTCGGCGACCTTGACGTCGGTGATCGGGTCCGGGAGGCGCTTGTGGTCCCCCCAGAACGCCTGGCCCTTGTCGCGCCCCCCACGGGAGGAGCGCTTCCTGCTGTTGCGCTTGCGGCTGTTGCCGCGGCGTCGCCTGCGTGCCATCTCAGGCCTCCTCGGTCAGCAGCTCGTCGGCGTTGAGGCCGAGCGCCTGCCGCAGCTGGTCGGAGTCGAGGTCGCCGATCGAGCTCGACTTGGGCAGCACCATGTCGGCGATGCGCCGCTTGCCCTGCACGACCTCCTCGACGCGTTCGTCGACGGTCCCCGGGCAGACCAGGCGGTGGGCCACGACGGTGCGCGTCTGGCCGATGCGCCACACGCGGTCGCGGGCCTGGTCCTCCACGGCCGGGTTCCACCAGCGGTCGTAGAGGATGACGTGGCTCGCGGCCGTGAGGTTGAGGCCGGTGCCGCCCGCCTTGAGCGACAGGACCATCGCGCCGGGCTCGTCGAGCTTCTGGAAGCGCTCGACCATGTCGTCGCGCTGCTTGCGCGACAGCCCACCGTGGTAGCAGTCGACCGTGCGGCCGTACTTCTCGGTGAGGTGGTCCGACAGCCGCTCCCCCCACGTGGCGAAGTGGGTGAAGATGAGCGCGCGCTCGCCGATCTCGAAGATGTTGTCGAGGATCTCGTGGAGCCGCACGAGCTTCCCGGACCGTCCGTCGAGCGGCTCGTCGTCGCCGGTGAAGGCAGCCGGGTGGTTGCAGATCTGCTTGAGCTTGGTGATCGCCGCGAGCACCGCGCCCTGCCGGTCGTCGGCGTCGGAGGCCTGCTTCTCGACGAGGTCGTCGAGGACGGCCTGGTAGAGCCCGACCTGCTCCTTGGTCATGACGCAGTGGTCGAGCTCGTCGATGCGGTCCGGCAGCTCGGCCGCGATCGCCGGCTCGGCCTTCGTGCGGCGGAAGACGAGCACGCCGTTGAGCGTGCGCAGCGCCTCCTCCGGTCCACCGCTGCCCTTGGACCGGTCCGCCGACAGCGACGAGATGAAGCCGTTGCGCTCGCCCACGAGCCCCGGGTTGGTGAAGTCGAGCAGCGCCCAGAGGTCACCCAGCCCGTTCTCGATCGGGGTGCCGGTCAGCGCGATCCGCCCGTGGGCGTCGAGCCGCCGCAGCTGCTGGGCGGTCTCGGAGGTGTGGTTCTTGATGACCTGTGCCTCGTCGAGGACGACCCTGCCCCAACGCACCTTCTCGAGGCCGTCGATGTCGCGCAGCGCCGTGCCGTAGGTGGTCAGCACCAGGTCGACCTTGTCGGCGAGGACCGGCACCTCGTCCAGCGGGACGCGGTTCTGCCCGTGGTGGACGGCGACCTCGAGCTCCGGCGTGAAGCGGTGCGCCTCACGGGCCCAGTTGCCGAGGACGGCCGGCGGCACGATCGCCAGCGCCGGGCCCCGGTCCTGCACCTCCATGAGGTGCGCGAGCATGGTCGGCGTCTTGCCCAGCCCCATGTCGAGCGCGAGGATCCCGCCGAGCCCGGCCGAGTCGAGGAAGTCCAGCCACGCCGCGGCGTGCGCCTGGTACGTGCGCAGCTCGCCCTCGAAGCCGTCCAGCTCCGTCGGTGGGTCGTCGGGCGCGTCCTCGGCCGACCGCAGCAGGTTCGCGGCCCACGAGTCGCCGGCGATCGAGACCGTGCCGAACGGCGCCTCCTCGAGACCGAGGGCGTAGCGGAGCATGTCCGCGCCGGTCATCCGATCCTGCGCCTCGCGCTCGGCCAGGGCCTCCTTGGCCGCCTCGAGGTCGGCGTGGTCGACCTCGATCCAGCGGCCCCTGCCGCGCACCATCGGGCGCGACTCCTGGGCGAGGCGGCGGATCTCGTCGGCGTCGACCTCGACGTCGTCGAGCATCACCGACCAGGTCACGTTGTGGAGGTCGTTGGCGGACTTTTTCTCGCCCTCGTCCTCGATGCGGTGCTCCTCCACCGCGGTGACGCGCAGGCCGACGCGGGCCTTGCGCTTCTGCAGCAGGGGCACGCGGACGTCGAAGCCCTGGTCGAGGAGCTTGCGCCCCTCGTCGCTCATCAGCGACCACGCCTCGTTCTGGTTCAGCGCGACCTCGCCGCGGACCTTGCCCCGCTTGATCTTCGGGTAGGTCCGCTCGAGCCGTTCGAGCTCGCGGAGGATCCGCTGGCGGCGGGTCTGGTTGGCCTGCGACATCGCCGCCTCGACCGGCAGCAGGTTGCCGCGGCCGATGGACGCCAACGCTGACAGCTCCCACGCAGCAGCCGGGTCGGCCGCTCCCTGCGCGTCCTCGGGGGCCTCCATCTCCAGGACGATGCGGACGTGCTGCTCCCCCATGACGGTGCGGGCCCAGCGACGCAGCGACTTGTGCAGCTCCTGCACGTCGCGGGTCTGACCGTTGATCGGGCGGCCGTCGAGGTGGGCCAGCACGACCTCGGCGAGCTGGCTCGAGGAGTTCGCGCGGTTCGGTGCGGCGGGCACCTCGACCATCCGCGTCGCCTGGGTGCAGATCGCGTCCGCGGTGGCGTGCAGGACGGACATCGTCACGAGCAGCGGGTCGCGCTGCTGCCGGGCGACGGTCACGACGCCGGGCATCGAGCGCGACAGCTCGCGCAGCTGGGTGCGGTCGACCAGGCCGGCGGCCCAGTGGACGCGTGCGTCGGTGCGACCACCCTTGCTGTGCTGCGGGTCACTGGCCAGCTGCGGGACGACACGGCCACGGGCCGCGAGCCGGACTCCGAGCGCCGCCACCAGGCCCATCCACGTCGTGGAGGTGCCCACCCCCTTGTGCCCGGCGGTCGTCTGCATCGAGACGAGCCAGCCCAGCACGCTGGAGAGCTCGGTGGCCAGGACCGGCGCGTGCGTGCCGTCGGGGATCGGGAGCGGGTCGCGCTCGCGCCACCCCTGCTTCGGCGCGCCGGCCTGCTCGAGCAGCTCGCGGACACCGTCGAGGTCGAGGTGCTCCGCGTCCTGGGCGCTGGCCCACACGAGCAGCTCGTCGTCGTCGCCCCACGACATCTGCAGCTGGGGGTGCCGGACGCGCTCGTCGAGCACGCGCGGCTCCGGCTCCTCACCGCGCAGCTGCGCCAGCTTCGCCTCGATGCGGTCCCGGTCCGCCTCGTAGTCGTCCAGCACGAGGCGTCGCTCGGGCCCGTGGACGTTCGAGCGGACCCGCCCGAGCGCCTTGTCGGCACGGCGCAGGTGCGCCTCGAGCACGTCCTGCCAGAGCTGCTCGTCGGCAGCGAGCTCGGCCAGCTCGTCCTCGGTGGCCCAGCCGTCGAGGTCGCGCCGGGCAAGCTCCCGGAATCGTTCGTAGGACACGTGTGCTCCGCGTTGCGTCGCGGCAGAACCGGGAGCGCACGCACACGGGCGTGGCACGCTCCGGCTCCCCAGTCACGTCCCGCGGTCCCGGGTGCGTCGGCGGTCGGTCGTGACCCGTTGACGAATGGGATCCCGGCGGCGGGACTGCGCAGGACGGTACCCCACCCGGCGACGCCGTCGCCAGCCAGCGGTCACGGAGCGTGGTGCTCAGTCGCCGCCCTCGCCGACGTCCTCGCCGTCGGCGGCGTCATCGGCGCCCCAGGACTCCCACGCCTCCTCCTGCTCCTCCCAGCGCTCCTCGCGCTGCTCGTGGCGCTGCTTCCAGTTGCGTGCGGCCTCCTCGGACTCGTAGGGCCCGAGCCGCTTGTCCTGTGCGCACGCCTCACCCTCGCGTTCGGGCCGGCGGTGCTGCAGGCACCAGTACCACTGCGTCGTGTCGCTCATGTCGGTCCTCCCGTCGTCGGGAACCGTGCCACGGGGGCGGCGTGCTCAGGCCTCCTCGACCGGGCGTCTGACGCGGTCACGGGCGTCGGCGTAGTGCTCGCCCTCGCGACGCAGCGCGATGGGCGCCAGCAGCAGGTCGTCCGGGATGGCGAACGCGTCCACCAGCCCCTCCGCGTGCGGCCGCAGGTCGCGCAGCAGCCCGTTCATCGTCCCGACGACCGCCTTGGAGCGGTTGACGGTGAGGAACCCGTGCTCCATGAACCAGGCGCGCTCCTCCTCGATGACCGACAGGGCGTAGAGGTCGCAGACGGCGTTGAGCAGCTCCTTGACGTCCTCGTCCTCGACCTCCTCGATCGCCGCGACGAACGCCTCGAGCGTCTGGAAGCTGACGTGGGCGTGTGCGGCCGTGAGCACGTGGTCCTGCACCCAGTTGAACGCCTCGAACGGCTTCTTCTCACCACTCAGCGAGCGCAGCCGCATCGCGGCCGACCTCACCAGGTGGGCCTCGCGCTCGGCGAACATGCGCAGCTGCCAGCCGCGGTCCAGCAGGCTGACCTCCTCGTCACGGCCCGGCAGGGCGTCCAGCAGCCGCTGGGCGATCGTGCGGGCGGACGTCCACTCGACCACGGCCTCGGCGACGGTGTCACCGACGAACCGGGCCGTGTCGATCCAGTCCATGTCGCCGAACTCGTCGCGGTAGGCCGTGAGCAGCCCCTTCGCGACCAGCTGGAGCAGGACGGTGTTGTCGCCCTCGAACGTCGTGTAGACGTCCATGTCCGCCTTCAGCGCGGCCAGCCGGTTCTCGCTGAGGTAGCCGAAGCCGCCGCACGCCTCGCGGGCCTGCTGGATCGACTTCGTGGCGTGCCACGTCGTGAGGGCCTTGTGCCCGGCAGCACGGGTCTCGAGCCGCCGACGGCGCCCCTCGATCGCCTCGGGGTCGTCGGCGGTCATGACCTCGTCCAGCTCGTCGACGAGCTGCTGCTGCGCGAACGTGTAGGCGTAGGTCCGGGCGAGCAGCGGCAGCAGGCGGCGCTGGTGGGACAGGTAGTCCATCAGCCGGACCTCGGGCTCGCCCTTGGACGGCTTGAACTGCCGGCGACGCTCGGCGTGCTTGATCGCGATCGTCAACGCCAGCCGGGAGGCGGCGACCGCGCCACCGGCCACGGCGACACGCCCCTGGATGAGGGTCCCGAGCATCGTGAAGAAGCGCTTGTTCTGGTCGTCGATCGGGCTCGAGTACGTGCCGTCGGGAGCGACCTGCGCGAACCGGTCGAGCAGGTCGTCGCGCGGGATGCGGACGTCGTCGAACGCGATCCGGCCGTTGTCGACGCCGTTGAGGCCCATCTTGTGGCCGTCGTCCTCGACCGTGACGCCGTCGACGACGTTGCCGTCCTCGTCGCGGATGCGCAGCACGAAGGCGTGCACGCCGTGGCCCTCGCCACGGGTGACGAGCTGGGCGAAGACGACCGCGTGGGTGCCGTGCACCGCGGCGTTGCCGATGTAGTCCTTCCACGCCCCGCGGTCGGGCGTCACGAGGACGAACTCCTCGCTGCGGGGGTCGTAGGTGGCGGTGGTCTGGATGTTCTGGACGTCCGAGCCGTGGTCGGTCTCGGTCATCGCGAAACAGCCACCGATGGACGCGTCGATCACCCGCGGCAGGTAGCGCTCGTGGTGCCGCTCGGTACCCAGCTGCTGGACGGCGCCGCCGAACAGCCCGAAGTGCACACCGACCTTCACCTGCAGCGACACGTCGCCGTAGGACAGCATCTCGAAGGCCGTGACGAACGCCTGGACGTCGTCCTCACCGCCGACCGACTCGGGGAACCCCCGCGCCGGGAAGCCCTGCTCGGCGACCCGCTGGAGCTGCGCCTGGATCCGCTCGCGGTGCTGCTCCTTCGGCATGCCGTCGACCGGCTCGAAGCCGGGCTCGGCCAGCAGCTTGCGGACACCGTCGCGCACGGCCGGCCGCGCCCCCTCCAGCACCTGCTCGAGCCGCTCGTAGGTCTCCAGCGACGTGCGCTCGAGCTCACCGATGGTTGGGACCTGGACCATGAGGACGGACCTCTGCTGTCGCGTGCTGCCAGTGTGACGCGTGACGTGCCACGACGGACCGTGAATCCGGGACGGACGTCGGCAATCCGGGCCCATCCGTGCGGTGGACGTACCTTCGTCGCGTCTCGACGAGGGATCCGGCCGTGCTGGAACGCATCACCTCCCCACTGCTGTCGGTGGTGCCCGACGACGTCCGGCGGGTGGCCAACCCGTGGGCCCTCTCGGCGTCCGTCGCCGGCGGGATGCGCGTCGACGTGCCGGACGACCTCGGCACGGTCACGACGATCGACGCCGCCGACGAGGTGGACCCGCGGTCGGTCGACGTGTCGCCCCGTGCCGTGCGCGCGATCTGGTCGAGCGTCCGCAACGCGTACCGGACCGGCTTCCACCCGGGCATCTCGTTGGTGGTGCGTCGCCGGGGCGAGGTCCTGCTGTCGCGCGGTCTCGGCCTCGCGACCGGATTTGCGCTGGAGGACGAGGAACCGGTGGTCCCGATGACGCCGCGGACCCCGCTGTGCCTCTACTCAGGGTCGAAGGCCATGACCGCCGTGCTCGTGCACCGCCTGGTCGAGGACGGGCTGATCGACC
>JBFKQZ010000126.1:0-8900 GCA_041627475.1 Nitriliruptoraceae bacterium | reverse complement strand
CGGTAGGACTCCTCGAAGCGCTGCTCGTTCTCGGGCGTGAAGCCGAGGTCCTTCAGCTCGAGCATCACGGACGTCTTGTCCAGGATGCGCATGACGACCTTCTCGCCGTACACCGTCGGCAACGTCGAGAAACGCAGGTCGATGGGCTTGCCGGCGACGTTCAGCGCGATGCGGCCGTCCTGCGGGATGCGCCGCTCGGCGATGTCGACCTCGGCCATGATCTTGAGGCGGCTGATGACGCCGGAGGTGATCGACCGGGGGCTGCGCATGACCTCCTTGAGCACGCCGTCGATGCGGTAGCGGACGCGCAGCTCGCGTTCGCCCGGCTCGATGTGGATGTCCGACGCGCCGTCGTTGACCGCCTGGGTGATCAGGAGGTTGACGAACTTGACGATCGGCGCCTCCTCGGTGACCTCCTTGAGGTTCGTGAGGTCCGAGATGTCCTCGTCGCCACTGAGGTCGCTGGCGATCTCCTCGATCTCGTCACCGACGCGGCTGAAGCGCTTGATCGCGTCCTGCACGTCGTCGCGCGTGGCCACGACCGCGACGACGTCGCGCTTCGTCAGCGAGCGGATGTCGTCGAGCGCGAAGACGTTGGCGGGGTCGCTCATCGCGACGACGAGCGTCCCGTCCTCCTTGTAGTGGAGCGGGATGCAGCTGTAGCGCTTGCAGAGGCTGTCGGGGACCGACGAGGCGGCGACCGGGTCGATGTCGATCTCGCTGAGGTCGACGAAGGACATCCCGATCTGGTCGGCCAGCGCACGCACGAGGTCGCGTTCCTCGAGGTAGCCGCGCTCGACGAGGACGCGGCCGAGGGACCTGCCCTCGTCGCGCTGGACCTGCTCGGCCTCCTCGAGCTGGTCGGGCGAGATCAGCCCGTCGCGGACGAGCACCGCGCCGAGTGCCTTCATCGTGTGCTCCTCGTCGTCCGTGGCCGGACGGCGAGTCGGTCGTGCTGCGCCGTCACACACCCTCCGTGTCGTCGTCGACAGAGCTGGCGCTCTTGATGAATGTTCATCGGCACCCTAGGTCCTCGACTCCAGCAACGCTGTGACGTCCGACCGTTCAGCCGGCCTCCAGCAACGCACGGAAACGTCCCGGGGGCGGCTGCTGGCCGGTCCACCGGTGGAAGGCGTCCTCGGCCTGTGCGGCGAGGAGGGCGCGACCGTCCACCGCCGTTGCACCGACCGCCTGCGCCGCCGCGACCCAGGGGGTCGTCCCCGTCACGTACACGAGGTCGTGCACCGCCTGTTCCGCTCGCGTCGGCGCGAACACCTCCGGCAGCTCCTCGCCGTGCATCCCGAGCGGCGTCGCGTTGACCAGCGTGCCGGCGGCCGCGACCGCGTCCGGGAGCGTCGGGTCGTCGAGGTGCAGCGCACGGCCGTCCGCCGCGAGGCCCGCGACGACCGCCGCAGCGCGTGCGTCACGGCCCACGACCGTCACCGGTCGCTCCCCGGCCGCGACCACGACCGCCCGCGCAGCGCCACCCGTGCCGAGGACGGCCAGTGGCCCCTCCCCGCCCGTCTCGTCGAGCACGCGCCGGAACCCACTGACGTCGGTGTTGTCCCCGTGCAGACGCCCGTCGACCCACCACAGGGTGTTGACGGCGCCTGTCGCGGCAGCGGCACCGGTCAGCTCGTCGCAGGCGTCGTGGGCGCGCAGCTTGTGCGGCACCGTGACGTTCGCCCCGGCACAGCCGGTCGCGCCGAGCGCGGCCACGACCTCGGCGAACCGCTCCCCCGGCACCGGCAGGGCGAGGTAGACCAGGTCGAGGCCGAGCTCGTGGAAGGCGGTGTTGTGCAGCCGTGGCGACAGCGAGTGGGCGACCGGGTCGCCGAGCAGCACCACGGGACGCGTGGTCGCTGCCGGCCAGGTCGCCTCAGCCATCGCCGAGGCAGTTCCCGGCCGCACGGAACTCGGCGACGTTCGCGTTGTGCCCGTCGAGCGTCTGCGCGAACACGTGGCTGCCATCGCACTCGGGCGTGAGCACGTAGTAGACGAAGTCGGTCTCGGCCGGGTTCAGCGCAGCCGTGAGCGAGGCGGACCCGAAGCCGGAGATCGGCGTCGGCGGCAGCCCCTGCACCTGGTAGGTGTTGTAGGGCGACTCGACCTCGGTGTCGGCGTTGAGCACCCGCTCCTTCCACTGGCCCAGCGCGTAGAGCACGGTCGCGTCGATCTGCAGCGGCATCCCGGCATCGAGCCGGTTGTAGATGACCGACGCCACGAGCTCGCGCTCGCTGTCGACGCGGGTCTCGCGCTCGATCAACGACGCGATGGTCATGGCGTCGTAGAGCGTCAGCCCACGCTCCTCGAGGAACGCACGCTCCTCCGGCGAGACGAGCTCGAGCTCCCCCGCCAGCTGGTCGATCGTGCGCTGCAGGACCTCCTGCGCCCCGGCCCCGGCCGTCACGCGGTAGGTCTCGGGGAACAGCAGGCCCTCGAACGGGTAGCGCACCTCGGGCCCGAGGCCGGACGGGTCAGGCAGGCCGGCCGGGATCCGCAGGACCCCCTCGGCGTTCTCGCCCGCGTCGAGCCGCGCGGCGAGGACCGCCTCGAGGTCGGCCACGTCGATGTCGTCGAACTGCTCGGCGATGCGTTCGAGCGTCAGGACCTGCGACAGGCCCTCCTCCACGCGGAAGTCCACCTCGTCGGGCCCCTCCGGTCCAGCGCGGAACACGGCGACGACCTCGTCGGCGCTCATGTTGGTCTCGAGCTGGTAGGTCCCCGCCTCCAGCGTCGAGAAGAAGCCGTCCTGGCGGGCGTAGAGGTCGAAGCTCGTGGCGTTGCGGATGACCCCCGCGTCCTCGAGCTGCTGGGCGAGCTCGCTGCGCCCGACGCCGAGGTCGACCTCGAACGTGACGGGCTCGGTCGGCAGCCCCTCCTCGGGCTCGAGCTGGGCGTTGGCCCACTGGAGGAACCCCAGCACACCGACGATCAGCAGGGCGAGCACGCCCAGGAAGGCCTTCGACCCGGTGCTGAGCTGCATGCGGTGCGCCTCCTTGGGCGGTGATCCAACCAGTTGCGTCGCGTCAGCGCCGCAGCCGGTGGGCCTCGAGCACGCCGCGCAGGATGATGCTCGCGGCGACCTTGTCGACCCGTTCCTTCCGACGCGCCCGTGACGCGTCGCCCTCCAGCATGGCGCGCTCGGCCTCGACCGTGGTGAGCCGTTCGTCCCACAGCGCGACCGGCAGGCCCGTCGCGTCTCGGATCGCGTCCGACAGTCGGCGTGCCCGGGAGGCGGGCGCCGTCTCCCGACCGTTCATGTCCCGCGGCCACCCCACGACGATGCCGACCGCGCCACGCTCCTCAGCGGCGGCAGCGACGTCCGCAGCGATGCCGTCGAGGTCGTCGGCGTCGTCGACGTCCAGCACCTCGGCGGGCGAGGCGACGACCTGGTCAGGGTCGCTCGCTGCGAGACCGAGCCGGACGTCCCCCGGATCCACCGCGAGCAGCCTGCCGCGCAGCGGCAGGTCGTCACCGGGACCGAAGCTCACGGGTGACCACCTTGCTCGCTGCGCTCGACAGCGGTGCTCACGACACGGCCTCGCGGGCCAGGCGTGCAGCCACCTCGAGGGCCTCGTCGAGCTTCGAGCCGTCCTTGCCGCCGGCCTGGACCATGTCGCCGCGACCACCCGCACCACCACCGACGACCTGCGCCGCCGGGTGGAGGATCGGGCGCGGCTCGACGCCGTCCTCGACGAGGTCCGACGTCAGGGCGCAGATCAGGATCGCCTTGCCGTCGCTGGTGGTGGCTCCGAGCACGACGACTGCGCGCTCGGACAGGATCCCACGGACCTCCAGCGCGACCTGGCGCAGCTCGTCACCGTCGGCGACGTCGACCTCGGCGGTCACGACCGCGGTGCCGTCGACGCGCTGTGCGTCCTCGGCGAGCGAGCGGGCGACGCCGGCCAGTGCCTGCGCGCGGACCTTCTCGAGCTCCTTCTCCACACCACGCAGGCGCTCCATGAGCGACTGGACGCGGCCCACGGCCTCGTCGGTCGGCGCGCCGAGCAGACGCGCCACCTCCTCGGCGACCTGCATCTCGTTGCGGGCGTAGCGGTGCGCGTCGACGCCGGTCACGGCCTCGATGCGACGGGTGTTGGAGCCGATCGACTCCTCGCGGACGAGGTAGATCGGCCCGACACCGGCGCCGGTGGTGACGTGCGTGCCGCCGCACAGCTCCTTGGAGAAGTCACCGATCGTGACGACGCGGACGACCTGGCCGTACTTGTCGCCGAAGTTCGCCACAGCGCCGGCCTGCTTGGCCTCGTCGAGCGGCATGACCTCGGTGGTCACGTGCGGGTTGTGCAGCACGCGACGGTTGATCGTCCGCTCGATGTCGGCGAGCTGGTCGCTGGTGACCGACTCGAAGTGCGGGAAGTCGAAGCGCAGGCGCCCGGGCTGCACCAGCGAGCCGGCCTGCTGCGCGTGGTCCCCCAGCACCTCCTTCATGGTGGCGTGGAGGATGTGCGTCGCCGAGTGGCTGCGCGCCGTGGCAGTGCGATAGTCGGTGTCGACCGACAGCATCGCCTGCTGGCCCGGCCGGACCTCGCCGGCCTCGACCACGACGCGGTGCGTCTGGACACCCTCGATCGCGGGCTGCGTGTCGACCACGCGCAGGCGGCCGGTCTCGGTCTCGATGACCCCGTGGTCGCCGACCTGGCCGCCGCCCTCGGCGTAGAACGGGGTGCGTCCGACGACGACCTCCAGCGTGTCGCCCTCGCTGGCGCCCTCGAGCAGTCCGCCGGGCGCAAGCAGCGCACCGAGCGTGGCCTCCGCCTCCAGCTGCTCGTAGCCGAGGAAGTCGGTCGCGCCGACGGCCTCGGCGGCCGCGCGGTAGACGTCGTCGGGCACGCCGCCGTCGCCCTTCTTCGCCGCGGCACGCGCACGCTGGCGCTGCTCCTCCATGAGCTCGTCGAAGCGGTCGCGGTCGAGCGTCAGCCCGGCGTCCTCGGCGATCTCGGCGGTGAGGTCGACCGGGAACCCGAAGGTGTCGTGCAGCTCGAAGGCCACGTCGCCGGAGAACGTGTCGTCGGACCCCTCGATGACCTCCTCGGCCTTGGCGAGGCCGCTGGCGATGACGCGCGAGAAGTCGGCCTCCTCGGCCGTGGCGACGCGCTCGACCAGCTCACGCTGCTTCTCGAGGTCGGGGTAGCCACCCTTCATCGCCTCGATGACGGCGTCGACCATGCCCGGCATGACCGCGGCGTCGGTCCCCAGCAGGCGGGCGTGGCGAACGACCCGACGCAGGAGGCGCCGCAGGACGTAACCGCGCCCCTCCTTGGCCGGGAGGACGCCGTCAGCGATCAGGAAGGTGGAGGTGCGGGCGTGCTCGGCGATGATCCGCAGCGAGAGGTCGGCGTCCTCGTCCTCGCCGTAGGTCGTCCCGGTCAGCTCGCCGGCGCGTGCCAGGAGTGCGGCGAAGACGTCGGTGTGGAAGACGTCCTCGACGTCCTGCAGGATCACGGCGAGGCGCTCCAGCCCGAGGCCGGTGTCCACGTTCTGCTTGGGGAGCGGGCCGAGCTCGTTGAAGTCGTCGTCGAGCTCGTACTGCATGAAGACGAGGTTGTAGAACTCGAGGTAGCGCTCGTCGTTGACGGCGGGGCCACCCTCCTCGCCCCACGCCGGACCGCGGTCGTAGTAGATCTCGCTGCAGGGCCCGCCGGGACCGGCGTTGTGGGTCCACCAGTAGTTGTCCTCGACCCCCAGGCGCTGGATGCGCTCGGCGGGGACGTCGGTCTCCTCGAGCCACAGCTGCTCGGCCTCGTCGTCGTCCTCGTAGACGGTCACCCAGAGCTTCTCGGGGTCCAGCCCGTAGACGTCGGTCGACAGCTCCCACGCCCAGCGGATCGCGTCGCGCTTGAAGTAGTCGCCGAAGCTGAAGTTGCCGAGCATCTCGAAGAACGTCAGGTGGCGCGTCGTGCGACCCACGTTCTCGATGTCGTTGGTCCGCACGCACTTCTGGAAGCTCGTCACGCGGGGCGCGGGCGGCTCGGCGTCACCGAGGAAGAACGGCTTGAACGGCACCATCCCCGCGACGTTCAGCAGCAGCGTCGGGTCGTTGGGGATCAGCGGGGCCGAGTCGATGCGACGGTGCCCCTTCTCCTCGTAGAAGGAGAGGAACGTCTCGCGGATCTGGTTGGTGTCCACGTCGGGACCTCGTTCAGTTCGAAGTGGGAGGATTGGTGCCGCTGGGGCCGGCGCCGTCGTCCATGGCGGCCAGGTCGAGCAGGCTCGGGACGCCGTAGCGGGTCCGCAGCTCTGCCTCACGGGCGCGGGCGGCGTCGCGGCCTGCGGCGACCGCACCCGACCAGCGTGCCTGGGTCCCGCCGACGCGGCGCCCCGTGCGGGAGGCCACGGTGCCCGGCCGGGTCGCCTCGGTGAGCTGCTCGACCTTGCGCAGCGCGGCGATGCCCAGCACGACGCCGAGCACCATCCAGAACAGGCGACGGATCACTCCTCGCCCCGGAGCTGCTTCACGGTCCGGCTGGCGCCCACGGCGTAGGCGGCGGCCTTGATCAGCGGGTTGGAGACCGTCGCGTGGACGACCCCGACGAGCTGGTCGGTCGTGTGCGTGATCGACTGGACGCCCGCGATGATCGTGTCGACGCGAGCCAGCTCGACGTTGACGCCGGTCACCGTCTCGTTGGCGCTCGCGAGCAGGTCGACGGTCTGGTCCGTGGCCTCGTCGACCAGACGGGTCGCGCGGTCCAGCAGCCCGAGCACCCGGAACAGGGCGACGACGAGCGCGATCACGAGCACACCCCAGAAGCCGGCGGCGACCACGAGTGCCCAGTCGGTGGCGGTCACGTCGTACCTCGGCGTCTGGTCGGGGGTGCAGGGGCGCAGGGACGCCCGAGCGTAGTCATCGTGGGCTGCGCCGCCGTCAGGACGGCGGCGCCGGGTGGCGACGTGGCCACCAGTCGTGCAGGCGGGCGGCGAGGCCCGCCTCGTGGCCGCGCGTGCCGGGCTCGAACAGGCGCAGGTGCCGCAGCTCGTCGGGGAGGTGCTGCTGCCCGGTGAAGCCGTCCGGGTGGTCGTGCGGGTACTCGTAACCCACCCCGCTGCCGATGGCCGCGGCGTTCTTGTGGTGCGCGTCACGCAGGTGGGCCGGTACCGGGGCGTCCCCGTGCCGCCGCACCGCGTCCTTCGCACGCCCGATCGCGGTGGTGACGCTGTTCGACTTCGGCGCGGTGGCGAGGGCGACCGCGGCGTGTGCGAGGGCGAACTCGGCCTCCGGGAGACCGACCTTGTCGAGCGCGTCGAAGGCGGCCACGGCCGTCGGCAGCGCCAGCCGGTCGGCGAGCCCGACGTCCTCGCTGGCGAAGATGACCATGCGCCGCGCGATGAAGCGCGGGTCCTCGCCCCCCTCGAGCATCCGGAACAGCCAGTAGAGCGTGGCGTCGGGGTCGCTCCCCCGCATCGACTTGATGAAGGCGCTGACGATGTCGTAGTGCTGGTCGCCCGCCCGGTCGTAGCGGTAGCGGCGCTGCGCGACGGCGACCTGCTCGACGTCCATCGCCCCGGCACCGTCGTGCGCGGCGGCAGCCACCTCGAGCGTCGTCAGGAGCATCCGGGCGTCGCCCGCTGCGAGGTGGACGAGGTGGTCACGGGCCTCGTCGGTGAGCTCGATCGCACCGTCGAGGCCGTGCGGGGCCGTGAGCGCGCGGTCCAGCAGCGCGTGCAGGTCCTCGTCGGTGAGCGCCTCCAGCCGCACCAGCCGGCAGCGCGACAGCAGCGCGTCGTTGAGCTCGAAGAAGGGGTTCTCCGTCGTCGCGCCGACGAGCACGACCCAGCCGGCCTCGACCCCGGGCAGCAACGCGTCCTGCTGGGCCTTGGTGAACCGGTGGATCTCGTCGAGGAACAGCAGCGTCCGCCGGCCGGCGATCTCGAGGCGCGACTGCCCCTCCTCGATCACCCGGCGGACGTCCTTCACGCCGGCCGTGACCGCGGACATGTCGATGCGGTGTGCGTCGAGCGCGTTGGCGACGACGTTGGCGATCGAGGTCTTCCCCGTGCCCGGGGGCCCCCACAGCAGCAGCGAGGTCGTGAGGGTTCCCTGCTCCAGGGCGGTCCGCAGCGGCGTGCCCTCCCCCAGGACCGTCGCCTGGCCGACGACCTCCTCGACGGTCTGCGGGCGCATCCGGGCGGCCAGGGGCGCGTGCGCGCCGGGCCGCGACGCGCGTCGCGGCGTCGGGTCGTCGTCGAGCGGGAGCTGACCGGTCATGCCCCCGACGCTATCGGCGCCGCGCGACCGGCCTACGGTCGCGGTCGCCGCGGACGAGGGAGACGAGTGGTGGACCGACGACTGCCGGGCGAGCGCCTGGCCGGCGAGATCGCGACCGCGGTGCTGCGCAACATCGACGCCAACGAGATCGCCCGCAACATCGACGTCGACGAGCTCGTTGCCCGCATCGATGTCGACGCGCTCCTCGCACGGATGGACCTGGACGCCCTGCTGGCACGGATCGACCTCGACCGGGTCGTGGAGCGACTCGACGTCGACGCGATCGTCGCACGGATCGACGTGGACGCCGTCGCGCGACGCGTGCCGATCGAGGACCTCGTCGCGCAGTCGGTCGGGCGCTCGACACTGGACACGGTCCGCCGGCGCATCGTCGCCGTCGACGCGCTCGGGGAACGACTGACGGGGACGCTGCTGCGCCAGGACATCGACGCCTGGCCGGCGGGACCGGTCCAGCTCGTCGGTGACGAGACCGGACCGCTGGGCGAGGTCGACGGGACCCACGACGGCGCGGCCGGCTGGAACGTGGCCGGCCACTACGTCGGCCCACTCGGCCGTGCGCTCGCGACCACGGCCGACGTCGCCGGCGCCGTGAGCAGCTGGACGCTGGTGACCACGATCGTGCTGACGCTGCTGGCCCGCGGCTTCGGCCTCG
>JBFKQZ010000125.1:0-8924 GCA_041627475.1 Nitriliruptoraceae bacterium | reverse complement strand
GTCGTCGGGGGCGGGCCCGCCCCCGAGGAGGCGGCGGCCGCCGCGACCCGCCGCGAGGCCACCGACGTCCTGCTGCTGTCCTCCGACGACCTGCCGCTGGTGCAGGAGTCGGTGCTGCCGGCCCTGGAGCACGCCGGCCACACGTTGCTGCTGCGGGTCTCGGCCGCCGACACGTTGTACGGCCTGCAGCGGCTCCGTGAGGTCGGTGGTCTCCCGTTCCTGCTCGTCGGCGCGCACGCGATGCCGCAGCACCGGCGGCGCCTGAAGCGGCTCGTGGATCTCGCGCTCATCATCGTCCTCGCGCCGCTGCTGCTCCCGCTGACGGGCCTGACGGCGCTGTACGTCCTTGCCCGCGCCGGTCGGCCGGTGCTCTTCTGGCAGACGCGTGTCGGTGCCGCCGGCAGGACGTTCAAGATGGTCAAGTTCCGCACGATGCGGCCGGACGCCGAGGAGGACGGGCGTCCCCGGCTGGCCGACCTGCAGGACGACCGCGTCGTCGCGGGCTGTGGCTGGTTGCGGTCGACCCGGCTCGACGAGCTGCCCCAGATCTGGAACATCGTGCGTGGGGAGATGGGCCTCGTGGGGCCACGCCCGGAGCGTCCGGAGCTGACGCGCCACTTCCAGGAGTCGATCCCCGGCTACGAGCGGCGGCACGAGGTCCCGCCGGGCATCACTGGTCTGGCGCAGATCCACGGGCGCTACCACACCGACGCCGAGTACAAGCTCGGCTACGACCTGCAGTACCTCGTGAACTGGTCACCGGTGCTGGACCTCGAGATCCTGTTCCGGACCCTCTGGGTCGTGCTCGCACGCCGCGTCTGACCCGCGGGCGGTGCCGGGCCCTAGCCTCCGCCCGCGACGTGGGTTCCGCAGGAGGGTTCGAGTGACCGGCGTGCAGCGAACGCTCGGTCTCGTGCTGGTGGTGACCGTCGTCGCATCGATCGGGTTGCCGATCGTGGGCATCGGGTCGTTCCACGCCACGGACGTGATCGGGACCATGCCGCCGTGGAGCGAGGCGACCCCGTACGACTTCCGGCCCGACAACGGACTGGTGACGGACACCGTCAACGGCGTCGTCCCCGCCCGGGCCGCCTTCCGTGACCGCGTCTGGTCGGGTGACCTGCCCATGTGGGACCCCCTGCGTGGTCCGGGCGAACCGCTCGGGGTCATCCCGAACGTCGGCACGTTCTCACCGCTGACGCTGCCATGGCTCGTGGCACCCCTGTGGTTGGCGCCGGTGCTCACCAAGCTCCTGGAGACCGGCGTCGCCGTCGTCGGCATGTTCCTGCTGTGCCGCGCATGGGGGCTCCGGCGGACCAGCAGCCTCGTGGGGGCGCTCGCCTTCGTGAACAGCGCGTTCCTCGTCGTGTGGACCAACTGGCCACAGGCGGCGGTGGGTGCACTCGTCCCGTTGCTGCTGTGGGCAGTGGAGCGAGGCGTGACGGCCCCGACGTGGCGGCGGTCGTGGCCGGTCGGCGCCGTCGTCGCCGTCATGTGGTTGGCAGGCTTCCCGTCGGTGACCGCCTACGCGTTGCTCGTCGCCGGCGCCTACGCGCTCGTGCGTGTCGCGGCGGCCGGGCACCGGGCACGACAGGCCGTGGCGCGGCTGGTCGCGCTGGCGGCTGCCGTGGCCGTCGGAACGGCCCTGGCGGCGGTGCAGCTCCTGCCGTTCCTGTCCTTCCTCGACAGCCTCGAGCTGGCGGGTCGCGCCCGGGTCGCCGGTGTCCCGTTGCCCTGGACCCAGCTGGCGACGCTGGCCGTCCCGGACGTGTTCGGCAACCCGGCCGAGCGTGCGTCCTACGGGCCCACGAACTACGTCGAGGGCCAGAGCTGGGTCGGGGTCGTCGTCCTGGTCCTCGTCGCACTGCTCGTCGTGGGGCGTCGCCGCGTTGCAGCCCCACGGGGCCTCCTGCCGTTCCTGGCCGCTGTGGGTGGCCTCGGGGTGTTCCTCGTCTACCTCGACACACCGCTGCTCGAGGCGTTCGGGCAGATCCCCCTGCTCGGCACGAACAACATCGGCCGCTTCCGGGCGGTGCTCGGCGTGGTGATGGCGGGAGCGGCTGCCCTCGGCTACGAGTCCCTCGTGACGGAGGAGGGCCGCGGCCGCTTCGGGACACGTCGGACCCTGGTGGCGCTGGGCATCGTCGCGATGGTCACCGTCCCCCTCGTCGGTGTCGCGGTCGGGCAGGCCATCGAGGCCGGGCGTCTGGTGTACGTCGTGGCCCAGCTGGTGCTGCCCCTCGGGATCGGGATCCTGACCGCGGTGGTGCTGCTCGCTGACGCCGGCGGCTGGGAGGTGGACCCACGGCAGGTGCGTCGCGCCGTCCTGGTCGTCGGACTCCTCGTCGTCGGGGCGGGGGTGGTGGTCCTCGGCTCCGGTGTCCTCGGACGTGAGGCCACGGGGGTGGCGCCGTCGTCGGTGCGGCTGTTCGTGCGGTCGTCGCTGGCGACCCTCGTCATCGGGACGGTGGCAGCCGGCGTCGTCGTGACGCTGCTCGTCCGCGGCGCAGGGCGGCCGGGCCGCCGTGCCGCCGTGGCCCTCGCTCTCCCGGTCCTGCTCGCGGCCGAGGCCGTGGCGTTCGCCAACCCGTGGTACGCGCGCACACCGAGCGAGCTCTGGTTCCCTGCGACGGCCACACACGCGTTCCTCGCGGACGAGCTGGGCGGTGACCGCTTCGCCGCCGCCGGGTCGACGCTGTACTCGAGCACGAACGGTGTCTACGGCCTGCGGTCGGTCACCTCGCACTCGTTCATGCCGCCGACCTACCGCGAGTACCTCCTGGCGATCGAACCGGATGCGTTCGCCCGGAGCAGCACGTTCCCGATGTTCGCGGCGGATGCTGCCACGGCCACGTCACCGTTGCTGGACCGGGCCGCCGCCCGGTTCTGGGCCGTGGGTCCGACGGACCCGCTCCTCGGCCGGGACGGCCCGTCGTTGGTCGGGAGCGGCGGACTGGAGCTCTCGTCCGGCGAGGCCGTAGTGGCGCCGATCGGCCCTGCGGTCCAGCTGCGCGGCGTCACGCTGCGGTTGGTCGACCACGAGGGGCTGGCCGGGATGCCCGCGATCACGGTCACGGTCGTCGACCAGGACGGTGCCGTCGTCGCAGCCGGTTCGACCCGACTGCACTGGTGGATCGAACCGGGACCGCTGCCGGTGGCCGTCCCGCAGGTGGACGTGCCCCCGGGCAGCGCCATTCGGGTCGGTCTGCAGGGTGCGACTGCAGGGACGGTGAAGCTGGCGGCCGACGGGGTCCGTCCGGCCTACGACGCCGTGGTCGCTGGTGACGACGCGCTCCGGCTCGCGCACGTCGACGGCGCGGTGCTCTACGAACGCACCGACGCCCTGCCACGGATCCGCTGGGCCGGCCGGTCCGTCGTCGAGGAGGACGGGTCGCGGCGGCTGGCGCGACTGGCCGATGGCGTCGCACCGGACGTCGTCGTGCTCGGCGCAGGCGGGGACGAGGACGCGGTGGCGGGGGCCGCGGAGCTCGACGTCCTGCAGGACGCGGGTGACGTCGTCGAGGTCCGGGTCGCCGCGGAGGACGCGGGTTGGCTCGTCGTCGCCGACGGGATCCAGACGGCCTGGCGCGCGGAGCTCGACGGCCAACCGGTCGACGTCGTGGCCGCGGACCACGCGTTCGGGGCGGTGGCCGTCCCCGCCGGCACCCACGAGGTGCGGCTCTGGTACCACCCGGCGGGGTGGACGGCGGGCCAGGCCCTCAGCCTCGCAGCGGCGCTGACGCTCGTCGCGTGGGCCGTGCTCGACCGCCGGGACCGCCGGCGCGGGCGCCGGACGCCCGTGCCGGCGGACGGTCCGGTCAGCCGGGGAAGTTGACGGTCTTGTCGGCGTTGCCGGAGGCGTTGGCCTGCCGCAGGTACCAGGTGAGCTTCCGCTCGATGCCGGCGGTGTCGTCGCCGTCGCCGTCCCAGTCGCCCGTCACGGGGACGTCGCCCTGGGTGACGCGCCCGTAGGTGAAGACGATCTGGCCGGCGCCGCCCGACAGGGAGTTGCGCAGGTGCCACTCGCCGTCGCGGACGATGCCCGGCGTGTCGCGGCCGTCGGCGTTCCAGTCGCCGACCAGGGCGAGGTCGTCGCCACGCGGACCGATGCGGCCGTACGTGAAGACGATCTCGCCGGGGCCACCGGAGAGCGTGTTGCGCAGGTGCCAGGTGCCGTCGCGGACGATCCCGACGGTGTCGCGGCCGTTGCCGTTCCAGTCACCGACGAGGGGGACGTCCTCGCCGCGGGTGCCGACACGGCCGTAGGTGAAGACCTTGTCAGCCTCGCCGCCAGCGAGCGAGTTGCGCAGGTGCCACTGGCCGCCAGCGCGGACGATCCCGATCGTGTCGCGGCCGTTGCCGTTCCAGTCACCGACGATCGGCAGGTCGTCGCTGCGGCCGTAGCGGAAGCGGACGACTTCGCCGGACCCCAGTCGCAGGCTCCAGTTGCCGTCGCGGAACCACCCGAGGTCCGTCGCGCCGTCGCCGTCCCAGTCGCCGCTGACCGGGATGCCACCCAGGACGGGGTTCGTCACGGTGAACAGTGTGCTCCGCAGCCCGAGCCACGACCGGACGGTCTCGCCGGACACCGTGACCGAGCCGTTCGTGCCGATCACGGTCATGCCGCCGGCGTCGCGACGTGGGTCCCCGATCCGGCCCGACGTGCCCTTGGGGTTGGGCAGGACGACCTGCATGGCCGTCCCGACGCCGAAGGTGCGTCCCAGGGCGTCGGGGGTGAAGCGGTACGTCCAGGTGGTCAGCGGGTTGTCGGACGCGGCCTCCCAGCGACTGTCGTCGACCGCGCGCAGGTGCGAGGCCGACCCGCCCCAGACGAAGCTGACGTCCTCGCTGTGGCCTCCGTGCGAGGAGGCGTAGTTGCCGGTCCGGATCGTCCCGTCGACGTGGATCACCGTGCCGAGGGTGGTGTCGACGGCGTTGACCCAGCGCTTGCCGTAGACCTGGTCGGGGCCCTCGCTCTCCTTGCTCCAACCGGCGTAGACCTGGTCGTACATGCTGTCGAAGAGGTCACAGCGGCAGTTGCCCCGCCAGCTGCCCTGCGCCGCGACGGCGGCGTACGACCGGCCGACGATCGCCTGCGAGCGCAGTGCCTCGGGCTCCCAGGACGACGGCATCTCGGCGAGGCCGTACAGGTACTGCTCGAACGGGAGGGCGGCCGTGAGCGTCATGCCCGACAGCGAGTTGAAGAGCTCGAGTCGGCCGCGCAGGTAGCTGCGCCCCTTCTCGGTGACCTCGAGACGGCGCTGGCCGTCAAGTGCTGCGACGAGGGTCTTGCCGGGCGCCGTGGACTGCGCCTGGCTGCGCCACACCTCGGTCCCGTCCTGGGTGACGACGTAGAAGGCGGTCCCGTTGCTGGTGTTGGACTTCAGCTCGATGCGCCAGGTGGCACCCGACGGCTGTGCGGGACCGGGTTGCGTCGCGAGGTTGCGGAGGTCGGTGCCGTCGAACAGCCACGGGACGGCGTTCTGCGAGACGTTCCTGAACGTCAGCACCTTGCTCGTGCTGCCGATGTAGCCAGAACCGTTGACCCCGGCCGGGGCGTTCGGGACCAGCCCGACCCGGATGCTGTTCGGCATCGGCCGCTGCCCGACCTGGACACCCGTGTAGTACGTGGTCAGGATGTCGGCCGCGGTGCAGCCCAGTCGTGCGGCGCCACGGGCGCCGTACTGGCTCAGGCCGATGCCGTGGCCGAACCCGCGACCGGAGAACACGAAGTCGCCGTTGCTCGCGCCCGCAGTGATGCCCGTGCTGCCGTCGCTGGCCGAGGGGCACTCGGCAGCGGCTGCGGTGTCGGTCGCTGGCGGTGCCACGAGCAGGCCGGCGAGGATGAGCAGTGCAGCGAAGGTGCGGCGCATGACGAACGTCCGAGAGCGGGTCGGGACCCGGCGGCAGCCGGTCGGCCACACGAGGGTACTCCTGTGGCTGATGTTGCGCGTGGGGAGATTGTTGCTGATGTTGTTTCGACCCGGACGCGGCGGTCCGACGTGGCCGACAGGGCACTCCACACGTCCCTGCTTCGACACGTCGGGATGTCGACTTGAGAACGGCGGGGGTCCAGGGCCACTCGCGGAGCGCTGATCGCGCGGACCGTAGACTCCCCGACGCCCAGCCGCCGCGGAGTGCACGTGTCGTCAACCTCCCGACTGCTCGGTCTGCTGCTGCTCGTGACCGTGGCCGTGTCGATCGGCCCGCCGCTGATCGGTATCGGGTCGTTCCACGCGGCGGACATGATGGGCACGATGCCGCCGTGGAGCGAGCAGACGCCGTACGACTTCCGTCCGGACAACTCCCACGTCTCGGACACCGTCAACGCCGTCGTGCCGATGCGCGCATCGTTCCGCGACCGTGTCCACGAGGGTGACCTTCCACTGTGGGACCCCTTGCGAGGTGCTGGTGAGCCCCTCGCCGTCCTGCCCAACGTCGGGACGTTCTCGCCGCTGACGCTGCCCTACCTCCTCGCACCTCTCTGGCTCGCCCCGATGCTCACGAAGGTCATCGAGTTCGTCGTGGCAGCCGCTGGGACCTTCCTGCTGGTCCGGCGCTGGGGGCTGAGCAGGCCGGCGGCCCTCGTGGGCGCGCTCGCCTTCGTGAACAGCGCCTTCCTCGTCGTCTGGACGAACTGGCCGCAGTCGCACGTCGGCGCACTCGTCCCGTTCGTGTTCTGGGCCGTGGAGCGAGCGGTCACGTCGCGACGGCACGTCGACGTCTGGCCGCTCGCCCCGATCGTGGCGGTGATGTGGCTGGAGGGGTTCCCCGCCGTCACCGCGTACACGCTCGTGACCGCCGGGGTGTTCGCCCTGGTGCGTGTCCTGCGTGAACGGGGGGTGACGGTCGCGGCCGTCACCCGACTGGCTGCCCTGGCTGGGGCGGTGGCCCTGAGCCTCGGGCTCGCAGCGATCCAGCTCCTGCCGTTCCTCCGGTTCCTGCAGGGACTCGGCCTCGACTACCGCCAAGGGGTCGCCGGTCGTCCGCTGCCGTGGCACCAGCTCAGCACCGTGGCCGTGCCCGACGTCCTCGGCAACCCCGTCGAGCGCGTCTACTTCGCACCGACGAACTACGTCGAAGGACAGAGCTGGGTGGGTGTCGTCGTCCTGGTGCTGCTCGTGGTCCTCGTCGTCGGCCGGCGCCGCATCGACCTGCCGCCCGGCGTGCTCGCCTTCCTCGGCTCGGCGGGTGCCGTGGGTGTGCTGCTCGTGTACTTCGACACGCCGCTGCTCGCGGCATGGGGCGAGCTCCCGCTTGTCGGTCCGAACTTCATCGGCCGGTTCCGGGCCGTGCTCGGTCTCCTGGCGGCCGCGGGCGCGGCAGCGGGGTACGCGGTGCTGGTCGAGACCGAGGTCGAGGACGGCCAGTGGCGCCGCACGGCGCTCGGGCTCGGTGTCCTCGCCGTCGGGTTGGCCGGACTCGGTTGGGTCGCGGCATCGGAGGCTGCGACCGCTGGTCGGCTCGTGTATGCGGCGATGCAGGCCGCCGTCCCCGTGGCCGTCGGCATCGTCGGGCTGCTGCTCGTCGCTGCTCGGCTGACCGAGCGATCGGTCCACCCGGCGCTGCTCCTCGGCGTGGGCGTCGTCGGACTCGCAGCGGTGCCGTCGCTGGGCCTGGTCGCCGTGCGGCTCGGCATCCCGTCCGACCGCGTCGTCGCTGCGGTCCGGACGTCGCAGTTCGGACTCGTCGTGGCAGCAGTCGGTGTGGCTGCCGTCGTCCTGTTCGCGCGACGGTTGCGCGACGGCGGTCCGCGCGCCCTGGTGGCGATCGGCCTGCCGGTGCTCCTCGCCGTCGAGGCGATCGCCTTCGCGCACCCGTGGTGGGCGCGGACGCCGAATGACCAGTTCTACCCGCCGACGGCGACGCACGACTTCCTCGCTGCGAACCTCGGGGCGGACCGGTTCGCCGCCGCAGGGAGCACCCTCTACTCGGGCACGAACTCGGTGTACGGCTTCCGGTCGGTCACGGCGCACGCCTTCCAGCCACCGACGTACCGGGAGTACCTCCGCGCCATCGAGCCGGACGCCTTCTCGCGCAGCACGACGTTCCCGTTCCTGTCCGCGCTGGACGCGACGGCGACGTCACCGCTGCTCGACCGTGCGGCTGCGCGGTACTGGGCTGCCGGTCCCCTCGACCCGTTGCACGGGACCACCTCCGTCGTCGTGGCCGGCGAGGAGCCGCTGGTGCTCGAACCGGGCGTTGCCGTGACCGCGCCACTCCCCGCCGGTCCCCTGCGCGGCGTCACGGTGACCATGCAGGGCGCCGACGGCCTGGCCGGCCTGCCGGCGATCGTCGCCGAGGTCGTGGACGCGGACGGGGCGGTGTTGGCGGACGGCGCCACGCGCCTGCACTGGTGGGTGCGCCCCGGTCCGGTGCCCGTGGCGATCGCCGAGCTGGAGGTGCCCGCGGAAAGCACGCTGCGCATCCGACTCGACGGTGCCGAGCGAGGACGCGTTCGGCTCGCCTCCGACGGCGACCTGGTCGCGTACGCACGGACCGTCGCCGGTGACGACGGCCTCCGTCTCGTGCACACCGAGGAGGCCGTCCTCTACGAACGCACGGCGTCCCTGCCACGCATCCGCTGGGCCGGCCGGGCGCGGGTGGTCGGCGACCCGACCACGCGACTCGCAGCGCTGGCCGAGGGCGTCGAGGACGACGTCGTGCTGCTGAGTGACGGTGTGGAGGACGCGGCACCCTCCTCCGCGCGTGTGAGGGTGCTCGAGGACAGCGGCGACGTGATCGCGGTCGAGGTCGATGCCGAGGGCGAGGGGCACGTTGTCGTCGCCGACGGGTTGCAGGCTGGTTGGCACGCGACGCTGGACGGCACGGCCGTGCCGGTCGTCGCAGCGGACCACGCCTTCGGGGCCGTCCGTGTCCCGACCGGCCAGCACGTCGTGCGCCTCGAGTACGACCCTGAGGGT
>JBFKQZ010000124.1:0-9027 GCA_041627475.1 Nitriliruptoraceae bacterium | reverse complement strand
GAGCGCGAGGGCGTCGGCGTGACGATCCGGTGCCCCACCAACCTCATGGGCTTCACCGTGCAGGACATCATGCGCGTGACGCGCTGGGAGGAGCACGAGGTCCTCGAGGTCGTGCACCTCGGCAACATCATCACGGGCACCGGCGCCTTCGAGCTGCGTGACGGCCCCGGTGACGGCTCGACCATCCACTGGTGGGAGGAGGTCGACCCACCGCTCGGTGCCTTCGGGGAGTGGGGCGCGTCGACCTTCGTCGCGCCGATCATCCGCCGCATCTTCACGCGCTCGCTGACCAACCTCGCGGGGATGGCCGAGCGCGAGGCGCTTCGTCGCTCCGCCACGTGACGGCGCCGACGGGCGACCCGACGCCGGTCGCGCTGCACGTCCGGGTGTGGAACCCGGGCGCGGCGCGTCGGGTGCTGGTCCTGCACGGCCTGGGATCGGACGGGGGCACGTGCTGGCGACTGGCCGAGGCGGTCGCGGCAGCGGGTGCCACTGCAGTGGTGCCCGACCTGCGCAACCACGGCCTGTCGCCGACGACGTCGGACCTGCGTGTCGCCGCCTACGCGGCCGACGTCGCGCTGCTGGCCGACGCGTGGGACCTGGTCGTCGGGCACTCGCTGGGGGGCTCGGTCCTGGCCGAGTTGTGCGCGCGGCCCGGCTTCGCCCGACGCGGGCTGCTGCTCGACCCCGTGCTGCTGCTCCACGACGAGGACCGCCAGCCGCTGCGCGACGGCCTGCGGACGGAGGTCGGTGGTGCGCTCACGCGCGAGCGACTGGCCGAGCAGCAGCCCGGCTGGTCCGTCGAGGACCGCCACCGGAAGGTCATGGCGGCTGCGACCGTGAGCACTCGCACGACCGATCTCACCTGCGACCACAACGACCCGTGGGACGTGCGCGGCTTCGTCGGCGACTGGGCCTGTCCGGTCCATCTCGTCGTCGCCGACCCTGCGGTCGGGGCGCTGTGCCGGCCCGGCGACGTCGAGGCAGCCAGGGCGGCCCACCCGGGCGTGACGGCGACGACGGTCGAGGGGGCCGGGCACTCGGTCCACCGCGATGCCCCCGCCGCCGTGGTGCAGCTGGTGCACGAGGCGCTAACAGTGCGTTGACGGCCTGTTGGGGTGGCAGGTGTCCTCGTACACTCGCCCGACGGACGTCGACGTGCATCAGGAGTCCACCACCGTGTCCCAGAGTTCGCCGAACTGGCCCACCAGCGAGGACCAGCAGTTCACCCCGGCCCCGCCGCTGCCCATCGCCGACGCCGCCGTCGACGTCCGCTTCGACTACATGAAGCGCACCTACGGCTACCTCATGGCCGGCATCGCCGCGTTCGTGGCGCTCGAGATCTTCCTCTTCACGACGGGGCTCGGCCAGACGATCGCGATGTTCGCGATCAGCACCAACTGGCTGCTGATCCTCGGTGCGTTCATGATCGCCAACTGGCTGGCCAACACCTTCCTGTTCCGCGCCAAGACCCGATCGGGGCAGCTGGCCGCCTACGGCGCGATCATCCTCGCGCAGGCGCTGATCTTCACGCCCATGCTGTGGATCGCGTTCCAGTCGATGCCGGAGAGCGTCGGCCAGGCCGCCGCGGTCTCGACGGTCGGCTTCATCGGGCTGTCCGGCGTGGCCATCACCTCGTCGAAGGACTTCTCGTTCCTCGGGTCGCTGCTCAAGTGGGGCGGCATCGCCGCGATCCTGCTGATCGTCGTCTCGGTGCTGTTCGGCATGAACCTCGGCGTCTGGTTCTCGGTCGCGATGATCGCCTTCGCCGGCGGCGCGATCCTCTGGGAGACCCAGCAGATCCTGCGGCACTACCCGGAGGGCACCGAACTGGTCGCAGCGGTCTCGTTGTTCTCCAGCGTGATGCTGCTGTTCTGGTACGTGCTGCGCCTGTTCATGTCGCGCGACTGATGGAGCAGCGCTGACAGGACGTCGCTCGTGAGTGGCACAGGAGCCCAGCTGGCGCTGGTGTTCGCGCTGGTGGTGGTCAACGCTGCCTTCGCGGGCACCGAGATCGCGCTGTTGTCGCTGCGTGAGGGGCAGCTGGCACGGCTCGAGGAGCGTTCGGCCGCGGGCCGGGCGCTCGCCCGTCTCGCCCGCGAGCCGAACCGGTTCCTGTCGACGATCCAGATCGGGATCACGCTCGCCGGGTTCCTCGCGTCGGCGACCGCCGCCGTGTCGCTCGCCGAGCCCCTGGTCGAACCGCTCGCGTTCCTCGGTGGAGCGGCGCGCCCCGCGTCGATCGTGCTGGTCACGCTGGTCCTGACGTTCGTGACGCTGGTGCTGGGCGAGCTCGCCCCCAAGCGTCTGGCCATGCAGCGCGCCGAGCGCTGGGGGCTGGTCGCCGCGCGCCCGCTCAGCGTCGTGGCCCGGCTCACCGCACCCGCGGTCTGGCTGCTGTCGCACGCGACCGACCTGACCGTGCGCGTGCTCGGTGGTGACCCCGAGCAGGGCAGGGCGGACGTCACCGAGGAGGAGATCCGTGACCTCGTCGCGGACCTGCCCGACTACACCGACGAGCAGCGCCGCATGATCGACGGCGCCCTCGAGGTCGCCGACCGGACGCTCCGCCAGGTGCTGCGTCCCCGAACCCGGGTCGTCGCCCTGCGTGCGGACATGACCGTGGAGGACGCCGTCCACCGGCTCGCCGAGGTCGGTCACAGCCGTGCGCCGGTGTTCACCGAGGACCTCGACGACGCCGAGGCGGTCGTGTCGGTCCTCGGGCTCATCGGACGGACCGGTGCCATCGCCGAGCACGCCACGCCCGCCGTGCTCCTGCCCGAGTCGCTGAACGCGGTCGCGGCCCTGCGCGAGCTGCAGACGGCGCACCACCAGATGGCCCTCGTCGTCTCCGAGCACGGCGGGGTCGAGGGCATCATCACCGTCGAGGACCTCGTCGAGGAGCTCGTCGGTGAGATCTACGACGAGCACGACCGCGACGTCCGCTCGGTCGTGCGGCACGAGGACGGCAGCATGGTCGTCCCCGGCAGCTTCCCGCTCCACGACCTCGAGGACCTGGACGTCAACCTCTCGTCCGAGGAGGTGACGACGGTCAACGGCCTGTTGCACGAGCACCTCGGCCGCATCCCGGAGGTCGGCGACACGATCGAGGTGGACGGCGTGGTCCTCGAGGCCGTCGCCGTGCGTCGTCGCACCGCGGAGCGCGTGCGCATCCGTGTCGCGGCGCCGGCGCCGTCCGACGGCGAGGCTGCCGCCGACGCCTGAGCTCAGAGGGCGATCAGGACCACGGCGACCAGCGCCAGGGCCACCCCGACCAGCTGCACCCGGCCGAGGCGCTCACCCAGCACGGCCCGGGCCAGCAGGACGACACCGACCGGGTAGAGGCTGGTCAGGACGCCCGTCAGCACCAGCGAACCTCGCTGCACCGCCAGCAGGAACAGCGCGTTGGCGCACATGTCGAGCAGTCCCGAAGCCAGCGCGGTGCCGGTCGCACGTCGGTCCGGACGGGGCGGTCGGCGCGCGGCGAGCAGGAGCCCCACGAGCAGGAGGCCTGCGCCACGTGCTCCGAGGAGCGGCCACAGGCCACCGTCGACGGGTGCCCGGTCGAGCGCGACGAAGAAGAGGCCGAACAGCAGGCCGGCCACGGCAGCGGCGGCGATGCCGCGCCGGAGGTCGGCACCCGCGGGCGCCGGTGTGCCGGGCGGAGCCACGGCGAGCTCTGCGTGCTCCTCGGGGTGGACCACCACCTCCTCGGCCGGGCGCGACGCGAGCGCGGTCGCTGCCAGTCCGACCACCACGCCCACCCAGGCGACGGCGCCCGGCCGCTCACCCAGCGCGACGCCGGCCACGACGGGCACGGCCGCGCCGACGAGGGCCGCGACCGGGGCAGTGACCCCCATCGGCCCGATCGCGAGTGCCCGGAAGTACGCGACGAGCCCACCGGCGCCGCCGATCCCGGCCAGCGCGCCCCAGGCGAGCGCGGCGGCCGTGACCGGGGCGCTGCCGAGCGGCAGCAGGACGGCGAGGACGACGAGTCCCGCCAGCTGCGACAGCAGCGTGACGACGAACTCGTCGGTCCTGCGGCTGACGAGACCACCGAGGAAGTCGCCGACGCCCCACGTGGCAGCGGCACCGAGCGCGAGCAGGGCGGCCATCCGGACGGGTTCCTCTCGCGGTCGTGGGACAGGTCGGACGTGGACCGTACGGCCACCGTGCGGTCCCAACCTGCTGCGCCGGCCCTCCCGAACAACGACCGGCGCTCCCCTCCCATCGGACCCCGACGATCCTGCGACGCGACACCTGGTCGGACCTGGTCAGCCTCGGCTGGCCCATCTCGCTGACCCTGCTCGTGCGCATCACGATGCGGACCGTCGACATCCTCGTGGTCGGCATGGCGGTCGGCGCGGCCGGTGTCGCCGCTGTGGGCATCGGCGACGCCGTGGCGCGACTGGTGCTGTTCACCGGGCTCGGGCTCGGCGCGGGTGCCATCGCGACCGTCAGTCAGTCGCTCGGAGCCGGCGACCAGGACCGGGCGGACCTCGCCGCCACCCACTCGGCGTTGCTGGCGTTGGTGCTCGGCGTGCCCTTCGCGGTCGCGGGCTGGTACGGGGCCGAGCCGATGTACGACCTGCTCGGTGCCGACAGCGAGGTCCTCGGTCTCGGCGTCAGCTACCTGCGGATCGTGCTGCTCTCGGCACCCGCCCGCCTGCTGGCGCTGGTGCTGACCCGTGCCTTCCAGGGTGCGGCCGACAGCCGCACGCCGCTGTACGTCCGGGGCACCGGCACGCTGCTCAACATCGGACTGACGATCCTCCTCGTCCCCGGGCTGCTCGGGCTGCCGGAGCTCGGTGTCGACGGCGCCGCGTGGGCGACGTTCACCGGCAACGTCTTCTCGGCCGTCGTGCTCGGTGCCTTCCTGCTCCGCGGCTGGCGCGGGCTGTCGGTCACGCCGGGCGTGCTGCGCGACCTGCGGCCGGCGTGGCGGGTCCTGCGGATCGCCGCACCGCAGATCCTCGAGCGCAACCTCTTCGCGCTCGGTGCCTTCCCGCTCAACGCGATCACGCTGTCGCTGGGCACGGCGGCCAACGCCGGCCTGCAGGTCGGCCAGCGCGTCATGCTCTACGGGCTGCTTCCGGCACGCGGGGCCGCGACCGCCGCCAGCTCGATCGCGGGGAACCGACTCGGCGCGGGCGACCCTGCGCGGGCCGACCACGTGGTCCGGGGCGGGATCTCGCTGTCCGCCGTCATCGCGGCGCCCGTGATCGTCGGGCTGCTGGTGTTCGCCGAGCCGGTCGCGCGCCTGTTCGTCGACGAACCGGCCGCACTGGCCGCTGCCACCGGGTGGGTGCGGCTGTACGCGGTGGCCCTGCTGGCGCGGTCGCTCTACGGCGTGTTCCGCGGCGCCTTCCAGGCGTCGGGTGACAACCGGCCGCCGCTGCTCACGTCCGCCACCGGGATCCTCGTCGGGACCGTCGGCCTGTCGTGGCTCCTCGGCATCCAGCTCGGCCTCGGCCTGCCCGGTGTGTTCGCCGGCGTGCTGCTCGACCCGGTCATCCGCACGGTGTGGCTGTGGCGCTGGTTCGAACGCGGGGACTGGCAGCGAACGCTCGAGGACGACGACGGCGACGCGGACGGCCATCCGGACGACGCCGCGACGGACGACCGGCAACCCGCACGCGCCGGTGCGGGCGGTTGATCAGCCCGGTGCGGTCGGGTCGAGCTCGAGCGACCGCTCGCACCACGACCACAGGACCTCGGCCATGTCGGGGTCGATCGCGTGGTCGCGGACGCCGACGCCACGCCGCTCCGGGTCCGCGGGCACGGCCTCCGCGCAGTCCTCGAGGTAGCGCCCGCCCGCGCCCCGCAGCCCCGGCGCCGTGGCGGCCCACGCCGTGGTCGCCGCGCCCTGTTCCGGCGTCTTGAAGTTGTCGTTGGCGAGCTCGCCGTCCTCGTCGATCCAGCCGAACGCGATCATCTCCGCGTCCGTCAGGTGGCGCTGCAGCGGGGTGAGGATGCCGCCCGGGTGCACGGCGAAGGCGTCCAGACCGGGCAGCAGCCCGGCCGCCTGCAGTCCCACCGCCGCGAGGCTGTCGGCCGTCTTGGACTGCCCGTACGCGCGCCACTTGTCGTAGTCGCGCTCGTACCAGTGGGGGTCGGCCGGCTCGAAGGGCGCCAGGTGGTGGCCGGAGGAGCTGAGGTAGACGACGCGGGGTGCGCGCTCGGCGCGGTGGAGCGCGCCGAGCAGCCGCCACACGAGGCGGACGTGGCCCAGCACGTTCACGGCCATCTGCCACTCCCAGCCCTCGTCGGTCCGCCGCAGCGGGCAGGCCATGACGCCGGCGTTGCAGATGATCCCGTCCAGTGCGACCTCGCCGAGGTTGCGCACGGCCTCGTCGATCGCGTCGCCCCGGGCGAGGTCGAGCTCGAGCGGCTCCGACCCGGTCGAGCCGTTGCCGCGCAGCTCGAGCGCGACCTCCCCGGCCCGGTGCAGGTCGCGCCCTGCCACGACGACGCTCGCACCAGCACCGGCGAGCGCCCGTGACGTCTCCAGCCCGATCCCGGAGTACCCGCCGGTCACGAGGTAGCGGTGCCCGGTGAGGTCGAGGTCCGCCACCACCTCCGCGGCGGTCGAGTCGCGGTCGAACTCCGACGTGATGCGCGTGGACACCTGTGCCTCCTCCGGCCGACGTCGACCAGACTGCCACGTCGCGGCGCGGCAGACTGCACGGCGGCAGGACCGGGGGGACGGGGTGGAGATCGAGCGGCTCGGCCCCGGCGACGAGGCGACGGTCGCACGGATCGGCGCGACGCTCTTCGACCACGCGCCCCGGGAGGACTGGACCGCGGCGTTCCTCGCGGATCCGGCGAACCTGCTCCTGGTCGCTCGCGGCGAGGGTGACGAGGCGATCGGGATGTTGACGGCGACGCGTCTCGAGCACCCCGACAAGCCACCCGAGCTGCTGGTCCGCGAGGTCGGGGTCGTCGACGTCGCCCGACGCCGCGGTGTCGGCACCAGCCTCGTCCGGGCGGCCATCGAGCTCGCACCCGCGATGGGCTGCGCCGAGACCTGGCTCGTCACCGAGACCGACAACGACGCAGCGATGGGGCTCTACGACGCCCTCGGTGGGACGGCCACGGGCGACGCAGTGGTCTGGACGTGGCCCGCCGGCTAGAGCGGCTTGAAGCGCTCGAAGGGCTGGTCGCAGGTCGTGCAGTACCAGCTGGCGCGGCACGGGGTCGGGCCGAAGGGGGAGTCCTCCTCGACCTCGTCGCTGTCGCAGTAGGGGCAGGTCACGGCCGGTGCAGGGTCGGCATCGGGGTCCGACGAGGAGCCCACCGAGAGCGGCAGCGAGACACGGCCGCCGCGCTCCGGGCCACCGGTCACGACCCCGCCACCGGTCGGCGGTGCGATCCCGAACTCCTTGAGGCGGGCATGGCCCTCCTCGTCGATCCGGTCGGTCGTCCACACCGGGTCGAAGAGCCAGCGGACGAGGATCTGGTCGCGGTCGCCGACACCGTCGACGTGATCGACGATCGCGTCCTTGACGTCGCGGCCCATCATCTCGGTCGCAGGGCAGCCGCTGAACGTCGGCAGCAGCTCCACGACGATGCGGCCGTCGTCCTCGGTCCGGACGTCGTGGACCATCCCGAGCATGCCGAGCGTGACCGGCGGCAGCTCCGGGTCCGGCACGGAGGCAACCGCCTCACGCACCGCCGCGAGATCGGGGCTGCGGCCCGAACGAGTCCGGGCGGAGGAGGACGAGGAGGGCCGCGTCGCGAGCGGAGCGAGCGGGTGGGTCAGGTCGCTCACCACGAGGCTCCGGGGTGGGCGCGGTGCAGGGCGGTCATCTCGGGCCACACGTCGTGGGTGAAGTCCTCGGAGTGGACGCCGTGGCGGCCACCGGGCTCGTCGTAGGTGGGCTCGAGCTCGTCGGGCAGGACGTGGTCGAGGTCGACGCTGGCGAGCGCTGCGGTCACGCCCTCGAGCCAGCGTCCACGCAGCTCGACGAACGGCGTCGGCAGCAGGCCCGCGGCGACGATCTCGTCCTCGCCCTCGACAGGCTCCCACAGCCACAGCGCCTGGGGGAGCACGTCTGCCAGGGCCGTCGCGAACTCCTCACGACCGCGCTCGCCGCTCTCCCGCGCGAGCCGGTCGAACCAGTCGTCGGCGTGCAGCAGGTGGTAGCGCTCCTCGCGCAGCAGCTTCTTCGCGACGCCGGCGAGGTCCGCGTGCGACGACTCGGCGAGTGCGGCCAGGCGCACCGCGTCGGCGTGGTCGTAGGCCCAGTGGCGGGCGAGCGTCCACACGAAGTCACCCGGCGGGCGCTCGCACAGCGTGGCGTGGCGGTACTGGTCCGGTGTGCGGCCGAGGCCGAGCGCGTCGATGCGCTGCCGGGCGTCGTCCGCGTCACGGTCGACCAGCAGCGAGTACAGCACGTCCGCGTGGTTGACCTCGTCCTGCGCGATCGTCGAGAACGCGAGGTCCGACTCGAGCGAGGGGGCGACGCCGGTCCAGTGCTGGGCGCGGTGGCCGCTGACGAGCTCGTCGTCGGCGATGGCCAGGACGAGCCGTGCGAGCGGCGTGGTCAGGTCGGGCAGCAGGGCCGCGGACCAGCTCGGTGCGATGTCCGTGGTCATGTCAGCCCCTCCCGTCCGCGACACCGCCGGCGCGACCCGGCACGGGGCGACGGCGCAGCTCGCCGCGACCGCGGGCCTCGGCCTTCTGACGGGCCCTCTCACGCTTCGGCCCGAACGGCGTGAAGCCGTGGTTCTGCCGGTAGCTCATGTCGATCTCGTGCTCGAGCAGCGACGCGTCGGGCACGAGGTGGACGCAGTCCGACGGCACGAGCGCGTACTCGACGCCCTCCTCGTGGCGGAAGTGGGTCTCGCGGACCAGCACCATCGCGGCGTCGAGGTCGGGGGCGTGGACCTGCCCGACGTGCGTCAGGTCGTCCCCGTGCTTGCGGCGGCCGAACACCTCGATGCGCGCCATCAGAGACCCGCCGTGACGCGCGTCTCGGCGTCGAGCTCGGCCAGTGCCTCCTCGGAGACGCCCTCGGGGGCGTC
>JBFKQZ010000123.1:0-9123 GCA_041627475.1 Nitriliruptoraceae bacterium | reverse complement strand
GCGGGGATCGGGTTCGCGCTGGTGCTGCTGGCCGGTGCCGCGGCGACCGTCGTCGCCGCGGAGCGACCGCTGGACCGGTTCGCCGTGGCGTGCTGCGGGATCGCCGCCGTCATCGCGGCGCAGTACGCGATCACCGACGCCTACTGGGCGCTGGTGCCCGTCACCCTCGGTGCCGTGCTGCTCGCTGGTCTCGGGCTCTGGGGACCGCGCCGGTTCGGCGAGGTGTTCCGTGCGCTGTTCGTCGGGCCGGTGCTGACGACGGTCACGCCCGTCGCGCTGGTGCGCGGCGTCCGGTCGCAGCGCGGGATGGCCGTCGGGCGGGTGCTGGTGCCGGTCCTGGCGACGCTCGTCGTCCTGCTCGTCTTCGGCGGTCTGCTCGGGGACGCCGACGCCGTGTTCGCCCGGTTCCTCGACGCGATCACGCCGGACATCCGTCTCGACGAGACGCTCGTGCTGCGTGTCCTCCTCGCAGCCGGCGCGGCGATCGTCGTCACGACCTACGTGCTGGCGCAGCGTGCCGGAACGATCGAGACGACCCCGTGGGCGCGGCCGGTCCGCCCGGTGCTGGACTGGGCCGCCCCCCTCGTCGCGCTCGACCTGCTGCTCGGCGCGTTCGTCGTGGTCCAGTTCGGTGCCCTGTTCGGCGGCGACCGCCGCGTCCAGGAGACCGTCGGGCTGACCTACGCCGAGTACGCGCGCAGCGGCTTCGGCCAACTGCTCGTCGTGGCGCTGCTCACGCTCGGCGTCGTGGCGGTCGTGGCGCGGGTCGCCGACGACAGCCACCGCCGGCTGCGCGATCGTCTGCTCGGCGTCCTGATCGGGCTCACGGTGGTCGTGCTCGCGTCGTCGGTCCTGCGGCTGTCCCTCTACACCTCGGAGTTCGGGCTCAGTCGTCTGCGGGTCAGCGCCTACGCGATGCTGCTCTGGGTCGGGCTGGTGCTCGCGCTGGTGGTCGTGGCTGGCACCGTCCACCGGTTCGTGCCGCACCTCCCGCGCACCGTGGTCGTGCTGACCGGCACCCTCGCCATGGTGTTCGTGCTGGCCCAGCCCGACGCCCTGATCGCCCGCGTCAACATCGCCCGCGCCGAGGCTGGCGCCGACCTGGACCTCGCGTACCTCGGGGGACTGTCCGCAGACGCGGTGCCGGTGATCATCGACGAGCTGCCGTCCGGCACGGCGCTGGACGTGATCTGGTCCGGCGGTCGGCTGCCGACCGGCGACGTCCCGCCGGACGCGGTCGGGTGCTGGCCCGGACCGAACGCGTCCGGAACCAGCTGGAACCTCGCTCGGTGGCGTGCTCGTGTTGCGGCGCAGGCGTACATCGACGCCTGCTGACGCACGGAGTGGTCAGAGACCGAGCTCGTCCTTGTCGATCACGCGGGTGTCGCCCCAGTAGACGTGGTTCCCCGCGCAGTCGGTGCAGTGGGTGACCGTGGCGACGGCACGGAACTGCTCGTCGTCGAGCAGGTCACCGCAGTCCTCGCACTCGCGCCAGGTCCCGGCCTCGTGCCGCTCCAGCGCATGCGTGACCTTGCGCAGCTGCGACTGCCGCAGCTCGATGGCGGCGCGGACGCCGTCGTCGTCCTCCTCGCGCAGCCGCAGCTCGTCGGCCGCGATCTCGGCCTGGAGCTCGCGGAACTCGCGTCGCAGCTCGGTCTGCAGGACGTCACCGTCGATCGTCACGGGTCACCTCCGGGTCTGGAGGAGGATGCCACGCGACGTCGACGTCGACTCCTGCACGGTCGATGGCCGCGCGACCGTCAGCCGAGGTGCTCCTCGAGGAAGTCCAGCGTCGTCTGCCACGCGGCGCGCGCGGCGTCGGGGGAGTACGTGCCGATCGCGTTCGTGTCGTTGAAGAACGCGTGGCCCTCGCCGGCGTACCGACGGATGTTGACGTCGACCCCGGCCGCCTCGAGCTTCGCCTCGAGGTCGTCCACCTGCTCCGGCGGTGCGAAGCCGTCCTCGGTCCCGAAGTGGCCGAGGACGGGTGCCGTGATCCCCGACAGGTCGACCTGGTCGTAGCCGCCCACGCCGTAGAACGGCACGGCCGCACCGATGCGGTCGCCCTGCTGGGCGGCGAGCACCAGCACGAAGCCGCCGCCCATGCAGAACCCGACGGCGCCGATCGTGTCGGACGTCACGGCGTCGTGTTCCTCGAGGAAGGTCAGCGCGCCCTCGAGGTCCTTGGCGGCCTCGGTGACGGGCAGCGACGACATCAGCTCGCCGGCCTCCTCGGCGTCGTGCGTGGTCCGGCCGCCGTAGAGGTCCGGTGCCAGCGCGACGTAGCCGGCAGCGGCGAAGCGGTCGGTGACGTCCTTGATGTGGTCGACGAGCCCCCACCACTCCTGGATGACGATGACGCCCGGCCCGCTGCCGCTGTCGGGCAGCGCCAGGTAGCCGTGGGCCTCGCCACCGGTGGAGGAGAAGGTGACGTTCTGGTGCGGGTTCTCGGACAAGGCACGTCTCCGGTCGTCGGTCAGGTTCCACACTAGGTCACCTCGACACGGGCCTGGTCGGACGGTTGGTCGCGGCTCGTACGCTGCGGCGCCATGCCCGTCCTGCTGACCCGTCCCGCCAGCGCCGTCGCTCGCGCGACGGCGTCCGTGCTGCTCGACGACGGTGCGCAGGTGCGCCTCTTCGGGCAGGGCGCCCCGAGCGAGCTGCGGGCCCGCGGTGCCTTCGTGGCCGACGGCACGCCGGACGACCACGGCCTGCTCGAGGCGGCCCTCGCACAGGCCCACACGATGATCCACGTCGGTCCGGGTCTCGCCGTCGAGGACCCCGACCACCTCGTCGTCGAGGCGCAGCTGGCGTTCGGTGCCGCCGAGCGTGCCGGGATCCAACGCCTCGTCGTCCTGTCGCTGCCCGGTGCCGACCCGGCCAGCACCGACCCGCTGCGTGCGGCCGCGGGTCGCGTCGAGGAGGACGCCGCGGCGCGGCCGATGCCGTCGGTCGTCGTGCGGTGTTCGCTGGTGGACACGCCCGCGACGCGCGACCAGCTGGCCAGCCTCCCGGCCGGGGCGCACGACGACGTGGTCGTCGCGCCGCTGCGGGTGGAGGACCTCGCGGAGGGGCTGCTCGCAGTCGACCGGGCCCGTTCGCGCGCGACGAGCGGCCACGTCGTCTTCCACGCCGTCGGCCCCGAGCCGCTCACGGTCGACCAGTGGCTCCGACGTGTCGGTGTCCGTGGTGACGACGGGCGCGTCGACCTCGTCGGTCGGGTCTACCGGCCGGGTGCGGCCGCGGGGCCCGGGCGACGTGCACTGGCCGGGCCGTGGACCGAACCGGCCGACACCTCGGCCGCCGACCTGTGGGACTTCGCTGGGCACGAACCCCGTCCCACCGCCCCGTGACCGCGACCTGCGCGGCCTAGTCTGCGCCCGGAGGAGGTCGCCGTGCAGGTCCACGAGGAGGTCCGTGCGCTCGTCACGAAGGCGGACGAGCTGCTGAAGGCTGCCTCCAACCGGCCGGACCCGACCGTGGCCCACGACGCGGCCCGCTCCCGCCTCGACGAGGCCGCCGCACTCGTGCAGCGCGTGACCGACGACGAGGTGCGCGACGAGCTGGTCGTCCTCGTCGGGCGACGGCTCGACGACCTTGGCGTGGCGGCCCGGGCCCGCGAGCTCGACGAGGTGGCCGCGCAGCGTGCCCAGCCGCGGTCGATCGGCCTGCCGCAGCCGGCGGCCGTGACACGTGACGCCCCCCTGCGCCGCACCGACGGCCGGGTCCCGCCGGGCCAGCACCAGGTGCGTGGGCTCCCGGTGCTGCACGTCGGCCGGGTCCCGCAGCGCACGCGGGAGGACCTCGAGCTGCGCATCACCGGGAAGGTCGAGGGCCGGCGCCACGACCTCGACTGGGCAGCGCTGACGGCCTACCCCGAGGTCACGATCGAGACGGACATCCACTGCGTGACCGCGTGGTCGCGACTGGACGTGTCGTGGACCGGGGTCCGCCCGCGCGACGTCCTCGAGGACGTCGGGGTGCTGCCGGAGGCGACCCACGCGCTGGTCTACGGCGCCAACGCCTACAGCGCGAACCTGGACCTGCCCACGTTGTGGCGCGACGACGTGCTGCTCGCCTGGGCCTGCGACGGGGAGCCGCTGACGTCGGAGCACGGCGCACCGCTGCGGCTGGTCGTGCCCAGTCGCTACTTCTGGAAGTCGACCAAGTGGGTCGAGACCATCCAGCTCCTCGACCGCGACGTCCCCGGGTACTGGGAGGCGCGTGGCTACCACAACGTGGGCGACCCCTTCCTCGAACAGCGCTACGGCTGAGGAGCACCGATGGAGTTCGAGCAGGTCGCACCGCGCCGGGCCGAGGCGCCGGACGGCTCGATCGTGGAGCTCGTCGACCGCCACCACGCCCAGCTGCACACGCCCTCGGGCACGTGGCTGGTCGAGCTCGGTCCGGGGCCGGACGAGGACTGGTTCGCCGTCACCGTCTTCGCGGACTCGCTCCTGCGCGCGGGTGGCGACCCCGACGACCGTGCCCGCGACGCGGCGCTCGAGCGCATCGTCGCGGGCATCCGCGCCCTGCGCGTCCGCGTCGGTGTCGAGAGCGCCCTCGAGGAACCCGATGCCGTGGTCCCGACGGTCCCCGACGACGAGGGCCCGTGACCCACGTCGGGCGCCACTGTGACCGGGTCGGCGTGCCGGTCCCGGCGGCACCGACGACCGACTGGCTCCGACGCCTCCACCTCGCCCACCTCGCGCGTGTCCCGTTCGAGAACCTCGACATCCACGCGGGGGTCCCGATCGTGCTCGAGCCCGAGCACCTGGTCGCCAAGGTCGTCGACCAGGGTCGCGGCGGCTACTGCTACGAGGTCAACGGTGCGCTGGCCGAGCTCCTCGGCGCCGTGGGCTACGAGGTCGAGCTGGCGCAGTGCCGGGTCGCCGGCGACGACGGCTGGAGCCCTGCGTTCGACCACCTGGCGCTGCTGGTGCGCGGCGTGGGTGACGAACCGGACCGGACGCCGTGGTTGGTCGACGTGGGCTTCGGTGACTCGTTCGTCCTGCCGCACCGGCTCGGCTCGACGTGGTCCGAACCGATGGGCAGCTTCCGGACCGTCCCGGACGGCGACGGCTGGCGGCTCGACCGCGACCGCGGCGACGGCTTCGCCCCGCAGTACCTGCTCGACCCGACCCCGCGCCGGCTCGAGGAGTTCGCTCCCCGCAGCCGCTGGCACGAGACGTCGCCGGACTCGCCGTTCCGTCGCAAGCCCATGGCGACGCTGGCGACGGTCGCGGGTCGCGTCACCGTCGCAGGCGAGCGGCTGATCGTGACGTCCGGTGCCGACCGCGAGGAACGCGAGCTGCCCGACGCCGAGGAGCGCCGGGCAGCCGTGCATGCGTGGTTCGGGTCGGCCGTGGCCGATGCCCTCGAGGTGGCCCTCAGCCGGTGATGCCGTTCTCGGCGAGGAAGTCGCCGGCGACGTCGGCCGGGTCCTCGGCGTTCAGCTCCACCCGACCGTTGAGGTCGAGCAGTGCCTCCGTGGTCACCAGTGCCGTGACCTCGTTGAGGAGTGCGACGAGGTCCTCGCCGTAGGCGTCGACGATCTCGTCGGAGACGACCGGCACGATGTTCTCGACCGGGACGATGCCCTGGTCGTCGTCGAGCGCGACGAAGCCCTTCTCGGTGATGACCGGCTGGGTCGAGAACAGCGCCGCGACCTCGACCTCGCCGTTCTCCAGCGCCGAGATGCGGACGGCGCCCTCGGCGATGCCCTCGAACGCGAGGTTGGTGAGGTTGTAGGGCTCGCCGACCATCCCGGCGTAGCACGTCTCGCGCGCCTCGCACTCGGGGGCGCCGGCCAGCGTGACGTCGCCCGCGTCGGCGAGGTCGGAGATCGACGTCACGCCGGTGGTCTCGGCGAACTCGCCGGTCACGACGTAGACGTTCTTGTCCTCACCCGGTGCCGGCTCGAGGACCTGGACGCCCTCGGCCTCGAACGCTGCGCGCAGGTCGGCGAGCGAGGTGTCGAGGTCGGACGTCGGCGCGCCGCCGAAGCCGACCGACAGGGCGCTGCCGACGTACTCGGGCAGCAGGTCGAGGTCGCCCGAGGTGAGCTCGGGGAAGATGACCTCGCGGCTGCCGAGGTCGAGCTGGCGCTCGACGGGGTAGCCGGCGTCCTCGAGCGCCTGGGCGTACATCTCGGCCAGGATCGTCGACTCGGCGAAGTTGAACGACGCGACCGTGATGGTCGGGCCGTCGATGGTGGTCGTGGCCTCTGTGTCGTCGGCGCCGGAACAGGCGGCGAGCGCGAGGGCGAGCACGCCCACCAGCGCGGTGATGCGGAAGCGCATGCAGTGTCTCCATGGGTGGTTCTAATTCGCACGACAACGTAGTCGAGTCGCACTGGTCGTCCGGTCAGCCGGCCTGGAGTCGGCGGACACCGGGCGGCACGACGACGCGTGTCAGGAGGGTCGTGCCACGATCGACGAGGAGTGACAACAGCGCCACGAGGATCGATGCGCCGACGAGCTCGACGTCGCCACCGCCACGCAGCGACGCGAAGCCACGCACGATCGGGCGCCCGAGGCCACCCGTCGGTCCGACGACCGCACCCAGCGCGGTCGTGGCGACGATCTGCACGGCGGCCAGGCGCAGGCCGTCGATCAGCAGCGGCAGGCCGAGGGGGAGCTCGACCTCGCGCAGCACCTGTCGCTCCGTGCGTCCCTGGGCGCGTGCCGCCTCGAGGACCATGGGGTCGACCGCGGTGATGGCCGTGTACGCGTTGGTGAAGATGGGTGGGACGCCGAGCACGACGAGCGCCACGATCAGCGGCCAGAACCGCGTCGAGAACCCCTGCTCGATGGCGAGCACCGCGACCAGCACGAGGATCCCCAGGCTCGGGATGGCCCGGCCGGCGTTGGCGACCACGGTGGCGACGACACGACCGCGACGGCGGTGGGCGAGCCACACGGCGGGCGGCAGCGCGATCAGGGCCGACAGCAGCAGCGCCACGCCGGCGAGCCGCAGGTGCTCGGCGAGCAGTGCGAGCAGGCCGTCACCGGGCGCGGTCCAGGTCTCGGCGGTCGTCGCCCACTCGACGAAGCGGTCCCAGAAGCTCATGCCGCTGCCCGTCGCTGCCACGGCGCGATGGCGCGCTGCAGCCACAGCAGCGCGAGGTCGAGCGCGATCGCGAGGAGGATGGCGCCCACCGTGCCGACGATGATCGACGTCGGGAACGGGATGGACCGTCGGATGCCGTCGAGGATGAACGCCCCGAGCCCGCCGCGACCGAGCAGGGCGGTGACCGTGACCAGCCCGACGTTCGTGACCGTCGCGACGCGCACCCCGGCGACGACCGCAGGGAGTGCCAGCGGCACCTCGACCTCGAGGAACCGGCGCAGTGGCCGGTAGCCCATCGCGTCGGCCGCCTCGCGCAGCTGTTCCGGGACGCTGTCAAGGCCGGTCAGCGTGTTCCGCAGCAGGATCAGCAGCGAGTAGGTGGCCAGCGGCAGCACCGGCGTCCACAGCGAGGTCAGCCCGAGCACCGGCACGAGCAACGCGAAGGCCGCCAGCGACGGGACGGTGTAGAGCACACCGGCGATCCCGCTGACCGGCCCCTCCAGCCACCGGCGGCGGCGGACCAGCACCGCCAGCGGGACGGCCACGACCAGCCCGAGCAGCACACTCAGGACCGTCAGCTGCAGGTGCTCGATGGTGGCGACGCCGATGTCGTCGAGGTTGTCGCCGATCCACGACCATCGCACGAGCTGCGCCAGCATCAGCGCCCGCCCGTCAGTTGCTCCAACGCCACGATCCCACGGACCTCGTCGCCCTCGACGACGACGGCCCGGTCGGTGCCGGCTGCGACCAGCGCGTCGACGGCGCCCCGTTGGGTCGCGTCGCACGGGATGCGCGGCAGGCCGTCGGCATCAGGACCCACCGCTCCGAGGTCGAGCTCGTCGACGCGGTGCAGCGCCAGCCGGCGCAGCGTCCGGTCGCCGCCGAGCAGGTCGGCGACGAAGTCGTCCGCCGGGTGCTGCAGCAGCTCGTCGGGGCTGGCCACCTGGGCGAGCGTGCCGCCCACACGCAGCACCGCGACCCGGTCGGCGAGGCGCACGGCCTCGTCGACGTCGTGGGTCACGAGCACGATGGTCTTGGCGACCCGGGCCTGGAGGTCGAGCAGCTCGTCCTGCAGGCGCGCCCGCACGATCGGGTCGACCGCGCCGAACGGTTCGTCCATCAGCAGGACGGGCGGGTCGGCGGCGAGGGCCCGGGCCACGCCGACCCGCTGCTGCTGGCCGCCGGAGAGCTCGCCGGGGTAGCGGGCGAGCAGCTCGGCCTCGAGCCCCATCAGCTCGACGAGCTCCTCGACGCGGTCACTGATGCGGCCGGCGTCCCAGCCGAGCAGCCGCGGCACCGTGCCGACGTTCTGCCGCACCGTGCGGTGCGGTAGCAGGCCCGATGACTGCACGACGTAGCCGATGCCCCGGCGCAGCTCGTGCACGGGGACAGCCGTCACGTCGGTGCCGTCGACCCTGATCGTCCCGCTCGTCGGTTCGACGAGCCGGTTGATGGTCTTCAGCGTGGTCGTCTTGCCGCAGCCCGACGGGCCGACGAGCACGACGATCTCCCCCTCGGCGACCTCCAGCGAGAGGTCGTCGACCGCGGGACTCGAGGTCCCGGGGTAGGTGACACCGACGTGCTCGAGCGAGATCACTCGGGGACGTCAGGGTTGGAGATCCACGGCATCATGCCGCGCAGCTCCTTGCCGACCTTCTCGATCTGCTCCTCGCGACCCGCCTTGCGCATCTGGGCGAACTTGCTGCCGCCGCGCAGCTCGGTCACGAAGTTCTCGGCGAACGTGCCGTCCTGGATCTCGGCGAGGATCTGCTCCATCGCCTCCTTGGACGACTCGTCCACGACCCGCGGGCCCGAGACGTAGTCGCCGAACTCTGCCGTCGTCGAGATCGAGTGGCGCATCCAGCTGATGCCGCCCTCGTACATCATGTCGACGATGAGCTTCAGCTCGTGGAGGCACTCGAAGTACGCGATCTCGGGCTGGTAGCCCGCGTCCACCAGCGTCTTGAAGCCCTGGAGGACCAGCTGCGACGTTCCGCCGCAGAGGACCGCCTGCTCACCGAACAGGTCGGTCTCGGTCTCCTCCTTGAACGT
>JBFKQZ010000122.1:0-9143 GCA_041627475.1 Nitriliruptoraceae bacterium | reverse complement strand
CCTCGCACGGCGCAACCTGACCCCCGGTGGCATCGACATGGTCGTCCTGGCCAGCGACGGTGTCGCGAACACGGGGACGACGGACGCCGACGGGATCCTGCGCCTCATCGACGACGGGGTGGCGGCCGGCATCGACCTCCTCGCGCTCGGGGTCGACGAGCGGGGCTACAACGACGATCTGATGGAGCAGCTCTCCAACCGGGGCAACGGCACGACCTACTACCTGCGCAGCCCCCAGGACGCCGAGCGACTGTTCGTCGACGAGCTCGAGCAGACGCTCGTCGTGGCGGCCCGTGACAGCAAGGTCCAGCTGGCCTTCGACGCCGACACCGTCCGCCGCTACCGCCTGATCGGCTACGACAACCGGGCGATCGCCGACGACGACTTCCGTGACGACACGGTCGACGCCGGCGAGGTCGGGGTCGGGCACGAGGTGACCGCGATCTACGAGCTCGAGCTCGTCGGTGGTGTGGACGGCCGCGCCACGATCGGCACGCTGCAGCTGCGCTGGGAGGACCCGTTCGAGGGCCGCGTCCGCGAAGCCGCGCGCGAGCTCACCGTCAGCGAGCTCGAGCCCGACGAGGCCACCGGCTTCGGCACCGCGGTCCAGGCCGTCACCCTCGCCGAGGTCCTGCGCGGCTCGCCGTACGTCGACGTCTCGCTGGACAGCCTCGCTGCCTTCGACCGCTGGGGCACGTCCGCGGAGGCGACGCGTGCGATCCAGCTGGCCGCGGACGCGCTGCCCACCGGGTGACCGTCACGCCTCGACAGGCTCGACGTCGTCCAGCGACCACGGGTCGGCGAAGACGCGGCGGAACTCCCTGGCGAGCGCGGCGCCCTGGAACCCGTCGACGAAGCGGTGGTCGATCGTCGCGGTGACGGTGAGCAGGGGGCGCGGCACGACCTCACCGTCCACCACTGCAGGCTTCTCGGTCACGGCGCCCACGAGCACCCACAGCGGCACGCGCGCGAAGGGTGTCTGCGGCACGAAGGCCTCGTCGAGCCCGAACATCCCGACGCTGGTCACCACGCCCGAGCCGAACGGGAACGGCTCGACGCCGAGCGCGGGTGCGTTCAGCCCGAACGACGAGGCCAGCAGGCCGGTCAACCACAGCAGTGGTCGCAGCAGCCAGGTCGGCAGCAGCGCGATGACCTGCTTGTTCTTCTCCCAGTTCTCGTCGCGTCCGTCCCGCAGGTCGGTGGCGGCCTGCCGCAGCTCGGCCGCGACCGCCGTGATCGGCTTGCGGTCGAGCTGGTCGATGCGCGCCTTGGCCAGGTCCGAACCGTCCGGCATCGTCACGAGGAACGTCAGGGCGACCTGGTCGTGCGGGACGAACGAGCCCATGCGGATGTAGCCGTTGAGGGTCGGTTCGGACGCCAGCGCCGCGGCCACGGCCTTGCCGACGAGGTGCGTGATCGTGACCTTCTCGCCCGTCCGCTCCCGCACGTCGTCGAGGTAGGCCAGGGCCTCGGTCGCGTCGACCGTGACCTTGCCGTAGATGTTGCCCTCGCGGGCGGGTCGCCACGAGGCGATCGCCAGCTTCCGTCGCAGCCGTCCGACCATCCTGCAGCTCCCGTCGTCTCCCGCGCGCGACCCTACAGACGACGTGTCGGTGGTGGGGGCCGTGGCACTAGCCTTGTCGACCGGGTGACCCCGTGCGCGTGGTCATCCGTTCGCACGCTTGCCGCTGCCCACGTGAGACAGGGACCCTTTCGATGGCCGACGAGAAGATCATCTACACCTACACCGACGAGGCGCCCGCCCTGGCGACGCACTCGTTCCTGCCGGTCATCCGCGCGTACGCCGCGGCCGCAGGCGTCGAGGTGGAGACCCGCGACATCTCGCTGGCCGGCCGCATCCTGGCGAAGTTCCCGCACGTGCTGTCGGAGGACCAGCAGGTCAACGACGCGCTGGCCGAGCTCGGCGAGCTCGCCAAGCAGCCGCACGCCAACATCATCAAGCTGCCCAACATCTCCGCGTCGATCCCGCAGCTCAAGGCGGCGATCAAGGAGCTGCAGGAGCACGGCTACCCGCTGCCGGACTACCCCGACGAGCCGAGCACCGACGAGGAGCGCGAGACCAAGGCGATCTACGACATCGTCAAGGGCTCGGCCGTCAACCCCGTGCTGCGCGAGGGCAACTCCGACCGCCGTGCGCCGCGCGCCGTCAAGGAGTACGCGAAGAAGCACCCGCACTCGATGGGCGAGTGGTCGAAGGACTCGAAGTCGCACGTCGCGACGATGGCCAGCGGCGACTTCCGGCACAACGAGAAGAGCGTGACGGTCGCAGCCGACGACACGCTGCGCATCGAGCACGTGGACGCCGACGGCAACGTGACCGTCCTCAAGGAGGCCGTGCCCGTGCTCGCCGGCGAGGTCGTCGACGCGACGTTCATGTCGAAGTCGGCGCTGCAGTCGTTCCTGGCCGAGCAGGTTGCGGACGCCAAGGAGCAGGGCGTCCTGTTCAGCCTGCACATGAAGGCCACGATGATGAAGGTCTCCGACCCCATCATCTTCGGCCACGGGGTCCGGGCGTACTTCGCCGACGTGTTCGAGCAGTACGGCGACGAGCTCGAGGCAGCCGGTGCCGACCCGACCAGCGGCCTCGGTGACGTCCTCGCCGCGATCGACGACCTCGAGGACCCCGAGCTGCAGCAGGCCGTCCGTGACGCCATCGCGAAGGCGCGCGAGGAGGGCCCCGAGCTGGCGATGGTCAACAGCCACAAGGACATCACCGGTCTGCACGTCCCGTCCGACTTCATCATCGACGCCTCGATGCCCGCGATGATCCGCGCCGGCGGCAAGATGTGGAACAAGGACGACGAGACCGAGGACGCCAAGGCCGTCATCCCGGACTCCTCCTACGCCGACCTCTACGAGGCGACGATCCAGCACTGCAAGGAGCACGGCGCCTTCGACCCGACCACGATGGGCACCGTGCCCAACGTCGGCCTGATGGCGAAGAAGGCCGAGGAGTACGGCAGCCACGACAAGACCTTCGAGATCGACACCCCGGGCACGGTCCGGGTCGTCGACGGCAGCGGCGACGTGCTGCTCAGCCACGAGGTCGAGGCAGGCGACATCTGGCGGGCCTGCCAGGCCAAGGACGACGCGATCCGCGACTGGGTCGGCCTCGCCGTCCGCCGTGCCCGCGACACCGGCTGGCCGGCCGTCTTCTGGCTCGACGACGAGCGCGCCCACGACGCCCAGCTGATCGCGAAGGTGGAGCGCTACCTCGAGGACCACGACACCGAGGGCCTCGACATCAGGATCATGGACGTCCGCGAGGCGTCGGAGTTCTCGCTCCAGCGCGCCCGCAACGGCGAGAACACGATCTCGGTCACCGGCAACGTCCTGCGCGACTACCTCACCGACCTCTTCCCGATCCTCGAGGTCGGCACGAGCGCCAAGATGCTCTCGATCGTCCCGCTCATGAACGGTGGTGGCCTGTTCGAGACCGGCGCCGGCGGTTCGGCCCCCAAGCACGTCCAGCAGGTCCAGGCCGAGAACCACCTCCGCTGGGACTCGCTCGGCGAGTTCCTCGCGCTGGCCGTCTCGCTCGACCACCTCGCCTCGACCTTCGACAACGCCGGCGCACGCGTCCTGGGTGCCGCGCTCGACGTCGCCACCGAGCGCCTGCTCGACGAGGGGAAGTCGCCGCAGCGCAAGGTCAACACGCCCGACAACCGTTCGAGCCACGCCTGGCTCGCGCTGTTCTGGGCCGAGGCGCTCGCCGAGCAGGACGACGACCCGGCGCTGGCCGAGCTCTTCGCCCCGTTCGCGGCGAAGCTGCGCGAGAACATCGACACGATCGAGCAGGAGCTGCTCGACGTGCAGGGCGAGCCGCGGGACCTCGGCGGGTACTACGACGCGCCGAAGGACCGGCTCGACGAGGTGATGCGGCCGAGCAGCACGTGGAACGCCGTGCTCGCCGGGTTCAACGTCTGACCGTGACGGAGTGGGGCCGGCACTCGCCCTCCGGTTCCTGCTCGGTCCCTCTGGGGACCTGCGCTGCAAAGTCGGGCTCGTCGCCGACCCCACACCGTCACTGGCGGGGTGGGGTCCGACGGCTCGTTGGAGCTGTCAGGGGATGAGTTCGACCTCGATGCAGCCCTTCTCGCAGCCGCCGGGGAGGAGGACGAAGCGCACGTCGCGGATCGTGGACCGTGCGAAGCGGCGGCCGGCGATCTGGCGCGGACTCGACGCGCGGAGCCGCCGTGCGTCGGCGCGGATGTAGCGGATGCCGAAGGCCGTCTCGCGGAGGCCGTGGGCCGGGCTGGACAGGAGCGGACCGGCCAGCAGGGACGTCGTGGCGGCGAGAACGAAGAGGGTGCGGGCGCGGAGGCGCATGCCGAGGGGCATCCGGCCGACGCGGCGCGGGTCGATGCCCGCGGCGGCGAGGTCGGTGGCGCGGCCGGAGAGGATGGCCCCTGCCTGGCTCGGGGTGAGTCCCGCGGCGTCGAGGACCTCGTGGGGAGCTGTGCGGAAGCGCCGCATGAACTCGCGGTCGTGGTGGAGGCGCCGGACGACACGGGTCGCCCGGCGGTCGATGGTCACGGGCATGGTGGTTCCTCTCTGTTCGTCGATGGAGGTCAGGCGCTGGCTTCCGCGTGCATCGCCGCGGCGGTCGTGGGCTGGTCGGGCAGCTCGAGCGTGCAGCAGTGGGCGCCGCCGCCGGCCTTGCGCAGCTCGTCCAGGACGACCGGCGCCGGCTCCAGGCCGACGGCGGCGATTGCACGGGCGAGCCGCGGGCTCAGGTCGCCGACGACCACGCCACCGACCCGCACGACGTTGACCGCGAGGCGTCGCGCCTCGTGCGGCTCGACCGGGAGCACCGGTCGGTCCCCGAGGATCTCCTCCCAGACGCCGCTGCCGAACCTCGCCAGCGCGAGGGCGGGGGGATGCGCCAGCCAGACCGGGCCGAGGTCGGCGAGCGCCATGTCGAGGTGGCCGAAGGCCTGCTCCCCGAGTGGCACCACCGCGCTGCGATCGCCGGTGCGGGCGCGCAGTTCGGCCGCGAGACGACGTGAGGGGTTGGCGTCGACGCCGGCGCGGACGCCGACCAGCCAGCCCCACGCGGTGCGGAGCACGTTGCCGCCCTCGAGCCGGTCCCTGCGCGGCCACGGGTCGTGTGGCACGTCCGCCTCCCTGAGCCAACGACGGGCGCGTCGTGGCTCCCGCCTCCCACGGGGACCGAGGTTGGCGAGCGTGATGATCCGGCCGTCGACCGGCACCCCGAGGTCGCGGGTGAAGGTCATGGCCGGGACGGCCGGGTGCGGGTCCAGGACGTCCACAGTCGCGCCGGCGTCCTCGAGGGTGGCCACCAGACGGCCCCACTGGCGCACGGCGCGGCTGCGGTCGACCTCCTCGTCCCAGTCCATCCACTCGTTGAGCAGGTGCGACAGGTCGAGGTGGGTCGGCGGCGAGCACAGGAAGCGCATCGTCCGACGCTAGGCAGACCCGTGTGGCCGCCGGCCGTGGGCGTGCGGTCGGCGACGCGGACGGTGCGCGCCGGGCGACGTCGCGGCCGGTCGGTCAGTCGCCGTCGTGGCCCGGTGGGACGTAGTGCAGCATCTCGGGGTGGGTGGTGCTGACCAGCGGGACGGTGACGCGCTCGGGGCACCAGAAGCCGCGCGGGGTGAGGAGCTGGTCGATGAGGAACTCCATCTGGGGCGCGTAGTTGGCGCGGACGGCGATGGCGTGCTCGCGGGCGACGTCGTAGGGGACCAGGTCGAACCCGTGGGCCGTGAGCTGGTCGTAGAGGTCACGGAAGAGGTCGGCGTTCTCGGCGGGGCCCGCTCGGTCCGGGGCGCCGAACCTGTCCCGGTACGGGGCGAGCCGCTTCTCGGGGACGTCCTGGGTGAGGGCGTCGAACACCGCGGCCACGCGCCGCAGGAACCAGTAGGCGCGGCCGTCGTACGCGCCGAGGATCATCTGGGCGTGCAGGCCGGCGTCGGCGAGCAGGCCGAGCGCAGTGACCCAGTGCTGGCGCGGGTCGTGGCTGCGGAAGAAGCGCAGCAGCGGCAGCGTGGTGTGGGTCTCGAGGATCGACGCCGCCCAGGCCTCCCACTCGACGAAGCGCTGCTCCAGCTTCTTCGGGTCGGCGTCCGGTGACCACGCCATGACGAGGCTGGTCGGGGTGATGCGGTCGCCCGAGCCGTCGTCGAGCGTCATCAGCGCGCGCTCGCGCTCGGAGTACGCGGCGTACAGCGACGGGAGGTAGCCGATCACGAGCGCGGTGGTCACGACGCCGACGAACGCCTCGGCCAGCGCGCCGATCCGGGGCACGGCCGCCTCGGGGACGATCTCGCCGAACCCGACCGTGAAGAAGACGACGCCCGAGTAGTAGAGGGCGTCCTGGATCCCGTCGAGGGCGGGCAGACCGTCCACGGACCACCACAGCAGGCCGAACCCGACCAGCTGCAGGGCGGACCACATCACGAGCAGCTCGAGCAGGAGCAGCGGGGCGAACGTGGCGAGCAGCCGTTCGCGGGCGGTCGACCCGTCCCGCAGCCGCCGCGCGACGGCCCGGACCGCGGCGTAGGTCGCCTTCGTCACGATGCGGCTCGGCCAGCCGCGCGCACCCGAGGTCGAGGTCGTCACCAGGGTGTTCACGAGGTCCGCGAACGCGAGCACGACGAGGAGCACCCCGACCGTCCCGACCACGACCGCCATGTCGCCTCCTGCCGCCGGCAGTCAACCGTGTGGTTGGCTGCCGTGGTCGACGACGGGAACGCACATGCGACTCGAGGACGCCACCGACCATCTCACGGCGCACGTCCAGGCGGCACTGGCAGTCGTGGACGATGACGGCTACCCCCACGTGACGCGTGTGGTCCAGCACTTCGACGGCGCGACGTGCCGGGTGTCACTGACCGGCGACCGGGTCAAGACGGGCCACCTCCGGGAGCGACCGCGGGCGACGCTCCACGTGCGCGGGGACGACGACTGGCACTGGGTCTCGGTCGTCGCCGACGTCGAGCTGAGCTCGGTCGCCACCGATCCGGACGGGGACGTGGCGGCCGAGCTGCTGGAGGTCTACGAGGCCATCGCCGGGCCGCACGACGACCCCGACGAGTTCCGCCGCGACATGGTCGCGCAGCACCGGCTCGTGTGCACGCTCACGCCGCGACGGGTGTACGGCCAGCTGTAGTCAGCGGGGCAGGCGGCGCGGGATCAGGTGCGACGCGACGGCCGTGGTCAGCAGGTGCATCACGGCAAGGGCCACACCGGTCGTGATGCCTGCGGCGCCGAGGATCCCGCCGAGCGAGACCAGGCCCACACCCCAGCCGATGGGGACCCACAGGTGGGCGAACGCGGGCACGCGGTGCGCGACGATCGACCAGAAGAAGGTCGAGATGAACAGCGTGCCCACCGACGCAGCCACGATGGCGCCCGGTCCGATCGTCTGCTCGAACACACCCAGGTCGGCGGTCATCTCGGCACCGAGGGCGATGGCCGCGCCGTAGACGAGGAGGTTGACCACGGCCGTCACGCCGGCCAGCTGCACCCAGGCGATCGACGTCTCGGCCAGCGAGGGCGGCGGGTTCGTGGCCTCGGCGGGGTACTCGTGCCGTTCGGTGTCGAGTGCGGGTGTCTGCGTGCTCATCGTGGTCTCCCCGTATTGTTCGAATTGCAATCCATTCGGTGTTCGGAGCCACGCGGGGAGCGGGTGGGTCCGGTCTCAGCCCTGCCGCGCGCCGAGGGCGGCGAGGTCCAGCAGCCGGTCGCGGCCGGCGAGGTACCCCGCCACGACCGTGGCAGCGGCGACGACGAGCAGCGCGACGAGCGGCACGGTCCACGACGCCGTGACGTCGCGCAGGGCGCCCCAGGCCACCGGACCGAGCGCGCTGACGAGGTAGCCCCACGTCTGGGCCATGCCCGACACGGCGGCGGCCTCGGTGGCCGTCGACGTCCGCAGCGAGAAGAAGGCGAACGCGAGCCCGACGGTGGCGCCCAGGCCGAGGCCGAGCAGGGCCGACGCCACAGCGGCCAGGGCGGTCCCCGGGACCAGCAGGAGCGCCACGCCGACCACCGCGGCCACGCCGGACCCCGTGGCGTACCAGCGCTGGTCGCGCACGCGGTCGGCGACGGCAGGGGCGACGAGCACACCGACGAGGCCGCCCACGTTGAGCACCGACACCATCACGCCCGCGCGGGCGTCGGTCATCCCACGCTCGACGAGCACGTCCGGCAGCCACGCGAGCGCGACGTAGAACAGCAGCGACTGCAGCCCCATGAACGCGGTGATGTGCCAGGCGAGCGGTGAGCGGTGCAGGACACGAGCGGGCACCCCACCGGCGGACTGGCGCGCCGCGCGTCGGGCGGCGCGCTCCTCGGCCGTGGTGTCGCGCTCGTCGAGGAGGACCGAGGCGAGCACGACGACCGCGCCCACGGCTGCCGGCACCGCCCACAGCCCGAGCGCCAGCGGCCACCCCCCGGCCTCGGCGACCGGGACGGCGACCGCGGCGGACACGGTCGCCCCGACCACCATGAGCGCGCCGTACAACGACGTGAGCTGGCCGACCCGGTGCGGGAAGGCCCCCTTGATCAGTGCGGGGACGAGCACGTTGCCGATGCCGATGGCGACACCGAGGACCACGGTGCCGGCCAGCAGCAGCGGGTAGCCGCCGAGGGAGCGCAGACCCGTGCCGACCGCGAGCAGCGCCATCGACCAGGCCAGGGACGGGCCGATGCCGATGCGCCGCGCCAGCGCCGGCGCGAGCGGCGCGACGAGGCCGAACGCGAGCACGGGCAGGGTGCCGACCGCACCCATCGCCACGTTGTCGACGCCGAGGTCGGCCCGGATCGTCGGCACGAGCGGTCCGACGACGGTGATCGTCGCCCGTAGGTTGACGGCGACGACCACGATGCCGGCCAGCACGAGCAGGGCGCGTCCACGCAGGGAGCGCCGTTCGTCGGTGGTCTCGGGAGGCACGGTCGTCGTCCGGTCGTCGGTCGGCGAACGGTAGTGCCCGGTGTGCCTCGACGGTGACCGCCTTCGTACCTTCGCTGCACCGACCCGGAGGCACCGTGGACGAGCGCACACGACGACTGGCGGCGGACGACCACCGCTACCTCTGGCACCCCTTCACCCAGCAGCAGCAGTGGGTGGAGGAGGAGCCGCTCGTCATCGAGCGCGG
>JBFKQZ010000121.1:0-9180 GCA_041627475.1 Nitriliruptoraceae bacterium | reverse complement strand
GGTCGATCGCTATGCTCGCCGACCGTTGCAATCTGGGGAGATCTGCAGTGTTCGCGTACGCAACTCGTCGTGTCCTGACGTCCATCCCGCTCCTGCTGCTGGGGACCTTCCTGGTCTATGCGTTGACGTCGCAGGTCAACGACCCGCTGGCGCCGCTGCGGATGAACGTGAACCTGGACCAGTCGGCGTACGACCGCGTGATCGACCTCTACAACCTGGACCAGCCGGTCCCGGTCCGGTTCGCGAACTGGCTCGGCGACGCCGTGCAGGGCGACATGGGGACGGCGCCGTCGCGTGGTGACGTCGAGGTCGCCCCGCTCGTCTGGGACCGGTTCAAGAACTCGGCACGTCTGGCCGTGCCGGCGTTCATCCTGATCGCCACGTTCGCGGTGATACTCGGGGTGTACTCAGCGGTGAACCAGTACAAACCGAGTGACTACATCATCACTGGCTTCTCGTTCTTCGGCCTGTCGATGCCGACGTTCGTGTTCGGACTGCTGCTCCAGGTGATCTTCGTCGTCTACTGGTTGCAGTGGTTCGACCTGAAACCCTTCAACGTCAGTCAGATGCTCACCGGCTCCTTCGGCGACGTGATCGCCAGCCACACGTTGCCGGTGGTGACGCTGATGCTGGTGCTGCTGGCCGGGGAGAGCCGGTTCCAGCGCGCAGCCATGCTCGAGGTGCTCAACTCGGACTACATCCGGACGGCCCGCGCCAAGGGACTGCCGCGGCGGACGGTGATCTTCAAGCACGCGATGCGCAACGCGATGATCCCGCTCGTCACGATCTGGGCCATCGACTTCGCCGCGCTGCTGGGCGGGTCGGTCGTCACCGAGTCGATCTTCGCCTGGCCAGGCCTCGGACGTCTGCTGATCGACTCGATCTTCGCGGCCGACCTGAACCTGGTCACCGGGATCATCGTCCTGATCGCGACCCTGGTCGTCTTCTTCAACCTCCTCGCCGACCTGATCTACGGCGTGCTCGACCCGAGGATCCGTTATGAGTGACTCACTGCTGACCCCGGGGCCGGGCACCGAGACCGAGTCCGCCGTCGTCGAGCGCGAGGGGATGAACGTCGAGGGACGTTCGTTCGCCGAGCAGGCGTGGACACGGTTCCGCAAGCACAAGCTGGCGATCATCTCGACGATCGCGCTGGTCCTGATCGCCCTGTCGTTCGTGTTCGGCCCACTGCTCTCGCCGTACACGGTCGAGGGCATCGACATCGCCAACCGCCTCCAGGGGCCGGGCGCCGAGCACTTCTTCGGGACCGACGCCCTGGGCCGTGACCTGTTCGTCCGCACCGTCTCCGGCGGTCGCTTCTCGTTGCTGATCGCGATCATCGTGTCGCTGCTGACGACGGTGCTCGGCACCGTCATCGGCGCGCTCGGTGGCTACCTCGGCGGCTGGGTGGACGGGTTCCTGTCGCAGCTGACCAACCTGTTCCTGATCGTGCCGGCGCTCGTGATCCTGATCGTCGTCGGCCGTGAGTACGGCGGTTCGCCGATCTCGACGGCGGTGCTGCTGGGTGTCCTGCTGTGGCCGGGCATCGCCCGCATCGTCCGTGGCCTCTTCCTCCAGTACAAGAACCAGGAGTTCGTCCTCGCTGCACGTGCGGCGGGCGCGAAGTCGCCCCGGATCATGTTCCGGCACATCCTGCCGAACACGATCGGTCCGATCGTGGTGTCCGCGACCCTGCTGATCGGCACCGCGATCATCCTCGAGTCGACCCTGTCGTTCCTCGGGCTCGGCGTCCAGGCACCCGCCACGACGCTCGGCACGCTCGTGAGCGACGCCAAGGGCTCGCTGACCGAGCGCCCCTACGAGCTGCTGCTGCCGGCGGGCTTCATCGTCGGCATCACGCTCGCCATCAACTTCCTCGGCGACGCCCTGCGCGACGCCCTCGACCCGACCACCGGGAGGTCCTGATGTCGACGGCCGAACCTGTCCTGCAGGTCAACGACCTCAGCGTGGCGTTCGCCACCGACGACGGACTCGTCGAGGCGGTCAACGGCGTGACCTTCGAGGTCATGCCGGGTGAGGCCCTCGGCGTGGTCGGGGAGTCCGGGTCCGGCAAGTCCGTGACCGCCATGGCGATCATGGGCCTGCTGCCCCGGACGGCGAAGATCTCGGGCGAGGTGCTCTACCACGGGGTCGACCTGCTCCATCTCAGCGATTCCGAGATGCGCAAGAAGCAGGGCAACGACATCGCCATGATCTTCCAGGACCCCATGACGGCCCTGAACCCGGTGTTCACGGTCGGCAACCAGCTCGTCGAGGGGATCCGGATCCACAACAAGGGTGTCTCCAAGCAGGCCGCGCGGGCCCGCTCGATCGAGCTCCTCGACCTCGTGGGCATCCCCGAGCCGACGATCCGCATCGACAACTACCCCCACGAGTTCTCGGGCGGCATGCGCCAGCGCGCCATGATCGCGATGGCGATCGCCAACGAGCCCGAGGTCCTCATCGCCGACGAGCCGACGACGGCCCTCGACGTCACGATCCAGGCCCAGGTCATCGAGGTCATGGAGAAGGCGCGCGAGGAGACCGGCGCTGCGATGATGCTGATCACCCACGACCTCGGCCTCGTCGCCGGCGTGGCGGATCGCATCAACGTGATGTACGGCGGTCGCATCTTCGAGTCGGGGGACACGCGGACCGTCTTCTACGAGTCCGTGAACCCCTACACCCGTGGGCTGATGTCCTCGATCCCGAGCTTCGCCGCGCGCGAGCACGAGCGGCTCGACCCGATCCCGGGCTCGCCGCCCTCGCCCAGCAACTTCCCGTCCGGGTGCGTCTTCCGGCCGCGGTGCCCGCACGTCGTGGACCGCTGCAAGGAGGAGCGTCCGGAGCTCCACGTCGTCGACGAACGACACCGCACGCGCTGCCACATCTGGGAACAACTGCCCGCACTCGAGACCGCGGAGGCGACCTCGTGACGTCCGCTCCCGACACGATGCCCGAGCCCGTCCTCGAGGTCGTCGACCTCGTCAAGCACTTCCCGATCCGCGCCGGCCTGCTGCGGCGCGAGGTGGGCCGAGTGCACGCCGTCGACGGCGTGACGTTCAACGTCTATCCCGAGGAGACCCTCGGCATCGTCGGTGAGTCCGGCTGTGGCAAGAGCACGCTCGGGCGCGCGATCCTGCGCCTCCACGAGCCGACGTCCGGCGAGGTCCGCTACCGGGGCGAGGACGTGGTCGCGGCCGACGACGACCGCATGCGTGAGCTCCGGCGCGAGATGCAGATGGTCTTCCAGGACCCGTTCGCCTCGCTGAACCCCCGCATGCCGGTCGGTGACTCGATCGGCGAGCCGCTGCTGATCCACGGCGCCGGCAAGCAGGAGATCCGGGAGCGTGTCCGCGAGCTGCTCGCCCAGGTCGGGCTGTCGCCCGAGCACGCGAACCGCTACCCGCACGAGTTCTCGGGTGGTCAGCGGCAGCGCATCGGCATCGCCCGGTCGCTCGCCCTCAACCCCGACCTGGTGGTGCTCGACGAGCCGGTGTCAGCCCTCGACGTGTCGGTCCAGGCCCAGGTGCTGAACCTCCTCGAGGACCTGCAGGAGGAGTACGACCTCTCCTACATGTTCATCGCGCACGACCTCTCGGTCGTCCGGCACATCTCCGACCGCGTCGGCGTGATGTACCTCGGCATGATGGCCGAGCTGGCGGACCGCAACGACCTCTACGAGTCGCCGATCCACCCGTACTCGGCCTCGCTGTTGTCGGCGGTGCCGGTGGCGGACCCCGATCTTGAGCGCTCACGCGAGCGGATCATCCTCGAGGGCGACCTGCCGAGCCCGGCCTCGCCGCCGTCCGGCTGTCGCTTCCACACGCGCTGCCCGGTCGCGCGACCGGAGTGCACCGAGGAGGTGCCGCCGCTGGTCGAGCACCGGCCCGGCCACTTCGCGGCATGCCACTTCCCGCTCGAGCTGGGCGAGACGATCCTCGACCGCGTCGGCCGCGAGGCGACATCCGGTGCGCGCGCCGAGGGCTACACGCCGCTGGACGAGCACGTCGCGACGGACTGACCGGTCAGTCGCGGTCGCGGCGGTGCAGGGCCCGGCGACCGCGGCCGGCTGGTGCGGCCTCGAGCGGCGGCTGACCGGCACGCAGCTGCGTGGCCCGGTCGCGCAGCAGCTGCTTGATCGCGTCGTACTCCGCGTGGGACTCGCGGCGGTCCACGAGCAGGTGGACGCGTCGGGGCCCCGTCCGGGCCACGAGGCCACGCGTGATGCCGGGCGGTTTGCGCTTGCCGTCAGCGTCCGGGCGGGACGGCACACCGCCCGCGCGCTCCACGGCGACGACGCGGCTCCAGGGCAGGTGCTGCCGGCGGAGTGCGCAGATCCTCGTGATGCCCTCCTCGGTGAACTCACTCCGCAGCGGGAGGTCCAGCAGCACCACGCCGCCCGCCACCAGGCCGAGCGCGGTCAGGACGAGCGGGATGGGTCGAGCACCCGCCGTGAGACCGGTGAGCCCGAGCGCGAGGAGGACGAGCGGTGTCGTCCACTGCAGCAGCAGTCGCCACGCACTGGAGTGCAGGACGAGGGGCGGCCGGCTCACGTGTGCACCTCCTGGTGGGCGCTCTCGATCGCCGCACTCGTGACGTGGCGGCCGAGTGCGACGATGCCGATGACCATGATGGCCGACGCGGCGAGGAACGGCGCGCGCAGGCCGAAGGCGTCAGCCAGCAGACCACCGAGGAACGCACCGATCGGCATCGCGCCCCACCCGAGGAACCGATAGACGGCGTTCACGCGACCGAGGAGGTGGTCCGGGATGATCCGTTGTCGCAGCGACACGGTGATCACGTTCCACAGCACTGCCGTCATCCCGAAGACGACGGCGGCACCGGCGAAGACCCAGACGTCGCTGGTGAGGCCCTGGACGACCGGGAGCACGACCGATGCCGACAGCGTCAACCAGAGCGTGCGGGCCCGGCCGAACCGGGCCACCACCCGCGCCGAGAGCAGCGACCCGGTCACCGAACCCAGCGCGACCGCAGTGAGGAGGAACCCGAACTGCACCTCGTTGAGGTCGAGGACGTCCAGGGCGAACAGCGCGAGGATCGACCCGAACATCATGAACCCCCCGTTCATGAGTCCGAGCAGCACGGCCAGCGAGCGCAGGAGCGCGTGCTGACGGAGCCAGCGGAGGCCCTCCCTGATCTCGTCTCGGATTCGAGGCGCAGGCCCGGTGGGGGTGACGGCGGCATCGGGATCCGCGGCTGGCGACACGTCCGTCGGGCTCGCTGTGCCGGGACGGACGGCCGCACGCCCGGCGCTGGCCGTGATCGCCAGCAGCAGCATCGCTGCGACGAGGAAGGTGCCGGCGTCCAGCAGGATCGGCACGGCCGCGGCCGCAGCGAAGAGGAGGCCGCCGAGCGGAGGACCGACGAACTGGTTGGCGGTCGTCTCGAACCCCATCTGCAGCCCGTTGGCGCGCTCGAGCTGGTCGCTGCGGACGATGCGCGGCAGGAACGCCTGCGCCGAGGTGTCGAACAGCACCTCAGCGGTACCGAGCCCGAACGAGACCACGTACAGCAACCAGATGGAGGCGGTGTCCAACAGCACGGTGACGCCCAGGACCGCGAGCAGGAAGGTCCGCACGACGTTGACGCTCGCCATGAGCACGCGCCGGTCCAGCCGGTCCGCGAGCGCGCCCGCCTGCAGGGCGAACAGCAGCCAGGGAAGTCGCGCCGTGGTGGCCACCCCCGCGAACAGGACCGGATCCGTCGTCAGCGAGGCCGCCAGGAGGGGGAGGGCGGTCGCGTCGACGCCGTCGCCGACGTTGGAGATCGTGCCTGCCGTCAGGAGCAGCCGGAAGTCGCGGCCGAGCGGTCCTGCCCGGCCCTGCCGCTCCGTCATCGTCGACTCCGTGCGCCCTGCGTCGTGGACCGGTGACAGGTCCGTCGGAGCCCCGTAGAGTGGCCTCCCGACGAGGGAGTTGCCAGATGCGTCGTGACGAGGAACTCGAGGGCCTGCTCGGGCCGCTCGAACAGGACGTGATGGAGGCGGTCTGGGATCTCGGTGCGTCCACCGTGCGTGATGTCCACGCCGTGCTCGCCGAGAGCCGTGAGATCGCCTACACGACCGTGATGACGACGATGACGCGGCTCGCCGCCAAGGGCCTGCTGCAGCGCGACACCTCGGGGCTCGCGCACGTCTACCGGCCGCACATCGATCGTGAGGACTACGCCCGCAGCACCGTCGGGAGCGTGCTGACCTGGCTGCTCGCCCGCTATCCGGAGCCGGCTGCCGCCTACCTGGCCGAGGTCGTCGACGACGTCGACGACGTGACCCTCGACGCGCTGCGTTCCGCCGTGGCCCGTCGCCGCGCGGACGAGCGCTGACCTCCATGGGTGATGTGGGGCTCCTGCTGAGCCTCCCGACCGACTCGATCGCGGTCCGGGTGGCGCTGGCGTCGACCGTCGCGGTCGTCGTGGGTCGCCTGCTCCTCCGCTCCGGTCTGCGCTCGCCCCGTGTCCGCGCGCTCGTCGCCCTGCTGCCCGCGCTCGCCATCGCCGCCGTGGCGATCGGGTTCGCCCGCACGCCTGCGCTGCCGTCGGTGTGGCACACGGTGGACGCGGTCAACGGGCTCGCCATCCCGGTGCAGGACACCTACCTCAGCTTCGCCCCGTCGGCGGTCCCGCTGCTCTTCGGTGCCTACGCGACCGTCGTCGCGGTCCGGCTGGGCCTGCGCCTCCGTCGGAGTCGCGTGGCCGCCCGGCACTACGACGCGCTGGTCGCGGCCGGCGACACGCCACCAGCGGTCGTGTCGACGATCGTCGCCAAGCTCGCTGCCGGGCTGCGGACGGCACCGCCCGACCTGCTGCTCGTCCCGGAGCTGCCCGGTGGGGCAGCGGTGATCGGGATCCGGCGGCCGGTGCTGCTGCTCGACCGCAGCCTGCTCCGCCGGCTGGACCGCGCCGAGCTCGAGGGCGTGCTCGCGCACGAGCTCGCGCACGTGGTCCGTCGGGACAACCTCGTCGCTGCCGCGCTGGGCGTCGTCCGCGACGTCTTCTTCTTCGTCCCGGCCGGTCGGTGGTCGCTGCAGCGCCTCCTCCGGGAGCGCGAGCACGCGGCGGACGCCACCGCCACCAACCTCACCGGGCGGCCCGGCGCGTTGGCCAGCGGGCTCCTCAAGGTGCTGGAGGCCGCGCGCGGACAGCAGGTCGCGGCGTGCGCGCCGCTCCTGGCCGAGGGGACACTCGTCGCCAGGGTCGAGGAGCTGTGTGACGAGCGTGCGGCTCCCGGTCGTCTGCGTCGCGGCGCCGAGGTCAGTGTCGCCATGGTCGCGCTCGGTGCCGCCGTCGCGACCGCCGTCGTGGTGCCGACCACCGTCGCCGGGGCAGAGCGGGAGCGCGACGCGCTCGGCCTGCTGTTCAGTGACGTCGCCGGTCCGGCGGCGACCCCCACCGAGGTGCGCAGCACGGTCTTCGCCGCCTTCGACCGCGCGGGGCGCAGTGCGTCCGCCACGGCAGGGACGCAGCCCGAGGACACCCTCGAGTCCGCGTCGGTGCTGCCGCTCGACGACCCCGAGGCGATGACGCCCCTGCGGCTCGAGGCGTGCGACCGGGTCGCCGTGTCGTGTCGCCCGCCAGCCGTCGACCACCGGCTCCGGCTGGCCCCCCAGCCCGTGGTCCGCGTGGACTCCGAGCTGGTCGACCGCTGGCGCCTCGACCCGGTGCTGCGCTCGCAGGACGGGCAGATGGGGCTGTTCTGGCTGCAGCGGCAGCGCACGCGCTGACGGACATGGTCGGTACCCTCTGCGACCGGCCATGGAGCCAGCACCGTCCCCGACACGACCGAGCCACGCTGTGACCACCGCACTGATCGTGATCCACGTGATCTTCTCGCTCCTCGTGGTGCTGTTCATCCTCCTGCACCGCGGTGCCGGTGGTGGCCTGTCGGACATGTTCGGTGGTGGCGCCGCCGCCGTGCAGGGCTCGGCGATGGCCGAGAAGAACCTCAACCGACTGACGATCGCGTCGGTCGTCGGGTTCACGATCACCACGATCCTCCTCGGCCTGGTCCTCTGAGGTCGCGGCACGGCGGGCTCGCGGCGCTGCTCCTGGGCGCGCTGCTGCTGACGTCGTGCGAGACGGCACCGGCGCCGGCACCGTCGCCGTCCGCGTCGCCGGTCGCTGCCCCTGACGGGCCGGGGGTCCTGCGCTGGGCGCTCGGGACCGACCCGACGTCGCTCGACCCGGCCCGCATCGTCCGTGACGACGACGCCCTGCTGGTCGACGCGCTGTTCGACTCCCTGACGCGGCTCGGTCCGGACCTGGCGCCCGAGCCGGCACTCGCGACGTCGTGGCAGGCCAACGCGGACGCGACCTCCTTCACGTTCACCCTCGACGCGGACGCGCGGTGGCACGACGGGGAGCGTGTCGTCGCGGGCGACGTGGTCCGGGGACTCCGTCGCATCGCGGACGGCGACGCCTCGCCGCCCTCCCTGCACGCCCACCTCCTGCGGGACGTCGTCGGCTTCGCCGCCGCGCAGGTCGGCCAGCCGCTGCGTGGCGTCGTCGCCGTCGACGACCGCACCGTCCGGATCGACCTGACCGATCCCGTGCCGGAGCTGCCGACCGTGTTGGCACACCCAGCGCTGGCGCCCGTACCGCCGGCAGCACTCGAGGAGCCGGACGCGTTCGGGGAGGCGCCCGTCGGCAACGGCCCGTTCCGCCTCGCCGAGACGTGGGTCCACAACCAGTTCCTGCGCCTGCGGCCGTCCGCGACGCATCCGGAGCCGGACAACGTCGAGGAGGTCGTCTTCCGTATCTACGGCTCCGACGAGGACCGCGCCATCCGGCACGCCGACCTGCTCGCCGGGCAGATCCAGGTGAGCCAGCTGCCGGCCGGGCGCCGCGACGACGTGGCGGACGCCGAGGTCGGCCTGCGGCTCCTCGACGGCTTCACGGACACGACCTCGCTGCTGCTGCTGGACACGCGACAACCGCCGCTCGACGACGTCCGGTTCCGGCGTGGCCTGTCCCTGCTGCTCGACCGCGACTCCCTCGCCGCCCGTACCGACGGTGCCCGGTCGGCGGCCAGGTCCCTGGTGCCCCCGACGATCCCCGGCGCGAGCTCGGCGGCGTGCGTGTGGTGCCGGCACGACCCCGACGTGGCGGCGACCCTGATCGAGCAGAGTCTCGCGGACCGGGTCGCCGCGCAGGCGGAACCGC
>JBFKQZ010000120.1:0-9193 GCA_041627475.1 Nitriliruptoraceae bacterium | reverse complement strand
GTCCGCCGCCGGAGAGGACGGCGAGGCCGCGTCCTTCGCCGGGCAGTTCGACTCCGTGCTCGCCGTCGAGGGGCCCGAGGCCGTGCGCGCCGCGATCGACAGGTGCGTCGGCTCCGTGGACTCCGAGCGAGTGGGCAGCTACCGCGAGGCCCACGCCGAGGACGCCGACGTGACGATGCACGTGGTCGTGCAGGCGATGGTGGACGCGCGGGCGGCCGGCGTCGTCTTCACGGCAGACCCGGTCTCGGGGCGTCGGGACCTGCTGGTCATCGACGCCGTGGCCGGGCTCGGCGAGTCGCTGGTCAGCGGGCAGGCCACGCCCGACCACTGGGAGGTCGACGCCGACGGCGCCATCGTCCACCGCGAGACCGTCAGCGAGCAGCCGGTCCTCCGCGATGACGAGGTGAGCGCACTCGCCCTCGCGGCGCGGGAGGCGGCGTCGCACGAGGGACACCCCCTCGACCTCGAGTGGGCCATCGACCAGGACGGCAGGCCGTGGTGGCTGCAGGCCCGGCCGATCACGACACTGCCCGCACCCCTCGACGAGCTCGACACCCCGCTCCCCCGCCCCGACGACGTGCTGACCATCAGCAACATCGGCGAGATGATGCCCGGGGCGGTGTGCCCGCTGACCCAGTCGTTCACCGGTTGGGGCATCGACCACGGGCTGCAGCACATGCACGTCTCGGTCGGGGCCCGCCCGGCGATCCGACGCGACGCCTGGCAGATGACGGCCGCGGCATCGGGCCACCTGTTCCTCAACCTGACGGGCAGCCTCGTCATGTCCGCGGCCATCTTCGGATCGGACGCGAAGCAGACGGCGCAGGCGATCTGCGGCCGCGTCGTGCCCGAGCTGCGCGACCTGCCACCGGCGCCGGTCTGGCGCCGCGCCGTCAACAGCGGGCGCCTCCTGCGCTACAGCCTGATGGCGCCCCGTGTGGTCGAGGCGTTCGACGAGGAGGTCGCACGCTTCGCGCTGACCACGCCCCCGACGGCCGACGCGACGTGGCGGGAGATCCGCGACAAGCTGTGGTTCTTCGAGCACGCCATGGCCGTGCACATCCAGTCGTCGGCGTTGTCCGGCTTCCTCAACGCCATCGTCGAGAACCTCGTCTCCGAGCGGCGCAACGACCCCACGACCGCCGAGCAGGCCGAGGCTGCCCGCCTCATCGCGGGCGCCACCGACGTGGTCAGCGCGGTCATGCTCGAGGACCTCGACCGGCTGCTCGACGACCTGGCCCGTGCGGCCGACGTCGAGGCGGGGTTCCTCGACGTCGGGGCGGACGATGCGACCGCCTGGTTGCGCTCGACCGCGGAGTACGGGGCGCGGTTCGAGGCGTTCCTCGGCGAGCACGGCCACCGCGGGCTGCGTGAGCTGTGCGTGAGGGACCCGTCCTGGGGCGACGACCCGACGCCCCTCGTGCAGAGCATGCAGGCAGGCGTCCGCGCCCGGCGGCAGGGCGGAGGCGTCCGCTCGCAGGGGCAGGCAGACGTCGACTGGTCAGGGCTCGGCCGCGCCCTGCGCTGGATCCTGCCGAAGGCCCACGCAGCGATCAGGCGCCGCGAGCACACCAAGGACCTGCTGGTCACGGTCGCCCATCGGTTCCAGCTCGCGTTCCGCCACCTCGGCGCGCGCCTGGTCGCTGAGGGATCGTTGCCGGATGCCGACCTGGTCTGCTTCTTCACGCTCGAGGAGCTGGGCGACTTCGTCGCTTCCCCGACGACGGACGCCGTCGAGCGTGCCGGGGCGCGACGGGAGGCACTGGCGTATCAGGAGCGCCTGACGTTCCCCGAGGTGTCCGTCGGACCGCCCACTCCCGTGCCCGCGGCCGGGATCACGGCGACCGACGGCTCGCTGATCGGGCGGCCCGCCTCACGTGGCGTGACCGAGGGCATCGTCCGCGTGGCCCAAACGCTCGACGAGGCCGCGGCACTCGAGCCCGGCGAGATCCTGGTGACGCCCATCACCGACATCGGCTGGTCGCCGTGGTTCAGCATCATCGGAGGCCTCGTCACGGACCTCGGCAGCGCCGTCTCCCACGGTGCGGTCGTCGCCCGCGAGTACGGCCTGCCGTGCGTCGTCAACGCCCGCCAGGCCACGCGCGTGCTGCGGACCGGGGACCGGGTCCGCCTCGACGGCGACGCGGGCACGGTGACCATCCTCGAGCGTGCGCCGGCGTAGCGCACCACTTCGGATCGGGCGGCAGCATGAGCGACGGCACGACCTGACCGTCACTCTGGGGCTGACGTGTCCGGTCGCGGGCGACGAGGGACCAGCACGCTCGTGGTCCGCTGGTAGGCGGCGTACCCGGGTCGCTTCTGCACCGAGTAGTACTCCGCTGGGCGGGCGCCGGTGAGGTAGACCAGCGTCGCGTACATCACGCACGGGACGGCGATCAGGCCCAACGCGACGCCCGCCCAGGCGAGCGGTGCGTCCCCGTCCCAGAGCCGGACCAGCGACGGCGCGGCGACCAGCGCGAGTCCGCACCAGACGAGCCACTCACCGAAGTAGTTCGGGTGCCGGCTGTACCGCCACAGCCCGACGTCGCACAGCTGACCCGGGTTCTCGCGGACGAACAGGTGCTTCTGCGCGTCGGCGACGTTCTCGACCACGTAGCCCAGGGCCCACAGCACCACGCCGGCGATCACGAACGGGCCGAGCCCGTCCGTCGGGTCGGCCAGGACCAGCGCCGCCGGCACGGACAGGATCGACGCGTTCGCGAAGCCCTGGTTCATCGCCTCCAGCTGCTTGCGTGCGGCGATGTGGCGCGACCCCTCGCGCTCGAGCATCTCCTGGCGGTACCGGTAGCGGGGCAGCTCGGTCCGCACGATCTCGCCGGTCGTGCGGGCCAGCACCAGCGCGCCGACGCCCATCCGCAGCCCGACGACGAGGTAGATCGCTCCGACGATCCAGACCCGCAGCGGCGACCCGGGTGCCTGCAGCAGCACCTGCGTGCCGATCAGGACCAGGCCCCATGGCCAGGCGATGTCCACCCACGACATCCGGCCCGTGCGCCAGAGCGGGACGCTGACGACGGCGAGGAACAGCAGGACCTGCAGCGGCCCGTTGACCCGGGAGAAGCCGCCGAGCGCGTCGGTGCCCGTCCCCATCATCGCGAGCCACGTCACGGCCGAGAGGGACAACAGGATCAGGTGCGCGGCCACGTCGGTTCGCCTCGGTCAGGAGCGACGCATCCTGCCACGTGGTGAGGAACGCACGGACTGCCGTCCGTCGTCGGAGGCGCCCACCCAACCTAGGTTGGGTCGCACGGGCATCCGGCAGAGCAGCCGACGCCGGACCGTCGCCGCGGCGCCACCGACAGGAGGGCACAGGACGTGGACTGCCTCATCTGCGACCACGCTGCGGTCGATCGCGAGTTCCAGCGCGTCGAGGTCTGGCGGGACGGACTGTGGCGACTGACGACGAGCCTGATCGCGCCGGTTCCGGGCTTCTCGTACCTCGAACCCCTGCGGCACATCTCGCACATCACGGACCTCGACGGGCCGGAGGCCGACACCCTCGGCGCCGTCCTTGCACGCGTGACGGCCACCCTGAAGGACGTGACCCGGGCCGACCTGGTCTACGTCAACGTCTTCGGTGAGCGCGTCGCGCACCTGCACTTCAACATCGCCCCCCACCGCGAGGGCGACGCGCTCACCGGGGGCCCTGGACTGCTTCGCGAGGGCGCCGAACCCATCCCTGAGCAGGTGCTGACGGACATCGCCGACCGGGTCCGAGACCAACTGGGCCGCTGACAGCGGCACGTCGACCGCACACGCCGGTCGATCACGCCCGTCGAGGGGCGATGCTGATCGCGCGTCCCTCCGTGGAGGACCGTTGCAGGGCGTCGAGGAGGCCGTGGAGGGCAGTCGCCTCGTCGAAGCCGGGGTCGTACGGGGCGTTCGTCCGCAGCGCCTCGGCCATCCGGTGGTACGTCCGGGCGACGTTGGCGGCTGGCCCCGCGGGCATGGCCGTCGACCCGTCCCCGGGGTGCGCGGGTATCGGCAGATCCGCGAGGGGTGCCTCCCCCAGCGCACCACGCAGGCGGATCGGGGCGATCTGGGGCAGTCCCCCAGTGGTCGCCACGAGCGTGCCCCGGGTGCCGTGCACGGCCATCCGCCATCCCGTGCCGTTGTGCGGCACCGACGCCATGTGGAAGGAGAGCTCGGCGCCGCCGACCAGCGTGCCCGCCACCACCACGCTGTCGGGAGCATCGACGCTGATCGTCTCGCCCGTGTCGGCGAGGTGCCACTCGGGCACCTGCGTCGTCACCCGTGCTGCGACCTCCGCGATGGGTCCGAGGCAGTAGGCGAGGTGGTCCAGGCAGTGGCCCGCCACGATGGTCAGCGGGTTGGCCGCGTTGCTGGCGTCTCCCATCCACGCCGATCTCGAATCGCTGCGCCCGGCTCCACCACTGACCATCGTCAGGCGGACGGACAGCACGTCGCCGAGCCAGCCGTCTTCATGAAGCTGCTTGACGTGGGTCAGCGCCGGGTCGTGGCGCCCCTGCAGGCCCACACCGGTGACGACGCCGGTCGAGCGGGCGAGATCGGCCATCTCGCGCGCCTCGGCATGATCGACGCCGAGCGGCCATTCGCAGAACACGTTCTTGCCGGCCTCGAGGGCGGGGATCACGACGTCGCGGTGGCGTGGCACGCGGACGACGGCGGCGATGAGGTCGATGTCGGGTTGGGCGGCCAGCTCGCGGACGTCGTGGAAGGTGCGGATGCCGTAGGCCTGCTCCGCCTGGGCGGCGGATTCGGGGCGGCTCGTGCACAGGGCCGCCAACTCGACGTTCGGTAGTGCCTGGATCGCCGGCAGGTGGGTCATCGCGCCCCACCCTCGGCCGTCGGCATTTGCACCGACCAGCCCGACTCGCAACGCGTCAGCCACGATCTCTCCTCTCCCTGCCTCCGGCGTTCACGCTTGCGCCTTCGTGGGGCCCGAGCCGTACGGGCGAGTGATGCACTCCCAGCCGACGTTGGTGTACGGGTCGGCGAAGTACACGCCCCGCCCACCGTCATGATGGTTGATCTGGCCCGGGCGCGAGCGCATCGGATCCGCCCAGTACGGGATCTCTCGGTCGACGATGCGCGCGAAGATCTCGTCGAACTGCCGCTCGGTCACCAGGAACGCGAGGTGCAGGCCAGCGGGCTCGCCGTTGGTGTCGGCGAAGTCCAGCGCGACGCCGTTGCCCGTCTCGACCTGTGTGAAGTGGCCGTACTCCGACGTGGGCCCCATGCCGGTGAGGTCGGCGAAGAACTCCGCGGCCGCACGGCGATCCCGTGACCACACGATGAGGTGGTTCAACTGTGGCTTCATGCCTGCCTCCAACCTCGCGTCGGTGCGGGTGGTCGCGTAGACGTATGCGAAAGCATACACTATCTATGCTTGAGCATACAAGTGCGATAGGCTCCGCCCATGACACCGCCAGGGCCACAGGTCGAACACGAGGACGCGTCGCCGCCCCGCCTCGACGCGGGCCAGGACGGGGCCGAGCTGTTGGGCCGCGTGTACGCCGACGCGTTCCTCGGGTTGGTCCGCGCCGGCGACGCCGTCTTCCGGGCGCTGGACCGTTCACTGCAGGACGAGTACGGCATCTCCCTGCACGAGTACGAGGTGCTCCTGTTCCTGGCGGTCTTCTCGACCGACCAGACCATGCCGATGCTCGAGCTCCGTCGCCGCACTCCCCTGAGCCAGAGCCGCGTCTCGCGGGTGGTCAAGAGCCTCGAGGACGACGGGTTCGTTCGCCGGACCATCGACCCCGCCGACCGGCGTGCCGTCACCGTGGCACTCACCCCCCGCGGCCTGCAGAAGTACCGAGCAGCCAGGGACCGACACCTCCACGACCTCGATCGGCACCTCTACTCGGTGCTGACCGAGCAGGAGATCACCCAGCTCGCCGACATCACCACCAAGATCCTCGCCGCCCAGCAGCAGCTCACGTGAGCGTGGCTCGGCAGAACGGCAGCGAGATCCTGGTGGGTCAGCCGACGGGCACACCGTCCCCACGGTCGATGAAGCCGTGGCGCACGCCAAGTCGCTCGGGTTGAGACCAGCACGGCGTTCGCGGGACCTTCGAGGGCGCGCCGGCCCTCCGAGGTGACGCCGTGAGCTTCCCGGAGGCACGTCGACGTCGAACTCGCGCTGCACGCACAGGGTTGGAGTACCCGTGTCCCCGGCCAAACCGCACCGCAGCGGCCGCCTAGAAGAGGAACGACAACAGCACGAACCGCCGGCCCTCGCTGACGGGGTGGACCTGGTGCAGGTGCGCACCGGAGAACACGAGAGCTTCCCCCCGGTCGGGCCGGTAGCGCTGACCGCCGTACTCGGGGAAGCTCAGCTCACCGCCCTGGTAGTCCTCGTTGAGGTTGAGGCTGAGCGCGAACTTGCGATGGCTGGTCTGCTCGCTGAGGTTGTCGCGGTGAGCATCGAAGAAGCCGGCGTCGGCAGCCGTGTAGCACCCGAGCTTGAAGCCCTCGAATCGGGTGGCCGCGAAGCCGAACGCCTTTCTGACCTCTGGAATGACGCGCCGGCCCACGTGCGACGTCAACTCCTTGAGGAGACCGCTGTCGGTGACCACGTGGTCACGGCGGCGCTTGCGGAGTCGGTCCAGTGCCTCCACCCGCCGGCCGTCGGCCGTGGTCTCCACCCCGGTCTCGACCGGCGCGGCCGCGCGCCACACCTCGATCAGTCGGTCACACCAGGGCCCGTCGAGCGCGCTGGGCACCAGCAGCACCGGTGCATGCCGCGGTGCGGGGCGGTGCGTGACCTCGACAGCCAGGTTCTGGATCGCCGTCAACACGGAAGCGGCAGTCTCGAGGTCCGCCGGCTGCACGACCGCAGCCACCCGGACGTTGCGGTCGAGCACGAGGGCGGTGGGCGGCCCGTTAGCGGCGATCCCGTACGCGCCGTGGACCCCGCCGGTGGGGTCAACGAAGGCTGCCTCGTCGGTTTCCTCTGGGTCGCCACTGACGAAGTAGAGGTGCTCGGGGGACGGCAGTCGGCGGCGCAACTCCGCAGCGAGCCTTCGTGCCGTGTCACCGTCGCCACCCGAGAACACAACCACGGCAGGTGCGCCCCCGACCAAGCCGTAGAACCTCGAGGCGCCCTGACGGTCGATGCCCGGCAGGGCGAAGTCAGGAGCACGCTCCCCAGATCCGATCAGGTCCCGCGTGATCGCCGTCTCCATGTCGTCCGGATACCGCACCGTAGAGGTCTCCACCGCCCCCGGCCCCGGCCTCGGCCTCGGCCTGAGCAGGCTGAGTAACAGCAGCGGGCCGGATTCCGTTACTCATCCGTTACTCATTGACCGTCAATGGCGCCCGCAGCGAGCGCGACTCGCGGACCCGGAACCTCGAGAAACGGCAGAACCCCCGCCTGTGGCGGGGGTTCTGTCTTCGTAGCGGGGACAGGATTTGAACCTGCGACCTCCGGGTTATGAGCCCGGCGAGCTGACCAGCCTGCTCCACCCCGCGTCGATGTGCCGGAAGGTACCCAGCCGGCCAGATGACCTCAAACCGAGCGGGGCGGCGTGCGTCAGGCGGGCAGCCGGCCCTCCGCCGCGAGGGCGTCGCGCAGGAACGTGACGGCGCGCACCAGGGCCGGGGAGAAGTCCTCGACCGACGCGTGCCCGGCACCCGGCACGATGACGAGCTCCGCGTGGGGCGCGGCGGCGTGCAGCGCATGGGCGTGCGCGATGGGGACGACCTGGTCGCGATCGCCGTGGATGAGCATCAGTGGTGCGGAGACGTCCGGAACACGGTGGACTGCGAAGCGCGGCGGCTCGTCCAGCATCTCGCGTGCCGTGACGGCGCGGATGAGCAGCCGGCTCACGGCCGCAGGCCACCAGCCGATCCGGCTGAGCGTCGGGTCGGCGATGCCCGCGACCGACACGACCGCGTCGAAGTCGTCCGAAGCGGACGCCGCGAAGATCGCGACCGCCCCGCCCATCGAGTGGCCGACGAGGCCGAGCGGACCGACGTCCTCGCGCGCTCGCAGCCACTCCGCGGCGGTCAGGACGTCCTCGGCCAGGATGTGGGGACGCGGGCGCTCGGCCGACCGCTCGCTGCGTCCGTGGCCGCGCAGGTCGAGCAGGAGGACGTGGAAGCCCTCGTGGTGGAGCAGCGCACCCAGGGGCAGCATGTCGCCGGCGTGCGACGCGAAGCCGTGCACGACGAGCACCGTGGGCGCGAGCCCGCCCTGGGCTGCAGGCACCCACCACGCGTGGAGGTCGAGGTCACCCTTCGAGCGCAGCGTGACGGCTTCGGCAGGCAGGTCGTGGTGCTCCGGCACGGCCGCTGCCCGGTCGGCCCGCCACGCCTGGAGTCGGCGGACGCGATCGACGGCAAGTGCGGCACCACCGACCGTGACGGCAGCGACCGACAGCGTCGCTGGACCGATGCGGCGGGGCGGACGGCTCAACGGCGACTCCTCTTCCGGTCCGGAAGGTACGTCGCACGCCGCAGTCCATCACCTGCCGAGGCCCGGGCATCGCACCACGGGTGCCCGCGCCGCCACGCTGTGTAGTTTCTGTACAGATTGATGATCCGGGCGTCGCGCGTGTGCCGAAGTCCCCTCAGCCGCATGCACAACGACACCGGGAGAGAACCATGCGCCGCTTCATCACCACCGCCGTCGCGGCTGTCGCCGCGCTCGCGCTCGCCGTCCCCGCCGCCAACGCCGCCAAGCCCAGCTGGGCCGAGGCCGCGACGCCCGGCGACCACAACCTCGTCGAGCTCGCCGCAGGCGCCGGCCTGTCGAGCCTGATCGACGCGGTCCTGCTGTCCGACGACGTGTGTGACACCTCGTTCGCCGCAACGTTGTCGGGCAAGAAGGGCCAGTTCACGGTCTTCGCGCCGACCAACGCCGCGTTCGAGCCGATCTTCCAGCTGCTGGGCACGCTCGACGAGGAGGCCCTGTGCGAGGTCCTTCCCTCGACCCTCGCCTACCACGTGACCACGGGCCGCCACCACTCGATGGACGTCGTGACCTCCGACGGCTTCACGATGCTCAACGGTGACTTCGCCGCGGTCGAGGGCGCGACCATCGCGGGTGCCAACATCGTCGCCGTCGACTTCAGCGCCAGCAACGGCATCGCCCACGTCATCGACGCGGTCATCCTGCCGCCGAGCACCTTCGGCTGAACTGACCGCCCACGCGGCAACCCCTCGAGCCCGGCCCTCGCGGCCG
>JBFKQZ010000119.1:0-9286 GCA_041627475.1 Nitriliruptoraceae bacterium | reverse complement strand
GTGCACGGCGAGCAGGAGCCCACCGCCCGCATAACCGGTCGCCCAGCCACGGCTGGACACGCCGTCGCGCTCGTCGGGCAGCGCGATCTCGGGGAGGAAGCTGTCGTAGACGACGGCCGCGGCGCCGAACGCGGCGTTGGCCACGAGCAGGCAGACCGCGCCGAGTTGGAGCCGGTCCCCCGTGACGAGGAACAGCGCCACCGTCGCGAGCGCACCCACGACGACCAGGCCCTGCAGCAGGCGCCGCTTGTCCTGTGAGCGGTCCGCGGCAGCGCCGACGATCGGCAGCGTCAGCGCCTGCGCGATGACCGACAGCGACACCGCGAACGGGAAGTAGGAGTTCGCGGCCACCTCGAACCACAGCAGCGCGACGCGCCCCGCCTCGTCGGCGACGTTCTGCGCGACGCTGTTGAGGTACGGCCCGGAGAAGACGGTGATGACGCTGGTCGAGAAGGCCGAGTTGGCCCAGTCGTAGACGTACCAGGCACGGTGTTCGCGGCGCCGTGCTGCCGGGTCCTCGAGCGGCCCGACCTGTGCTCCTGCGACGTCCTGTGCCACGGCACCTCCGTGGCGCAGCCTGCCACGTCGGTGCCCTCGCGTCACCGAGGCAGCGCCACCACCTCCTCGTCGAGCACGACCGGGGCTACGTGGGTGACCCGCGGCACCACGATGCTGACCCGGGCCCCCGCCGTCGTGTTGTCGACGGCGATCGTCCCGCCGAGCAGCGACGCGGTCTCCATCGCGAGCGTGAGCCCGAGGCCGAGGCCGCGGGTCGTGCGGTGCAGGTAGTGGCCACCGCGCACCAGCGGACCGAGCATGTCCTCGTCCAGCCCCTCACCGTGGTCGTGGACGGCCAGCTCGACCTGCTCCGCCTCCGAGCCGACGGTCACGCGCACGGGCCCGTCGGTGTGGCGCAGTGCGTTGCGGCAGAGCTCGGTCAGCGTCCGCTCCAGCAGGAACTCGTCGGTGACGAGGGTCACGTCCGTCGACTCGATCGTGATCCGCTCGCGCGCCGCGAGGGTCGTGCGGCACCGGTCCAGCAGGGCCGCCACCTCGACCGGTCGCGACTCGGTCGTCGTCACGCCGCCACGGAACTCTGCGAGGGCGAGGACCTGGTCGACGACCCCGGTGAGCTGGCCAGCGTGGTCCCCCGCACGCTCGAGCAGCTGCTGCCGCTGCTCGTCGGGCATCGCCGCGCCACGGTGCACGAGCAGCTCCATCACGCCGTTGACGAGGGTCAGCGGCGTCCGCAGCTCGTGGTTGATCGTCGACAGGACGTCGTCCTTCACGGCAGCGATCTCACGGACGTGGGCGAGCTCCTGCTCGGCCCGCTCCTGTTCCCGACGGCGTGCCGCTGCCTGGCGGCCGTCCAGCGCGAGTCCGATGCGGTCCGCCGTGCGTGGCAGCAGGTCCGCGACGTCGAGACCGAAGAGGATCGGGTCGGCGCCGCTGACGATCCCGAGCTCCCCGTCAGTGCCGACGCTCCGGACGATCCAGACCGACTCGCCGTGGCCGTCGTCCACCTGTTCCACGAGCATGCGCCGCGCTGCGCCGATCGGGGCCGCGTCGCCGCCGTCGTCGACCTTGGGTCGCGCGAAGCTGCCGACGTCACCGACCCGGGCGACCACCTGACCGTCCCGCGCGTACCACCCGGCCACGCCGTCGATGAGCCCGACCAGCGTCCCGAGCAGCCCGGTCAGGGCCGCAGCGGGGTCGTCCCCGGTCTGCAGGTCCCGCTCGGCCGCAGCCAGACGGTCGTGGTCCGGCAGCACGAACAGCACCTGCAGCCAGCGCGGCGGCGCCGTGGCCGCCGCCAGCAGGACCGCGGCGACCGTTCCGAGCACGAGCGCCCAGACGGAGGCCGAGGCGAGCCCGGTCTGCCCGAAGGTGCCGATGCCGAGCGCCGCGCCGAGCAGCATGACACCACCGGCGAGGACCGCGGCGCGCCTGCGGAGGAAGCCTGACGCCTGCCGACGGACCTGCGCGACCAGCGTCACGGCCACGACCCCGTGGGCGACCACGGCCAGGGCAGCGCTCAGGACGAACACCGTCACGAGGGACGCCCGACCATCCATCGCGACGAGCACCGCCACACCAGCCGCGAGCTCCACGACCAGGACCCACCGGGCGATCCGCTCGAGCGTCCGGCGTGCGCGAGCCACCGCAGCGCCGAACCACAGCAGCAGGACCGGGTACAGCAGCAGAGCGACGGCGATGAGGGCGATGCCGACCGCCGCCAGATCACTCTGGATCAGCGGAGCAGCCGCAGTGATCGCCGCGATGTCCAGCAGGAACACCGTGAGACGGCCGAGCGCGAGCTGCTCGGTCACGCGGGCTCGCAGCCCGACGGCGATGGCGACCACGACGTAGACGGTCGTGGTCAGGTGGACCAGGGCTTCCATGGGCGGACTCGCAGGCGTTCTCTAACACTACGTAAAATGTACGCCACACATAGTCAGAAATGACCAGTCGATGCGACTGCCGCGCGAGTCGTTCTCAGTCCGTCCGCTCTCCGAGCACGTCCAGCAACCGCACCGCCTCGTCGGTCATCAGGCCGTGGACGCCGAGGTCGAGCAGGTCATGCATCTCGTCCTCGTCGTCGACGGTCCACACGTGGACGGGGAACCCCGCGTCGTGACAGGTCTCGACGAAGCGGTCGGTCACGATGCGAGTGCGACCGTCCTGGACCGGGACCTGGACACAGTCCGCGCCGATCGCGAACGTCAGCGCCCTCCGACTGCCCCTGGGGGCGGCCGCTGCCGCGACGAGCAGCCGGACCTCGCGCGTGGTCGCGGCGGTGCAGAGGTCGTCCCCGAACTCCTCGCGGAGGCTCGTGACCGTGCGGTGCTGGAACGACCCGACGCAGACCCGGTCGAGCGCGTCGGCCTCCCGCAGCACCCGGACCAGGTCGGGCACGGTGTCGGGGTCCTTGCAGTCGAGGTTGAAGCGAGCGTCGGGGAAGTCGGCCAGGAGCTCGTCCAGCCGTGGGACCCGACCGCCACCGGCGACCGTGAGCCGGCTGATCTCGCCCCACGCGCGCTGCGCCACCAGCCCCTCGCCGTCGGTCGTGCGGTCGAGCGTGTCGTCGTGGAGTGCGACGACGACGCCGTCCGCCGTGCGGTGGACGTCGGTCTCGAGGTAGCGGTAGCCGAGGTCGACGGCCGCCCCGAAGGCCTCGTACGAGTTCTCCCCCGCGCCGGTCGCCGCACCGTGCGCACCCCGGTGGGCGAACGCCAGGGGCGGGTCCTCGGTCAGGTAGGGGTGGGTCACCGTGCGGCTCCGGGGATCGCGGTCGGGCCTGCCCCCGAGCCTGCCATGCGGGACGGGTGCCTCGCATCCCGGGTCGGCCGCCCGTGCGGCCGCAGTACCGTCGTGACCGCCCCGACGAGGACCCCGCGTGACCACCGACGACCGCCCGTGGGTCCTGCGTGCCGTCGCCGTCGGCGTGGTGGCCGGGCTCGCCAGCGGCCTGTTCGGCGTCGGCGGCGGCATCGTGCTCGTGCCTGGCCTGGTCATGCTGGCCGGCCTCGACCAGCGCATGGCCCACGGCACCTCCCTTGCGGCGATCGTGCCCATCGCGCTGGCCGGTGTGCTGGGCTACGCCAGCGGCGGCGAGGTCGACGGCTTCGCCGCGCTGCTGACGGCTGCAGGTGTCCTGCTCGGCGCCCCGGTCGGTGTGCACCTGCTGGGCCGGCTGCCGGAACGCACGCTGCGCATCGGTTTCGCCGTCGTGCTGCTGCTGTCCGCCGTGCGCCTCGTGGTCTCCCCGGGGGACGGCGACGGCACCATCGCGGTGACGCTGCTCTCGGGATCCGGCTTCGTGCTGACCGGCCTCGCGGCCGGCGTCCTCGCGGGCGTGATGGGTGTCGGCGGCGGCGTGATCATGGTCCCGGTCTTCACCGTGCTCTTCGGCATGCCGATCGTGCTCGCCAAGGGCACGTCGCTGGCCGTGATCGTCCCCGGTGCCGTCCTCGGCACGTACCGCAACCGACTGCAGGGCACGACCGACATCCGGCTCGGCCTCACCGCCGGGCTGGCCGGCGTCGCCACGGCCGCGCTCGCCTCGCAGATCAGCCTCGGCCTCGACCCCTTCGTCGCCAGCGCCAGCTTCGCGGCCCTGCTGCTGCTGGTGGTGGCGCGGATGGTTCGTCGTCTGCTGAAGGAGCGTTCGGCCTGAGTGCGCTGCCGGCCCGCCAGTCGGCCAGCACGACCTCGACGTCCAGCGGCATCGTCGCGGTCGGCGGGCCGCTGATCGCCGTCCGGTTCACGCGACGGATGCACGCATTGGCACCGGCCACGACGTGACGCACCGCGGCCTCGTCCGGTGCAGCATCCACCGCGGCGAGGGCCTCCTCGCGGGCTCGCGCTGCCTCCAGCGCTGGCGGCAGGCCGGTCAGGTGCTCGTCGCGGAGCTTGCGCCGTACCCACCACAGCTCGTCGTCCGGCCGCCCGAGTCCCGGCAGGGGTCGGCCGTGCCCCGGCAGGCCGTCGAAGTCGCCACGCTCCTGGGCCTCGAGGATCTGGCGCTCGACGAAGTCGGGCACGGTCTCGTGGGCTGGCCTGCGTTCGGTCATGCGGTCAGGGTGCCACCTCGACGACGTCGCCGAGCTCGGGGACCTCGACGTCCCAACCGAGCTCGTCGCCGAGGTGGAGGCGCAGCGCGTCGGCCGCGTGCGGCTCGCCGTGCACGGCGTACGCACGCCGGGGCGGCGGGGTCCGTGCCAGCCAGGCCGTCAGCTGGTCGCGGTCGGCGTGCGCGCTCAGGGCGTCGAGCTGGACCACCTCGGCCCGGACGGGCACCTGCCGGCCGAAGACCTTGACGCGATCCGCCCCCTCGGCGAGCGCGCGGCCACGCGTGCCGGCCGCCTGGAACCCCGGGAGCAGGACCGTGTTGCGGTCGTCGGGTGCGAGTTGGACGAGGTGGTGCAGCACGCGGCCGCCCGTCAGCATGCCGCTCGCGGTGACCACGATGCGCGGGCCACCCAGCTCGGTCAGGCGGCGCGACGCCTGTGCGCTGCGCACGAAGTCGACGTCCTTCGACAGCCGTCGACACGCAGCGGCGTCGAGTCGGTGCTCCCCGAGGGAGGCCACCAGCAGGTCGGTGACGCTGTTCGCCATGGGGCTGTTGCAGTGGATCGGGACGTCCGGGATCTCCCCCGCGTCACGCAGGTCGCCGAACAGGTGGAGCAGGGCCTGCGCGCGACCGACGGCGAAGGCCGGCACCAGCACGATCCCGCCACGAGCGGCAGTCCGTCGCACGACGTCGCCCAGCAGGTCGCGCACGTCCGTCGCCGGGTGCGTGCGGTCCCCGTAGGTGGATTCGGTCACGACCACGTCGGCGGCCGGCAAGGGGGCCGGCGGCAGCATGACCGGGTCGTCCGGCCGCCCGACGTCGCCGGTGAACGACACGCTCCCATCCTCCGACGCGACGCGGACGCACGCCGCACCGAGGATGTGACCGGCGCGGGTGAACATCGCCCGGAGCCCCGGCGCCACGTCCAGTGACGCACCGAAGGGGTGGGTCCGGACCCGGGCCAGGGCCGCCTCGGCCTGTTCCGTGGTGTAGAGCGGCAGTGCCGGCCGGTGCCGCGTCGTGCCGTGCCGGTTGCGGTGCCGTGCCTCCTCCTCGGCGAGGTACGCCGCGTCCCGGAGCAGGATCTCGAGCAGCGACCCCGTCAAGGGGGTGCACCAGATCGGCCCGTCGAAGCCCTCGGCCACCAGCCTCGGCAGCCAGCCGCTGTGGTCGAGGTGGGCGTGGGTGAGCAGCACGGCGTCGACGCTGTGCGACGGGACGCCGAGGGGTTCCCAGTTGCGCCGACGCAACCGCTTGACGCCCTGGAACAGCCCACAGTCGACGAGCACACGTGTGCCGTCGTGCTCGACGACGAAGCGCGACCCCGTCACGGTGTCGGTCGCGCCGTGGAAGGCCAGTCGCATCGGGTCCTCCTCAGACCAGGCCGCGCAGCGCGACCCCCACGAACCACGCGAGCGAGGCGGCGGCCCCACCCAGCAGGACCGTCTCGAGCGCGGTCCGCCACACCGGACGGTCGACGAACCTGGCCCGCACGGCACCGACCAGCGCGAAGGTCACGCCGGTCAGGACGGCGCTCCAGCGAACCGGTTCGGTGACCACGCCCTCCGCCACGGCACCGACCACGAACGGCAGCAACGGGACGAGACCAGCCAGGACAAAGGCGACGAAGGTGGTCAACGCGGCCCGCCAGGGGTCCGGCGGGTGCAGCGACAGGCCGTGCTCCTCGGTGAGCATGAGGTCCACCCAGCGCTCGTGGTCGCTCGTCACGGCCGCCACGGCCTCCTCCAGGACCGTCCCCCGCAGCCCCTTGCTCGCCAGGATCTGCCGCACCTCCTCGCGCTCGCCGTCGGGGACGAGCTGGATGTGGCGGTGCTCCATGGCCCTCGTGCGCTCCAGTTGCTCCTGCTCGGCCCGGACCCCGAGTGCATTGCCGACCGCCATGCTGAAGCCGTCGCCGGCGAGGTTGGCGAAGCCGAGCACCAGGACGACGCCGGCCCCGAGCTGGGCACCGAGCGCCCCGGTGACGACGGCCAGTGTCGTGACGGCGCCGTCGACCGCGCCGTAGACGGCGTCTCGGAGGTGGCCGTGACCGGCGGGGTCCAGGAGTCTGTCCTCGACCCGCTCCGGCGTGTGGTCGGCGACGAGCGCCGCGACGTGGTCGTCCGGTGGCCGCGCACTGCGCACGGGAGCCCTCCTGTCGGGTGCAGGGCCACGTTCCCCGTCGCAGTCGACCGCGGCTAGGGACCTCCGCCACCCGGGCGACGGGACCATCCCCGTACCCTCACCGCGACCGCTGTCGCCGCTCCCGGACCGTTCGTGCACGCCCGTCGACCGCTGGCCGCCCTCGTCGCTGCCGCCCTCGTCGTCCTCCTCCCGACTGCCGCGTCCGCCGCCACCGAGGCACGGTCCTCGGCGGATGTCGAGCGCATCCTCGTCGACCTCGTGAACCAGCGACGGGCCGATGCCGGCGTCGCACCGCTGACACCGCGACGGGACCTCCACGACGCCGCCCGGGCCTGGTCGTTCGAGATGGCCGAGTCGAGCCGGATGCGCCACAACAGCAACGTCGGCAACAAGGTCTGCTGCTGGACGCGGATCGCGGAGAACGTGGCCACCCGCGGCGGCATGGGCAGCGCCGACGCGAGCCGGCTCGCCCGCTCCCTGTACGACCTGTGGCGCACGTCCGGGCCGCACGACGCAGCGATGGTCGACCCGGACGTGGACCAGCTGGGCCTCGGCGTCGTCGTCGACGACGACGGCGTGGCCTGGGGCACGACGATCTTCCGGGCGTGCGACGGGTCGTCCTGCGCTGGCGGCGCCCAGGGCCCCGCCGGCGACACGACGGTGTCGTGGGCGCCACCGCCACCACCGCCTGCTCCCGAGCCCGACCCAGAGCCCGACCCAGAGCCAGAACCCGCGCCGGAACCTGCCCCGGAGCCCGAACCGGCACCGGAACCTTCACCCGAACCGAGCCCGTCGCCCGCGCCGAGCCCGTCGCCCTCCCCCACCCCGCGGCCCTCGCCCGAACCGAGCCCCGAGCCGAGCCCGACCCCGGTCGAGCCGGCCCCACTCGTGGCCGCGTCGTTCACGGGCGAGCCCAACTCGCGCGAGCTCGGCCCCGGGGCCGTCGTAATCCTGCTCGGCTCGCTGCTCGCGATCGCCGCGAGTGTCACCGCGCGCAGGCGCAGCTGAGGAGCGCCGGTCCGCCGGTGACATGCGCGTGCCCCCGGGAGCTCCCCGGGGGCACGTGGGTCGTACGTCGTCGCTCAGACGGTCATGGTCTCCCGCGGCTGCTCACCGAGCATGAGCAGCGTCTCGTCCTTGCCACGGGCGACCCAGATCAGGCCCGCACCAGCGACCAGGAACACGCCACCCAGACCGGCCAGCAGGGCGGTCACGCCCAGGCCGAGCTGCAGCGCCGAGTGGGTCACCGTGCCCACGCCCAGCTCACCGAAGAGGCCGTGCGCGGTCCCGCTCCAGGCAGCGGCGCGAGCCGGGCCCTCGATCGGGTGCATGCGGTCGAAGTCGGTCCAGTAGCGACCGTCGACCTCGAACTCGTAGGTGCCGGCCTCGAAGGTCTCACCGTTGTACTCCACGGCCTCGTCCAGGACGATCGTCTGGGTGCCGTGCAGGATGTGGTAGCCGATGGTGGCCATCTGGAACATGTACTCGGTGTCGGTGTTGACCAGCGGGTCCGCCGGGTCGAGCTCCGACATGTCGACCGGGTAGCCCCAGTCCTCGGTCAGAAGGGTCATGATCGCCTCGGCGCCCTCCACGGTGCCGCGGTCGACCAGCTGGCCGTCCTCGTTGTACGAAAGCGTGACGTTCTGCGCCTCGCTGAACGCCTGCAGGCTGTCGTAGCCCGCCTGGATCTGGGAGTACGCAACGCCGGCACCTGCCACGAAGAACAGTCCGAAGACCGCCAGGACGATGCCGAGAGTGCGGAGCCGTTCCCTCATTGTGGTTCTCCTTCTGGAGTGGTTGTCGATGAGGTCTTGATGGCATCAGTGTCTTGTGAAAGCCATCACAAGCGGCGTGTCGACGGACCCGAGTCGAAGGGACCTCCGACCCGTGGTCGCGGGGACGACGAAGGGCCCAAGGTCCCAGGCAACGCGCACCGTCAGCCGCGGACGGCGTCCCGGTCCTCGTCGTCCTCGCGGCGTCGCGCCACCCAGACCAGCAGCACGCCGGCAGCGACCCGACCGTGGGCACTCGATCGCCGTCTGCGCCGGTGTTGGGCAGCGCCTCACCGAGCCCTCGCCCCCCCGGGCGAGGGCTCGGTCGTGGTGGGCCCGGCAGGGCTCGAACCTGCAACCAACGGATTATGAGTCCGCTGCTCTCACCGATTGAGCTACGGGCCCGCGGCCGGCGACCATAGCCGCGGCCGGTCCGACGGCACCGTCGTGCGCGCCGCACACGCACCGTGCCGCAGGGGGCCCTTGGGGGTACGCTCGTGACTCGGTGCACGAGGCTCCAGGGCCCGTGCGCCGCCGCACGAGGGCACATCCCGGTGCCCTGCGCCCGGACCGTCGAAGGAGCCTCGATGTCGTTCACCGTCGGACAGACCGTCGTCCACCCGCACCACGGCGCTGCCGTGATCAACGACCTCGAGAACCGGGTCTTCGACGGCCGCGAGATGCAGTACCTGGTCCTGACGGCCCCCGACACCGACCTGACGCTGCGGGTCCCGGCCGAGGCCTGCGAGGACATCGGCATCCGCGAGTGCATGGGCCGCGACGAGCTCGACAGCCT
>JBFKQZ010000118.1:0-9339 GCA_041627475.1 Nitriliruptoraceae bacterium | reverse complement strand
GGCGCCCCGCTGTGGGGGCGCCGTCGACCTGGCCGAGGGGATCAGGCGTCCGGCAGGAAGCTCCGGATGAACGCCAGGTCCGTCTCGTTGTCGATCCGGTAGACGCCACCCGTGCCCGTGCAGTTCGGCGAGACGCCGTAGGACGTCACGCCGGCGAGCACGAGGTCGCCGTCCTCGTGGACGTGGCGTGGCGTGTCGGTCCCGAAGAAGATCGGACCGCCGGAGTCACCGAAGCAGGTCCCGCCGCGGGCCGCCTTGCCGTTGTTGTTGGAGAACACCACCGACGTCCCCGGCTTGATCCCGTCGATGCCGTGGGTGCCCTTGGTGGTCAGCAGCCGGACCGTGGCCTCGTACCGGACGTCGTCGGACTGGAAGAACGGGACGATCTCCTGGATGCCGTAGCCGACCGCGGTGAACAGCTGGTCGTTGCGTCGCTTGTTCTGCAGCACGTCGAGCGCGCCCTCGTCGGGAAGCTGCCCGTAGTTGTCGACGCCGTGGACGCCCTCGTCCAGCTCGAGGATGCCGAGGTCGTACAGGAAGAACGCTGCGTCGATGTAGTCGGGGTGGCTGTGCGCTGTCGCCTTGTGCCAGTACTGCGGTAGTCCGTCCGAACCGTCCGCATTGGCGTCGAGGGCGGACGACCAGTCCGCGTACCGCTCGGCGTTGCCGTCGATGTCGTTGTCCGGGTCGTCGTCGCCGTTGAGTTCGGCCTCGCGCTGCGCGTAGTAGGCCGAGGTGGTGACCAGCACGTCCTCGTACGCAGCCGTCGCGTCCGCCTCGAACGTGATCCACACGTCCGTGCCACCCTCGTGGGAGTTGGGGACCGGGGCGTCCGCCGGCTCGCGCGGCGCCTCGTCGGGGTCGACGCCGTCGACACCGATGTCGTACGTGCAGTGGCCGGCCGTGACGACGACGTCGTCGGCGATCAGCGTGCCCGTGCAGGTGAACCACCCACCCGGGGAGGAGAAGCGTGGGTCGAGGTCGTAGCTCGGCACGTAGAAGAGCAGGTTGCCCACGGCGTCGTAGGTCGCACCGTCATCGTCGTCGGGCGCGCCGTTCGTGATCGCGATGGCCGGGATCGCCATCCCGAGCACGAGCAGGCCGGTCAACAGGAAGGTCAGTCGGGTCCGCACGCGCAGCTCCTCTCGTCGGCGAACGCAGATCCTGTCGACGCTAGGGACGGGCGCTGGGACGGGGCGCTTCTGGTGGTCGGGTGCCCACGCGGCGCGCATGGGCGGCCGACAGGCCCCCGGACGTCTCGGGGTGCACTGGACGGACGGTCGGGGACGGCTGGGACAACCGTCGAGACGTACACTTCGAACACCTTGTGAACCCGTTCACGAGGTTCCTCCCTACGAAGGACTCTTCAGACATGCGCGCACGTCTGCTCGCTCTCGTCGCCGCCCTGGCGATGGCCCTCGCCGCCTGCAGTGGCGGCGGTACCGATGACACCGCCGACGCGGGTGGGGACGCCCCCGCCGTTGACGCCGGCGCTGCCGTCTTCGTCGGCAACGACTCGCTCCAGTGGGCGAGTGCCCCCGCCACCGCCGAGCTCGCCGACGGGCAGCTCGAGGTCACGATCGAGTGCGAGGGCGCCGTCCCGCACAACATCGTCTTCGAGGGCGTCGACGGTGACGCCGTCGTCGCCGAGTGCAGCGGTGAGGACACCGGCACCGGCACGCTGACGGCCGAGCCCGGCACCTACACCTACTACTGCGCGATCCCGGGCCACCGTGAGGCCGGGATGGTCAGCGAGATCACCCTCAGCTGACACCCTGACCGGGCGGGCGCGCACCGCGCCCGCCCGGCTGCGCGACCGGCCCCCCCGCACCGGTACGGTTGCGCCCGTCCGTCCCCGCCGGAGACCGAACACATGCGTCGTGCAACCGCACTGTTGACCGCAGCCACCGCAGCCGCCGTGCTGGCAGGGTGCGCCCCGAGCAGCCCCGAGGCCATCGAGGCCCAGGGCATCACCCAGGAGCGCTCCGAGGACCCGCGGATCCCGATCGGCCCGGGCGGCTCGATCACGCTCGAGTCGGGTGACCTGTTCTTCGCCAACCTCGAGGGCACGCCCGTCGACGGGCCGATCGAGGTCACGCTCGTCAACATCGGCGACGCCGAGCACAACATCCGCATCGACAACGCCGCGGGCGACAACGTCAAGGTGACGGCGCTCGGTGGTGAGACGACGACCGGCGAGCTGCTGCTCTTCGGTCAGCCCGGCGGCATCGAGTACGTCTACTACTGCGACATCCCGGGCCACCGCTCGGCCGGGATGGAGGGCACCCTGATCGTCTACGGCTCCGTCGAGGAGGCCCAGGAGGGCCCGATCGGCACGACCGAGCCGGTCGCCTGACACGTCGCACTCCACAGCGAAACGCCCCGCCCTCGTGGCGGGGCGTCGTCGTGCGGGACGGCTCAGGCGTGCAGCGTCGGGTCGCCGATGTGACCGAGCCCGAAGCGGCCGCTCACGAGGTCGGGCAGCGACGCCGAGGGACGACCACCGACGCCCTCGATGAGCGCGGCCCGGTTCCAGCCGCGGGGCACGTCGTCGCGACCGGCGTCGTCGGCGGCCTCCTCGACCACGACGGGCGTGAGCGCGACGACGATCGCCGCGAGCTCCTCCGGGCTCGGTTCGCCGCCGCCGGTCACGACGATCGACGGTGTGCTGGTCTGTTCCTCCGCGCTCACAGCGGGATGTTCCCGTGCTTGCGGGGCGGACGGGCCTCGCGCTTGGACGAGGTGAAGTCCAGTGCTCGCGCCAGCTGGACCCGGGTCTGGCTGGGCTCGATGACGGCGTCGATGTAGCCGCGCTCCGCCGCCTTCCACGGGTTGGCGAGGTCGCGGCTGTAGATCTCCTCGAACTCCTCGTGCAGCGCGTCGGGGTCGTCGGCCGCCGCGAGCTCCCGCCGGTAGAGGATCGACACCGCGCCCTTGGCACCCATCACGGCGATCTCCGCGGTGGGCCAGGCGAGGTTGATGTCCGCGCCGAGGTGCTTGGACCCCATGACGTCGTAGGCGCCGCCGTAGGCCTTGCGGAGGATGATGGTGACCTTGGGCACCGTCGCCTCCGCGTAGGCGTACAGCAGCTTCGCGCCGCGGCGGATGATGCCGTTGTGCTCCTGGTCGGTGCCGGGCATGAAGCCCGGGACGTCGACGAACGTGACGATCGGGACGTTGAAGGCGTCGCACGTCCGCACGAAGCGGGCGGCCTTCTCGGAGGACTCGATGTCGAGCACGCCGGCGAGGTGCTGTGGCTGGTTCGCCACGATGCCGACCGACCGGCCGTCGACGCGGGCGAATCCGACGACGATGTTCTGGGCGAAGCGCGGGTGGATCTCGACGAAGTCCTCGTCGTCGACGACCGCGGTGATGACGTCGCGCACGTCGTAGGGGACGTTCGGTGAGTCCGGCATGAACGTGTCGAGCTCGGGGACCTCGCGGTCGGCGGGGTCGTCCGTCGGCACGGTGGGCGCCATCTCGAGGTTGTTCGACGGCAGGAACGACAGCAGGATCTTGACGTCCTCGATCGCCTCCTCCTCGGAGGCGGCCGCGAGGTGGGCGACACCGGACTTGGAGGCGTGGGCGACGGCGCCGCCGAGGTCCTCGAACGTCACGTCCTCGCCGGTGACGGTCTTGATGACGTCCGGCCCGGTGATGAACATGTGCGCGGTGTCCTGGACCATCACGACGAAGTCGGTGATCGCCGGGGAGTACACGGCACCACCCGCGCACGGCCCGAGGATGACGCTCAGCTGCGGGATGACGCCGGAGGCCCGCACGTTGCGGAGGAAGATGTCGCCGTACCCGCCGAGGCTGACCACGCCCTCCTGGATGCGGGCGCCGCCGGAGTCGTTGAGGCCGACGACCGGGATCCCCATCTTCTCGGCGAGGTCCATGATCTTGACGACCTTCTCGGCGAAGACCTCGCCGAGCGAGCCGCCGAAGGCGGTGAAGTCCTGGCTGAACACGGCGACGCGACGACCGTCGACGGTGCCGTGGCCGGTGACCACGCCGTCGCCGGGGATCTTCTTCTCCTCGATGCCGAACCCCGTCGCACGGTGCACGGCCAGCGCGTCGGTCTCGACGAACGAGCCCTCGTCGAGCAGCAGGTCGATGCGCTCGCGGGCGGTGAGCTTGCCGCGGTCGTGCTGCTTCGCGATCGCCTCCTCGCGGCCCTCGCCCTCGGCGACGGCGCGGCGCTGGCGGAGCTCCTCGAGCTTCTCGGCGGTGGTCTTGCCCACGTCGGGTCCTCACGGTCGGGAGCGGCCGGTCAGGCAGGCCGGGGGACGGCGCTCGAGCGTAGTGTCTGGACGTGCCGACCCACCTCCTTGCGCCGACTCCGAGGATCTGTCCGTGACCGCCCCGACGCCAGCGCTCCAACGACTCGCCGACGGTCCCGCCTTCTGGCACACCGTCGAGCACCATGCCGAGACGGGTTCGACGAACGACCTCGCGCTCGACGCCGTGCGGGACGGGGTGGCCCCGGGGCTGGTCGTGACCGCCGACCGACAGACCGCCGGGCGCGGGCGGCGAGGCCGGACGTGGGAGGACCGACCCGACGGCGCGAGCCTGGCCGTCTCGGTCACGATCCCGGCGCTGCACGAGCACCGGACGCTCGTGCCGCTGGTGGCGGGCGTGGCGCTGGCGGACGCGCTGCGACGCATGGGCCTGCGTGCCGCGCTGAAGTGGCCGAACGACGTCCTGCTCGAGCTGCCCGGTGCCGACGACGCCGGTCCGCGGGAGCTGCGCAAGGTCGCCGGCATCCTCGCCGAGGCGCTGCCGGAGGGCATCGTGATCGGCACGGGCGTGAACATCGACTTCCGCGGACTGGAGCCGGTCGAGGGGGCGACCAGCGTCGCCGAGGTGCTCGGCCGCGACGTGGACCGTTGGGTCCTGCTGCAGGGCTACCTGCGAGCGCTGGAGGCGTGGTTCCGCGACCTGGAGACCACCGGCCCCGTCCGGTTGCTCGCGTCGTACCGCCAGCGCTGCGCGACGCTCGGCGAGGACGTGACCGCGACCGTCGCGTCGGGGCCGGTGCAGGGCAAGGCCGTCGACGTCGCACCGGAGGGGGCCCTGGTGCTGGAGGTCGCCGACGGTTCGCGCGTGCAGGTGACCTCGGGCGAGGTGCAGACCGTGCGGCGGACGGGTCCGGGCCATCCCTGAGGCCGTGACGGGTCGCGGCGGGGACAGTGGTGTGCATGGACACCACACCCGCCCCACCGCCTCCTCCGCCACCACTGCCCCCGGCGACGCCGTCGCCGCGCGCCGACTGGTGGCGGCAGCCGCTCGCCGACTCGGTCGACCTGCTGGCGGTCGCAGCCGTCGCGACGGCCGCCGGTCTCGGCGTCGCGTTCCTCTACGCAGCACCGAGCGACGACCCGTGGGCCGGTCTCGCCGCCGCCCTGCTGGGTCTCGCTGCGGCGGCCGTGACCGCGCTCGCGGCGTGGGTGGCCGTCCTCGTCGCGATCGGGACCGGTCGCCCGACCCCCGGTCGGCGCGTGGCCGGGCTGTCCGGTCGTGGACGCCCGCTGGTCGCGGCCGGCCGACACGTGGCACTCGTGCTCGGCCTGTGGTGCCTCGCCGTCGCGGTCGCCGCCACCGTCGAGCCCGGACCGACCGGGCCGCTGGGTGCCGCGGTCGGGGCCGCCCTCGGCACCGGACTGCTCGTCCTCGCCCATGGCTGGGGTCCGCCGCGGACGCGTCTCGCGATCGTGGGGGTGGCGCTCCTGGCCGGCGGTGCCGTCGCCGCGGCCGTGCCCGACCGTGCGCCCCACCCGTGGGAGGTTCGCACCGCCTTCGAGACGCTCGCGGTGGCGGAGCTGGACGCCGACCCGCGCGCGGTGCGTGACTGCGGGTCGCTCGTGGACGACCTCCTCGGTGAGATGGAGCCCACCTCGACCTGTCCGCTGCCGGACCGGGTCTGGCAGGTGGAGCGTCCGCCCGCGGTGGTCGCAGAGGACCTGGCGGTCCTGGCGCGCACCGTCGTGCCGTCGTCGCTGCCGGTGCGCGTCGAGCGTCGCCCCGAGGAGCTCGCCGTGCTCGTCGGCGACGATCCAGTCGCGATCGTCAGTGCCCTCGACCTCGCCTGCAGCACGAGTCGTGTGGCGCTCGACCGTTTCGACGCACGCTTCGAGGTCGCTCCGACCTGTCCCTGACGTCGTGCCCCGTCACACCATGAGGCGGTTCTCTGCCCACCTGAGTTTCCTCGCACACTGCGCGGGAACTCGGCTCTGTGAGGTGCTGCGGCCCGCTGAGGTCGCCCGAGCCTCGAGTTCCCTCGCAGGGAGCAAGGAAACTCGGCCATCCCCGACCGCCCGATCTGCGTTGGCCACGCCGGGGAACATTCTCGGCCGGACCTAGATCCCTGCGAGCTCCTCGAGCTCGACCAGGCTGGTCTCGAGGTGGTCGAGGATGTTCTGGAGGCTGGGCAGTGCCTTGCGGTCGCCGGTGATCCCGATGTCCAGGTCGCCGTTGACGGTCGTGGCCGTGATGTTGACGGCCTGGCCGTGGGACGGGATCGACAACGGGTAGTCGCCGAGCAGCTTGGCGCCGTTCCAGTACAGCTGCTGGCGCGGGCCGGGCACGTTCGAGATGACCAGGTTGAACGGCGGCCGCCGGAAGGCCTCGAACCGGAACAGCGGACCGAGCCCGAGCGGGGCGAACGTCAGGGCGCTGACGAGCATCGCTCCGGTCGGCGTGAGTCCCTTCAGCGACAGCTTCCCCTGCTCCATGGAGTGGCGGACCCACGCGAAGCGCGCCTCGGGGTCCTCGAGGTGCGTGCCGAGGTTGCAGAGCACGACGCCGACGGCGTTGTTGAGCGCCTCGTCGTCGGCCTCGCGCAGGCTGACGGGGACCATCGCGACGAGCGGGTCGTCCGGCAGCTCACCCAGGTCGAGGAGGTAGCGCCGCAGTGCACCGGCGGACATCGCCATGAGCACGTCGTTGAGCGTCGCACCGGTCGCCTTGCGCACCTCGCCGATCCGCTCCAGCGACCAGTCGTCGGCGGCGAAGCGACGGGCGCCCGTGATCGGCACGTTGAACGGTGAGCGCGGCGCCTGGTAGGGCATGGCCGCCGCCTGCTCCTGGAAGCTGCGCACCACCTGCCGCAGCGTGGCCTCCGACGCGCCCGTCAGGGCACGCACTCCGCCGACGGCTCCCTGGACGGCATCACCGACGAGGCCCGCGGCGCGGCCGAGCGCACCGGGACCCTCCGTCGCGACCGTCGGTCGGGGGCGACGCGGGTCGGGCGACCACGTTGCGGGCTTCGGCATCGCGTCGGGGTCGGGCGACAGCGACCGCTCGAGCAGTCGCATCGCCGACACGCCGTCGACCATGGCGTGGTGGATCTTGGTGTAGGCGGCGAAACGACCGTCGCTGAGGCCCTCGATGAAGTGGGTCTCCCACAGCGGGCGGGACCGGTCCAGCAGCGTCCCGTGCAGTCGACCGACGAGCGTCAGCAGCTCGCGCACGCGACCGGGATGGGGCAGGGCCGAGTGGCGGACGTGGTACTCGAGGTCGATGTCGTCGTCGACCTCCCACTGCCACGGGCCCGCGCCTGCGAGCCGGGTCGGGCGACGACCGAGCTTGCGGTCCACCTCGGTGTGCTCGAGCGAGGCGCGGAACTGCTCGGCGAGCCACCCGGGCCCGGCACCGGCCGGTGGCTCGAACAGCAGCATCCCACCGACGTGCATCGGCGTCTGCCGCGACTCCGCCGTCAGGAACAGGCTGTCGTTGATCGGCATCGGCTGCACGCGTGGGGCTCCCGTCCTTCGCTCTGCGAGACGGTACGCGATGGTGTCCTGACGAGGCCCTGACAGTCCTGCCCCCCGCCTCGTCCGACATCGGTCGTAGGGTTCCCGCCATGGACACCGAGACCACACCAGACCCCGCCCGGATCGTCGTCGTGGAGGACGAGGAGGCGCTCGCGGACGCCGTCGCACTCCGCCTGCGTGCCGAGGGCTTCGTGGTCGACGTCGCCCATGACGGCACCAGCGGCCTCGCCGCCTGCGACCCGCTGCCCGACCTCGTCCTCCTCGACTGGATGCTGCCGGACGTGGACGGGCTGGAGGTCTGCCGCCGGCTCCGTGCACGGGGCGACGTGCCAGTGCTGTTGCTCACCGCCCGCACTGCCGAGTCCGACGTCGTCGAGGCGCTGGCGGCCGGCGTGGACGACCACTTGCGCAAGCCCGTCGGGATGCGCGAGCTGGTCGCGCGGATCCGGGCCCTGCTGCGCCTGGTGGACCGCGCCAGGGGGGACGGCCACGCCCCGGTGCACCGTCTCGGTGACGTGGTCGTCGACGTCGCCGCGCGTCGTGTCCAGCGGGCCGACGAACAGGTCCACCTCACCGCCACGGAGTTCGACCTGCTGGCGCGGCTGTGCGAGCGACCGGGTGCGGTGGTCGCCCGGGCCACGCTGCTGCGTGACGTCTGGGACCTCCCGGCCGACGTGCCGTCGCGGACGCTGGACACGCACGTCGGCGAGCTGCGCCGCAAGCTCGGCGCCGAGGTCGTCCGCACCGTCCACGGCGTCGGCTACGCCGCCGGCACCCCGGAGGAGGCGTCGTGAGACGCAACCCGGTCGCGCGGCTCGGGGCGATCAAGCTGAAGCTCGGTGCGCTCCTGGTCGGTGCGGTCCTGCTGACGATCGTCGTGGTCCTCGGAGGCACGTCGCTCGGGCTGCCGTGGTGGATCACAGCCCTCGTCGCGCTCGGTGGGGGCCTGGTCGCCGTGGACCTGCTCGGCAGCGGCCTGACCTCGCCGCTGCGCCAGATGGCGCGGCAGGCGGACCGGCTCGCCGACGGCCAACCGGTCGACCCGGTCGACGACACGGCCAACGACGAGGTCGGCGAGCTCGCGCGGGCCTTCAACCGCATGGCCGTCGAGGTCGCCCACACGGACCGCGTCCGTCGCGAACTCGTCGCCAACGTCAGCCACGAGCTGCGCACGCCGCTGGCGGCCCTCACCGCCCAGGTCGAGAACCTCGTCGACGGGGTGACAGCCGCCGACCCGGGCGAGTTGCGCCGGATGGAGGCGCAGGTCCGTCGGCTCGGGCACCTGGTCGACGACCTGCTCGACCTGTCGCAGCTGGACGCTGGTGCGACGGCGCTGGACCGTCGGGAGGTCGACCTGCGCCGGCTCGCGGTCGACGTGGCCCACGCGGCCGGCCCGGTCGCGGCGTCCCGCGTGCGCGTCGAGATCCCTGCCGACGCGGCCAGCGTCGAGGTCGACCCGGACCGGTTCCGCCAGGTGCTGACCAACCTCGTCGACAACGCGCTCCGGCACGGGCCCGGCGAGGACCCGGTCACCGTCACCGCGGCGCGGCGCGACGGGGTCGTG
>JBFKQZ010000117.1:0-9446 GCA_041627475.1 Nitriliruptoraceae bacterium | reverse complement strand
GACGAGCCGACCGAGGTCCTCGGCCGTGTGGGCGGCCGGGGCGAGTGTGGCCGTCCCCGTCGGTGCGAGCTCCACCGCCCGCAGCAGGCGGTCCAGTCGCCCACCCGGCAGCAACGCGTCGTCAGTCGATCCGTCCAGTTCGACGGGTCCGTCGAGTGGGACGACGAGCACGGACTCGAGCGGTCTGGCGATAGGTCGAGCCACACCGACGGCTGCGGTGCGGACCTCGTCCAGGACGCTGAACGCCCTGGCCAGGGAGATCCGGACCGGGTGCACCGTCACGTCGTCGTCGTGGAGCAGGCCTGCGTCCTCGGCGGGGATCGTGATCTCGACCTGGGCGAAACCGCCGGCGGGGAGCGTGTCCAGGGCCGTGTCGAAGGCGACCGTCTCGATGGGTCCGGCGCTGTCGACGACGGGGTCCAGCGCCAGGCGGAACTCCGAGCGGGTGCGGACCCGCTGATGGACCGTCACGATGAGGCGCAGGCCGTCGAGCGTCTCGTCGGTGAGGTTCTCGACCACGACCCGGGCACTGAGGCTGCTCGGCAGCCCGGTGGCCTCCTCGCCCGCGGGCACGGTCTCGTCCTCTGCCGGGCCGACGACCGCCGTGAGCCCGTTGACGACGATCCGGGCGGACGGTCGGCCGTCCGCGGTCGTCGCTGCGGCAGGGACCGCCCACGACGGCAGGGCGACGAGCAGCGCCATGAGGGCTGCTGCGCCCCGACGGCGGGCCCGGCCCGACGCGAGGGATGACGGCAACGACATGGTCGGACCGTACAAGCGGCGGGGCCGTGGCCGGACAGGGGTGGACGATCGCCACACGGCCGGGGGGCGACACCTAGGATGCGGGCCGCTGCCGGGGCGGTGGCACCCTTCGTCGCCGACCCCGCCCTCCGGGAGGATGCACACGTGGAGTCGATCAACGACTACCTCAAGTTCACCGTCGAGCGGAACGGGTCCGACCTGCACCTGAAGGCCGGTGGCCCCGCCTTCCTGCGGGTCGACGGCGACCTCAAGCCGATCTCGAAGCTGCCGCCGCTGTCGCCCAAGGACACCGAGGCCTTCGCGCGCGAGATCATGGACGCCCGGACGGCCAAGCAGTTCCTCGAGCACGGCGAGGCCGACTTCGCGCTGTCGATCGCCGGGCTCGGTCGCTTCCGCGTCAACGCCTTCCGGCAGCGGGGCTCCATCGGCATGGTGCTGCGGCGCGTGCTGTCCTCGACACCGGAGTTCGACTCGCTCGGGCTGCCGCCCGCGGTTCGTGCGCTCGCCGAGGAGCACCGTGGCCTCGTCCTGGTGACCGGGCCGACCGGGTCGGGCAAGACGACGACCACGGCGGCCATGCTCGGCCACATCAACAAGACACGGCGCTGCCACATCGTGACGATCGAGGACCCGATCGAGGTCCTGCACCGCGACGAGATGGCGATCATCGACCAGCGGGAGATCGGCGTCGACACGTCCGACTTCCAGACCGCGATGAAGGCCGTGTCCCGGCAGGACCCCGACGTCATCTTCATCGGGGAGATGCGCGACCTCGAGACCATCACGGCGGCCCTGCAGGCGGCGGAGACCGGCCACCTCGTCATCTCGACGCTGCACACGACCGACGCGACCGAGACCGTGAACCGCATCGTCGACATGTTCCCCAAGGAGCAGCAGAACCAGGCGCGGCTGTCGCTGGCGAACTCGCTGAAGGGTGTGGTGTGCCAGCGGCTCGCGCCCCGCGCGACCGGCTCCGGCCGGGTCGCGGTCGTCGAGATCCTCGTCGTCACCGAGCGCATCAAGAACTTCCTCACCGACCCCGAGGAGCTGCACCAGCTCGAGGACGCGATCGCCGAGGGCGAGTTCTTCGGGATGCAGACCTTCGACCAGCACCTGCTGAAGCTCTACGCCGACGGGATCGTCTCGCTGCAGGACGCGCTCAACGCCGCGACCGACCAGCACGACTTCCGCGTCTCGCTGCGGGCGGCGGGCCTGGCGAAGTGACCCGGACCGGTCGGCGGGGTCGCCTCGTCGCGGCCCTCGCCGCGACGTGCCTGACCGCGTGCTCGACGTCCTTCGCGCCGTCGGCGCTCGAGCAGGGGGCGCGGACGGTCGACCCGGACGCGCTGGCGTCGGCCGCGTGCACGGAGGTCGACCCCGGCGACGTGCAGGACCGGGACCACCTCGACCCCGCCGAGGCCCCACCTGCGAGCAGCCTGTACGACACCGACCTGCCCGCCGCCGGTCCGCACTTCGGCCAGTGGTCGGCGCCCGTCGAGGGGGTCCCGGCCACGCCGATGGACGTCCGCGCCCTGCTGCACAACATGGAGCACGGCGCGGTCGTGGTCTGGGTCGACCCGCAGCAGCTCGACGACGGGACGCTGGCGTTCGTCGGGCAGTGGCGCGACCAGCTCGGGGCTGCCGGGTTCGACAACGACCAGACCGGCGCGGCCGTGTTCGTGTCGCGCATGCCCGGGGACGTCGAGCCCGGGAAGGTCGCCGTCGCACTGCGGGCGTGGGGGGTGGCGCTGGACTGCGGGACGTGGGACCTGGCCGTGGCGGACGCGTTCGTGGGGCTGCACTACGGGACCCGCGGTGCAGCACCCGAGGCCGACCTCGGTCCGTGGCCGAGCGGCAACGGCGTGCTGGTCGGCCCGCCGGGTGCCGACGACGGCACGACGTCGACGGTCTGACCCACGGTCGGCGCCGGTACCGTGCGGCGTGACCGTGCGCTCCCGGACAGGGCCGATGGTGGCCGCTCACACCAACCAGCTGACCAGCGACCAGGCCGCCCAGCTCGGGCGGCTGCTCGACGTGTTCCCGGCGGCCCGCGAGCTGGGGGAGCTCTTCGACGAGGCCGGCCACGAGCTCTACCTCGTGGGCGGGACCGTCCGTGACACGCTGCTCGCACAGGGCGCACCGGCAGACGGCGTCGACCTGGACTTCGCCACGAGTGCGCGCCCCGACGACACCGAGGCACTGCTGCGACGCTTCACCGAGCGGCGCGGCACCGTCTTCCTGACCGGCGCTCGGTTCGGCACCGTGTCCGCGGTCCGGGACGGCGACGAGATCGAGATCACGACCTTCCGCGCCGACGAGTACGAGCCGGGCTCGCGCCACCCGGAGGTGACGTTCGGCGACACGCTCGAGGGGGACCTCGCCCGGCGTGACTTCACCGTCAACGCGATGGCGGTGCGGGTGCCGAGCTTCGAGTTCGTCGACCTCTTCGGTGGGCTCTCCGACCTCCAGAACCGGGTGCTGCGCACGCCGATCGACCCCCACGAGTCCTTCGGTGACGACCCGCTGCGCATGCTGCGCCTCGCGCGCTTCGCTGCGCAGCTCGAGGCCGAGCCCGACGAGGCGACGTTCGCCGCTGCGCAGGAGATGGCGGCCGAGCTGCAGACGGTCTCGGCCGAGCGCATCCGTGAGGAGCTCTGCAAGCTCATGGTGGGCGCCTCGCCCCGCCGCGGGCTGGTCCTGCTGACCGACGCCCGCCTCGCGCCCTTCGTGCTGCCAGAGCTCGACGCGCTGCGTGCGTGCGTCGACCCCCAGCACCGGCACAAGGACGTCTGGGAGCACACGCTGGCCGTCATCGAGAACGCGATGGCGCTGGAGGACCGTCTGCCCGACGACGGCCCCGACCTGGTCCTGCGGCTCGCGGCGCTCCTGCACGACATCGGCAAGCCGGCGACCCGGAAGCTGCACGGGGACGGGACGGTCACCTTCCATCACCACGAGATGGAGGGGTGGCGCCGCACGAAGGACCGCATGCGCGAGCTGCGGTTCGACAAGGACACGATCCGTGCGGTGTCGGAGCTGGTCAAGCTCCACCTGCGGTTCCACACCTACGAGCTCGGCTGGACCGACGCCGCCGTCCGGCGCTACGTGCGCGACGCGGGGGACCAGCTGCAGCGGCTGAACCTGCTGACCCGGGCCGACGTCACGACCGGCAACGAGCGCAAGGAACGTCGCATCCAGCGCCGCGTCGACGAGCTCGAGGAACGGATCGAGGAGCTGCAGGAGCAGGAGGAGCTCGACGCCATGCGGCCGCCGATCGACGGCCGCGAGATCATGGACCACCTGGGGATCGACCCGGGCCCCGTGGTGGGCGAGGCGTGGGAGTTCCTGCTCGAGCTGCGCATCGACGAGGGGCCGATGGAGCGCGAGGCGGCGCTGGCCGCCCTCGACGCCTGGTGGGCAGCGCGGGACGATGCCTGACGCCTGGCTGCCACCGCAGTGGCGGGACCACGAGGACCGACCCGTGGAGCGCCCGACTCCCCCCGGGTCGGACGACGAGGCCTTCTACGTCCCGCTCATGGAGTTCCAGGGCGCCGACTACGAGCGCAACGCCTTCACGAAGGGGACCGTCGCCGAGGTCGACGCGCTGGTCCGGCGCCTGGGACTGACGGCGGACGACACGGTGCTCGACGTGGGCTGCGGGACGGGTCGGCACCTGCGTCGGCTGGCCGAGACCGTCGGTCTGCGTGGGGTCGGGGTGGACGTCTCGCCGGCACTCGTCGAGGTCGCGACCGGGTTCGGCGTCCCGGGTTGCCGCTTCACCGTCGGGGACGCACGGGAGCTCGAGGACGTCCCGGCCGTGGCAGCGGCCGCGCCCTTCGACGTCGCCTGGACGCTCTGCCAGGGCGCGTTCGGCACCCACCCCGTCACCGACCGGCTGGTCGTGCGGACGATGGCTCGACTGGTCCGGCCCGGCGGCAGGGTCGTGGTGACGGCGTTCCACGCCCTGTTCGCCGCACGCCACCTCGTCGACGGCGACGCCTACGACGTGGTCCACGGCGTCCACCACCAGCGCACCGAGGTCCGGGGTCCGGACCACGCACGGCGCGACTTCGACCTGTGGACCACGGCGTGGACGGTGGGTGAGATGGTGCGGCTCTGTCACGACGCCGGCCTCGTCGTCGAGGAGGTCGTCGGGTGCGAGCCGGGGCGGTACGACGCCACCGAGGTGCGGCTCGACGACCCCGAGCTGCTCGTCGTCTGTCGGCGTCCAGCAGCCGAGGACGACCGCGGCGATGGCGGTGGATGACCGCCGGACACGACGAACGCCGCCCGGTGGGGGCGGCGTTGAGGTTGCGATGGGCGAATCGTAGCAGGCCACCCGACACCTGCGCAACTCGGCGGGCCCGATCTGTGGCGGTACACCGCCCGAGGTCACGATGCGTGGCGGTCGAGCGGCAGCGCGTGCACCGACAGCGGGCCGCCCGGCCGCACGCCCCGGCCAGCGTCAGGCCGAGCGGCGCTGCGCGTCGGCTGCGGTGACCGGGACCGGGGCGGACCGCAGCCGTGCCGGGCGGGGCCAGACGCGCAGGGGCACGCGGCGGTCGACGAGGTCGAGAGGCACCGGCCCGTAGACGCGGCTGTCCGTCGACGCGTCCCGTGCGTCGCCCAGGACGGCGACGTGGTCGGCCGGGACGACGAGGCCACCGTCCGGGCCGCGTCCGTGCTGGTGGGGCTCGCGGTGACGGCGGCCGTCGACGACGAGTGTCCCGTTGCGCAGCTCGATGCGTTCGCCCGGCAGCCCCGCCACGCGCTTCACCTGGACGTGACTCGGGTCGCGGGGGTCGCGCACCAGCACGACCTCCCCGCGGGCCGGCGTCCGCACCGGGAGGACGAGGACGAGGTCGTCCTCGAGCAGCGTCGGTGCCATCGAGCCGCCACGGACGCGACGCAGGGACCGGTTGGCGGCCAGCGCGGCCGCCCAGAGGGCCAGGAGCGCCAGCCCCCGACGTCGTGTCGGTCCCATCGTCCAGTCCGTCCTCTCGACGTGGGTGTACCCGCCGCTAGCGTGGCACGTTGACACCGGTTCCCGACCGAGAGTGCACACAGATGCGATTCACCGACCTGCTCACCGCGGCCAACCCGTTCCGCAGCGTCGAGACCGTCGACGCCCACTGCGACCTGTTCTGCGGGGTCTACTACCCCGAGCAGGCCCGGATCGAGGCCGAGTCCGTCCTCAACAGCGCGACGAAGTACCACGACTCCGACGACGAGGTCTTCCGGGCCCGTTGCATCGCCATCAAGGAGGAGCGCGCCGAGCTGGTCAAGCACCACCTCTGGGTGCTGTGGACCGACTACTTCAAGCCGCCGCACCTCGAGGAGTACCCGGAGCTGCACGAGCAGTTCTGGAAGGCGACCAAGCTCGCCGGCGACGCCAAGAAGTCCATGGACCCGCAGGTGGGCCAGGACCTGATCGACGCGATCGACGAGATCAGCGTCACGTTCTGGAAGACCAAGGGCGGCAAGCCCGAGTGGATGACGAACGACCCCTCGAAGTGACCCGACGGGTGTGCCGGGCCGCCTGACGGCGGTCCTGCGCCCGACGCGTGACGCCCTCGCCCTCGTGGCGGGGGCGTCTCACGTCGTGACGACCTCGCGACCGAACGGGGTGAACGCGATCGGCACGAGCTTCAGGTTCACCCAGGCAGCGGGGAGGCCGACGATCGTGATCGCGACGGCGACAGCGGCCACGACGTGTGCCAGCGCGAGCCACCACCCGATCAGCACGACCCAGAGCACGTTGCCGAGCGTGCCGAGCGCGTTGCTGCGCACGACCTCGGCACGCCGTCCGAAGGGCCACGCTGCGTACAGCCCGATCTTGAACAGCTGCACGCCGAACGGGATCCCGACGACCGTGAGGCAGACCAGCAGCGCGGCGAACCACCACGCCAGCAGCAGCTCCCAGCCGGCCACGACCAGCCAGACGATGTTGGCGACGGTCCGCAGTGCGCCCATCAGGCCGACCTCGCCTCGGCCGCCGCCGCGATGTCGTCGAGGTCCTGTTGCAGCGCCTTGCGGGTCGCGCCCTCGAACGCCTTGCCGACCGTCCTCGCCAGCAGCCGGTTGAAGCGGCCGGCCTGCTCGGCGCCGAACGTCATCCGGAGCAGGCTGCCCTCGCCCGACGGCTCGACGATCATGCGCGACACGTAGTGGGTGCCGTGGTTGTCCGCCTCGACGGTGTAGCTGCGACCCGACTCGATGGCGGTGACCTCCATCTCCTCGGAGGCCTCCTTGCCGAACAGCACGCGGGTCTCGCGCCAGCGGGTGCCGACCGCGAAGCCCTCGGGCCCGGCGACCCGCTCGACCGCCGTCACCCCGGAGAGCGTGTCGACGGATCCCTCGAGGTCGGTCACGACCGCCCAGACGGTGGCCGGGTCGGCCGTGGTCTCGCGTTGCAGTTCGACGTGCACAGGGGCTCCTCGGTGCGTCCGACCAGCCTAGGTGCCGAGGTCGAGCCCGAGGTGGCGGGCGTGCCATGCGAGCACGTCGACGCGCTCCTCGATCACCTGGGACGTGGGCTTGCCGGCCCCGTGGCCCGCGGCCCGGTCGACGCGGAGCAGCACGGGGTCGTCGCCGCCCTGGGCATGGCGCAGTGCGGCCGCGAACTTGAACGAGTGGCTCGGCACGACGCGGTCGTCGGTGTCGGCGGTCGTCACGAGCGTCGGTGGGTAGTGCTCGCCCTCGACGAGGTTGTGGAGCGGCGACCACGCCAGGGCGGACCGGAAGTCCTCGGCGTCGTCGGGGTCGCCGTAGTCGCTCGTCCACGCCCACCCGATCGTGAACCGGTGGAACCGCAGCGCGTCGAGCACGCCGACCTCGGGGACGACCGAGCCGAAACGTCCGGGTGCCTGGACGAGGCAGGCCGCGGCGAGCAGCCCGCCGTTCGACCGGCCCTCGATGCCGAGGTGGGCCGGTGACGTCCACGGGTCCTGCTGGACCGGTGCAGCGTCCGGGTCCCGGCCGTCGTGGGCGGTCCCCTCGCCACAGAGCCAGGCGGCGACGGCCAGCGCGTCGTCGAACACGTGCTGCTTGTTGCGCAGCCGGCCGTCGTCGGCCCACGCCCTGCCGTACTCGCTCCCGCCGCGCAGGCAGGCGACGGCGACCACGCCTCCCTGCTCCACCCACGCCCGCCACGCCGGACGGAAGTGGGGCGTGATCGCGATGTCGAAGCCGCCGTAGCCCCACAGGACCGTCGGGACGGTCCCGCTCGGCCGGACGTCCTCCCGGTGCAGGAGGAACACCGGCACGCGGACCCCGTCCGAGGTCACGAAGACGCGGCCGACCGTCATGGCGTCCGGCTCGCCGTCGTGGTCGTCGGCCGTCGGGGCGCAGGTCGGGTCCAGCGGGGTCGACACGCCCCGGTCCGCGTCGTGCCGCAGCAGGACCGACGGTCGGACGAACGAGGTCGCCAGGATGTGGACCACGCCGTCCCGACGGCTGGTGGCGAGCTCTCCACCGATGTGCTGGTCGCCGACCGTGACGAGCCCGTCCAGCGGGACGTCGTGCACGTGCCTGCCGTCCAGGTCGTGGACCGCGACGACGCTGGCGGCGTCACGGAGGTGGCTCGTCACCAGCCACCCACGGTCCTCGGGGGTCGCGGCACCGGCGATCCGTGCGACCTCCAGCAGGTCGGGGGCCTCCGGCAGCACCTCGCGGACGCCGCCACTGCCGTCCAGGGGCAGGGCGACGACGCGTCGGCGCGGGGCGTCGTGGTCGGTGACCGCGACGAGCTCGCCCCCGAGGACGCCCACGGGGTGCCACCGTGCGGTCGCCTCGGCCACGAGCCAGCGGACCGGGCCGAGCGAGCCGTCACGTAGCTCCGCGACCTGCAGGCGGCTGGTCGGGTCGGTCCCCCGCCCCACGGTGAGGACGAGCCAGCCCCCGTCGTGGCTCACCTCGAGGTCGAACACCGCCTCCGGCTCGTCAGGGAGCTCGTGCACGACCGTCGTGTCGCCGCCCATCCGATGCAGCACGACGCGCTGGCCACGGGTGGCGGCCTCGTGGGTGCGGTCCGGGTCGGGGGCGGGGTAGGTCGTCGTGAGGAAGCCGCTGCCGTCGGGCAGCCAGGCGGCCCCGGCGAACTTCGACCACGGCACCTGGTCGGGCAGGTCCGTGGCCGTGGCCGCGTCGCGCACGTGCCACGTCTGCCAGTCCGATCCTGCCTCGCTGCGGGCGTAGGCGAGCAGCGCGCCGTCGGGGGATGCGGCGACCGGACCGAGCGACGCGGCGCCGTCCCAGGTGTTCGGGTCCAGCAGGACCGTCCACCCGGCCGCCGGCGCCGTGCCGTCACCCGGGGTGTCGTCAGCGGCCCAGAGCACGTCGTGGTCCTGGAGGCCGGTGTTGCGCAGCTGGAACCAGCGGTACCCGCGCCGCCAGGGGGCCCCGCCGCGCGGGACGTCCATCACGGCGGCGACCGACCGCGTCAACAGCGCACGACCCGGGAGGGCGTCGAGCGCCGTCCGGGCCTCGTCCGCCATCGCGTCGACCCACCGCGCGAGCTCGTCGGAGCCGAGGTCCTCCATCCACCGGTACGGGTCGGCGACCTCGGTGCCGTGCAGCACCTCGACGAGGTCGTCGCGGCGTGCGACGGTGGGGTCGGCCATCGGGGTGTCCCGGTCGGTGGGACCGCGGAGTCTGCCGCACGCGGACGGGCCGCACCGTGCAGG